>NZ_CP187527.1:1507489-1808987 GCF_049852175.1 Xylanimonas sp. McL0601
GGCACGCCTTGAGCCGGTCGACGGGTCCTTCGCGCAGGAGGTCCACGGCCGCGAGGGCGAGGCGGTCGACGACAGAGGTGGGCTCCGCGGCGTCGTGCTCCCACACGAGCCGGCGATCCTCGATCACCGGACGGGACCGGGTGATGGCGTCCGTGCATGCCGCCTGTAGCGTCGCGAGCGCCTCCGCCGGCGCCGTCCGGCCTCCGAGCATCGCCTCGATGACGGCACGCAGCGCCGTCCGCAGCCGTGCGGCCGGCGCGGTCACCGCTCGTGCGTCGCGAGGAGCTGCGCCGGGAACGGGCACGCCGATGTGCTCGCACCACGCGAGGAACTCCGTCGCGTTGCGGAGCACGTCGGTCGACCGGTCGCCCTGGGCGTCGACGTCGGTGTTGACCAGGTCGAGCGCCACATGTCCCCCGACCGCGCGAGGACAGCGTTCCTCGGGGCGCGGTGTCGAATCTGTGACCACCTAAAGCATTGTAGTCGGTCACACCTTGGGGTTACCATCAAAAGTGAGATAGACGGAAACACACGGCATCAGAGGTGATGGCGATGAACGACCTCGGTCTCGCAGCGGCGATGATGGCTCGACGTCGCGCCGGCGACGACAGCCGGTACGACGGGTGGGCGGGACTCAGCGCCCTTCCCTCGGCGCCGGTGGTGCGGCAGCGGCCACGGAGACGACCGTGGCGCCCTCAGGGCGTGACGCCCGCGGCGAGCGCCGCGTCCAGCGCACCCGCGTCGCCGTCGACGACGACACCGGCCGCTGCCGGAGTGACGCGACCCCAGAGCACGAGGTCGAGGCTTCGGGCCTCGCCCGTGGCAGTCGCGACGGGGGCGTCGGCGGCCGAGCGGTCGTCCTCGTGCCCGCCCAGCACCCACGACGCCCCGGTGACGGCGTCGCGCAGCTCGACGAGCCGGCCCAGCGGCGCGATCCGCCCGAGCCGCACCTGCCGCGGCTCGAACATCGTCACCACCTCGTCGACGCCGTCGACCCAGAGCCCCGGATCGAGATCGACGACGCCGTCGAGCACGTCCGGCGTCCAGGCGCCGGAGCGGGCCGCAGCGAGGTCGCCGAGGTGGACCAGCGTCTCGTGGACCTGGCGGCGGTACCAGAACGACGCGGTCCCGGGGCCCACGAGGGTGCGCGCGGCACCGTCGGGGCCGGCAGCGGCGAGCGTGGCCCGCAGGGCGTCGGCGTGCTCGGTGTACAGCGCGGCAAGCGCAGCCGCGTCGAGCCCGGGGTCGGCCGCGAGCTCGTCGCTGCGCGAGGAGTCGCCGAGGGCCATCCCCGCGGCCCAGTAGTGCACACCGGCGAGGTGCAGCACGAGCTCGCGCACCCGCCAGCCACCCAGGCCGGGCACGGTGGCCTCGAGGTCGGTGTCTTCGGTGAGGCGACCGAAGACGGTCTGCAGGCGGGCGAGCTGCTCGAGGTACGCGGTGGGCGTCATGCCGCGCAGGCTAGCGGCCCTGACCCGTCTCGCATCCTGACATTCGGAACTGTCCGGGCATCCTGGCGGCTGCTACGTTCATCGCCGATGACCACGACGGCCCAGCTCCGGCATGCCCCTGTCGCCCGGAGACGCCGGTTCCGGCGGCCCAGCCCGGGGGCGTTCGGCAGGGCGCTCGTGAGGTCGAGCGTCCCGCTCGGCGCGGCAGCCGTCGTGGCATTCTGGTTCCAGGGCGCGCGGCCGCAGGCGACACCGGCCGTGCTCTTCGCCGATGCGGGCGAGCTCTGCGGCCTGCTGGCCTCGTATCTCGTGTGCGTCCTCCTCGTGCTGGTCTCGCGGGCACCGTGGACCGAGCGGGTGTTCGGCCTGGACCACCTGGTCGGCTGGCACCGCAGCCTGGGCACCACGGTGATCCTGCTCGTGAGCACCCATGTGGTCCTCGCCTCGATCGGCGGCACGTTCCGCGACTCGCGACCGCTGTGGGCAGAGGTCCCGCACATGCTGGTGACGGTGCCGGACCTCGTCGAGGCGTGGGTGGGCGTCGGGCTGTTCCTCGTCGCCGGCGCCGCGAGCTCGCGGGCGGCCCGCCGGTTCCTGCGCTACGAGGTGTGGTGGGGGCTGCACCTGACCCTCTACGCCGGGATCTACCTGGGCTTCTGGCACCAGCTCACGGCCGGGTACCACTTCGTCCCCGATGCGCTCGCGCGCGTCGCGATCATCCTGCTGTACTCCGCGGCCGGTGCCGCAGTGTTCACCTGGCGGATCGTCCGGCCCCTGTGGCGCCTCCGGCGGCACGTCTTCCAGATCGAGCGCGTCATCTCAGAGACGCCGCGGACGACGAGCGTGTGGCTCGTCGGCGACCACGTCGAGGAGCTGGGAGTGCGCGCGGGCCAGTTCTTCCTGGTCAAGTTCCTCACGTTCGGCCACCTCGTCACCGCCCACCCGTACTCGGTCTCCGGGGTGACGGACAACGGGCGGATCCGGTTCACGATCGGCCACCTCGGCAACCACTCGTCCGCGGTCAAGCGGTTGCGCGTGGGCACGCACGTGCTGCTGGAGGGCCCTTTCGGCCGGTTCACGTCCGACCGCACCCGCAGCGAGCGTGTCCTGCTCATCGCGGGCGGCGCCGGCGTCGGGCCGATCCGCGCGCTCGCGGAGGAGCTGGACAGCGACGGGCGCGACGTCGTCGTGCTCCACCGGGCGAGCACCGCCGACGAGCTGGCGCTCGGCGAGGAGTTCGGCGGGGCCCTCGGCGACCGGTACATCCCGCTCGTCGGGCGCCGCAAGGAGCTCGGGTACGACCCGCTGGGCCACCGCAACGTGCTGCGGCTGGTGCCCGACATCGGCACGCGCGAGGTCTTCCTCTGCGGGCCGCCCGGCCTCACCGGCACGGTGGTGCGCACGTGCCGCCGGCTGCGGATCCCGCCGGAGTCCGTCCACTACGAGGAGCTGAGCTTTTCATGACGTCACGCTGGCGCGGGACGCGCATCTTCCTCGTGAGCCTGCTGGTCATCGCGGGGCTCGCGTTCGGCAAGTACGAGCTGTCGACCGACCCGAGCGCGCCGTCGCACGCGATGGACTGGGTGGCAGCGCACGTCCCGAGCCCTTAGCCGGCCGACCGAGCCCCCGGGCCGCCACCGCGTGAAAGAATGTCTGGGCACATCCCGCCGACAAGCCCATCTCAGAAGCGAGTACGCGTTGCCCATCCCCGGACCTGCGCTCCGTGCGCGCATCGAGCCCAACGCCACCGCGCCCGAGCTGATCCGTAACTTCTGCATCATCGCGCACATCGACCACGGCAAGTCCACGCTGGCCGATCGCATGCTGCAGCTCACGGGCGTCGTCGACGCGCGGGCGATGCGCGCCCAGTACCTCGACCGTATGGACATCGAGCGCGAGCGCGGCATCACGATCAAGTCGCAGGCCGTGCGCATGCCGTGGCAGATGGGCGAGACCCCGTACGCGCTGAACATGATCGACACGCCCGGCCACGTCGACTTCACGTACGAGGTGTCGCGAAGCCTCGCCGCGTGCGAGGGCGCCGTGCTCCTGGTCGACGCCGCGCAGGGCATCGAGGCCCAGACCCTCGCCAACCTGTACCTGGCGATGGAGAACGACCTCGAGATCATCCCGGTGCTCAACAAGATCGACCTGCCGGCGGCGCAGCCGGAGAAGTACGCCGAGGAGATCGGCGGCCTGGTGGGCGTCGACCCCGCGGACGTGATGCGCGTGAGCGGCAAGACGGGCGAGGGCGTCGAGGCCCTGCTCGACCGCATCGTGGAGCGCATCCCGTCGCCCGTCGGCAACCCCGACGCCGCGGCCCGCGCCATGATCTTCGACTCGGTGTACGACATCTACCGCGGCGTCGTCACGTACGTGCGCGTCGTCGACGGCAGCCTCAACCCGCGCGAGCGCATCTCGATGATGTCGACGGGCGCGACGCACGAGCTCCTCGAGATCGGCGTCATCTCGCCCGAGCCGATCCCCACCAAGGGCATCGGCGTCGGCGAGGTGGGCTACCTCATTACAGGTGTGAAGGACGTGCGCCAGTCCAAGGTCGGCGACACCGTCACCACGCAGGTCAAGCCGGCCACCGAGGCGCTCGGCGGATACGACGACCCCAAGCCCATGGTGTTCTCGGGCCTGTACCCGATCGACGGCAGCGACTACCCGGTGCTGCGCGAGGCGCTCGACAAGCTCAAGCTCAACGACGCCGCGCTCAACTACGAGCCGGAGACGTCGGTCGCCCTGGGCTTCGGCTTCCGCGTGGGCTTCCTGGGCCTGCTCCACCTGGAGATCGTGCGCGAGCGCCTCGAGCGCGAGTTCAACCTCGACCTCATCTCGACGGCGCCCAACGTCATCTACGACGTCGACCTCGAGGACCGCACGACGGTCGTCGTGACGAACCCGAGCGAGTTCCCGGGCGGCAAGATCCGCGAGGTGCGCGAGCCCGTCGTGCGCGCGACGATCCTCACCCCGAGCGAGTTCGTGGGCACCGTCATGGGCCTGTGCACGGACCGCCGCGGCACCATGCTGGGGATGGACTACCTGTCCGAGGACCGCGTCGAGCTGCGCTACACGCTGCCGCTCGCCGAGATCGTGTTCGACTTCTTCGACCAGCTCAAGTCCCGCACGCGCGGATACGCGTCGCTCGACTACGAGCCGACGGGCGACCAGGCTGCCGACCTGGTCAAGGTCGACATCCTGCTGCAGGGCGACAAGGTCGACGCGTTCTCCGCCATCGTGCACAAGGACAAGGCCTACGACTACGGCGTGCAGATGACGGCGAAGCTCAAGGAGCTGATCCCGCGCCAGCAGTTCGAGGTGCCGATCCAGGCCGCCGTCGGCGCGCGCGTCATCGCCCGCGAGACCATCCGCGCCATCCGCAAGGACGTGCTCGCCAAGTGCTACGGCGGCGACATCTCGCGCAAGCGCAAGCTGCTCGAGAAGCAGAAGGAGGGCAAGAAGCGCATGAAGACCATCGGGTCCGTCGAGGTCCCGAAGGACGCCTTCATCGCCGCCCTCTCGAGCGACGCGGGCGGCGCCAAGGACGGCAAGCCGGGGAAGAAGTAGCAGGGGGTCGACAGATGCCTCAGCTTCCCGAGGGCGTGCCCCTGCCCGACGACGGCGCGCTGCCCGCGTGGGTCGCAGGCGCCGCCCCGCGCGCCGGCGCGTTCGGCGTCTACGTCCACGTCCCGTTCTGCTCGGTGCGCTGCGGCTACTGCGACTTCAACACGTACACCGCGTCCGAGCTCGGCGGCGGAGCCTCCCAGCACAGCTACGCGACGACGGCGCTGAGCGAGGTGGCGCTCGCGGAGCGGGTGCTCGCGCGTGCCGGCGTGGGCGGGCGCCCTGTCTCGACCGTGTTCTTCGGCGGCGGCACGCCCACGATGCTCCCGGCGTCGGACCTGGTGCGGATCCTGGGCGGCGTCCGCGACGGGTGGGGGCTGGCCGACGACGCCGAGGTGACCACCGAGGCCAACCCGGACTCGGTGACGCCCGCGTCCCTGCAGGAGCTGGCCGACGGCGGGTTCACGCGCGTCTCGTTCGGCATGCAGTCGGCGGTTCCCTCGGTGCTGGCCACCCTCGACCGCACGCACGACCCGCGGCGGATCCCCGACGTCGTGCGCTGGGCCCGCGACGCCGGGCTCGACGTGAGCCTCGACCTCATCTACGGCACGCCGGGTGAGACGCTCCACGACTGGCGGACGTCGCTCGAGGCGGCGATCGCCACGGGCGTCGAGCACGTCTCGGCCTACGCGCTGGTGGTCGAGCCCGGGACCAAGATGGGCGCCCAGGTGCGCCGGGGCATCCTCCCGCTGCCGGACGAGGACGACCAGGCCACCAAGTACGAGCTGGCCGACGCACTGCTGACGGCCGCGGGCCTCGGCTGGTACGAGGTGAGCAACTGGTCCAAGCCCGGCCACGAGTGCCGGCACAACCTCGCCTACTGGCGTGGCGACGACTGGTGGGGCATCGGCCCGGGGGCGCACAGCTACATCGCGTCCGCTGGCCCCGAGCACGCCGGTCTGCGCTGGTGGAACGTCAAGCACCCCCGCCGCTACGCCGCACTCCTCGAGGACGGTCGCACCCCGGGCGCCGCCCGCGAGCTCCTCACGCGGGCCGACGGCGAGCTCGAGCGCGTCATGCTCGGCATCCGCCTGCGCGAGGGCTTGCCCCTCGACGCGCTGACGGCCCCGGGCCGCAGCGCCGTCGCCGGCCTGGTAGCCCAGGGCCTGCTGGACGGCCGCGCCGCGCTCGGCGCAGACGGCGAGCCCCGCCGCGCCTTGCTGACGCTGCGGGGCCGCCTGCTGGCGGACGCGGTGGTCCGCGACCTCACCGACTGACGAGGCTCCCGGTGCTGGCGAGGATCGCCTGCGCGGTGAGCGCCGGGCCGTCGTGCGGAGGTAGCGGTCGGCGGTCTGGAACGACCAGTCCATGAAATAGCCCGTCATGGACGGCAGGCCGAGCTCGGCGGCGGCCGCGGACGCGACGCGCTGGCCTCGAGACTCAGCGGACGAGGCGGATCGCGATCGGGTAGCGGTAGGGCACGCCGCGGGATGCGGCCATCGCGCCCTGGATGCCGAAGACGATCGACAGGATCAGGGCCGCCAGCAGGATGAACGCCCCGATGATCGCAAAGAGCGTGACCACCCCTACGACGTAGGCGATCAGCAGAGTGATCTGGAAGTTCACCGCCTCCTTCGCCTGGTCGTCGACGAACCAGCTGCGATGCCGGTACATCAGCCAGATCACGAGCGGGGCGATCGACGCCAGGAGCCCGAAGGTGCACAGGGCGAGCACGATCGGCGCAAGGTGCGCGGCCATCGCCCAGTTGCGGGCCTCGTGCTCCGGCAGCGGCGGCGGGGTGTAGTAATAGCGGGGGTCGCTCACGGACCAACGCTAGAGCCCGTTGGCGCCCCGTGTCTGCACCGATGTCGCGCCCAGCGGTCGCGGTGCAGCCTTGCACGGGGAACGCTGGTCGCATGAGCGACCCCTACGGCCCTACCCCGCCGACCGACCCGGACGAGCCGGAGCGACCCGTGCCGCCTCCGGGGGAGCCGACGCCGCCGCCCCCCGGACAGCCGACGCCGCCGCCGTACGGCCAGCCGACGCCGCCGCCCTATGGTCAGCCGGCACCCCCGCCGCCGTACGGCCAGCCGACGCCGCCGCCCTACGGCCAGCCCGCGCAGCCGCCGTACGGCCAGCCGACCCAGCCGACCCAGCCGCCGCAGTACCCCCAGTACGGCCAGCCAGGCCCGTACGGCGGCATGCCGACGGCGCCGCCTCCCGCAACCCCGTACGGCGCCGCCGGCTACGGTCCGCAGCTCCGCGTGGGTGACGCGCTGCGCTTCGCCTGGGCCAAGTTCACGCAGAACTGGCTGCCGTGGGTGCTGTTCGCGCTGCTGCTCGGTGTGGTGAGCATCGTCTTCAGCGGGAACCGGTTCAACGACACGTGGCGCGGCCTCCAGGACGCGGTCGACGGGCGGCCGATGGCGCGCATCGGCGCCGGGTTCGGCTTCACGGTGCTCGCGCTCATCGGCTATCTGATCAGCGCCGCGCTGCAGGCGCTCGCCGTGCACGCCGCGCTGAGCGAGGCCGACGGCGCCCGGCCGTCGTTCGGCGCCTTCTTCCGCGCGCGGAACCTGTGGCCCGCGATCGGCACGGCGGTGCTGGTGTCGATCGGCGCGTCGATCGCCGCCATCGTGACGTTCTTCCTGATCGGCCTGGGCGGCCTGGCGTTCATCATCTTCACGGTGTTCGCCGTGCCGCTCGTGCTCGACCACGGCCGCCCTGCGTTCACCGCGATCGGCGACAGCTTCCGGCTGGTCGGCAAGAACTTCGGCCCCGTGTTCCTGCTGCTGCTCGCGCTGCTGGGCATCAACATCCTCGGCTTGATCCCGATCGGGCTCGGCCTGCTCATCACGGTGCCGCTGTCGATCCTGGCCGTCGCCTACGCGTTCCGCCGCATCACCGGCGGCACCATCATCTAACGGGCCGTCACAGCACCTCGCGGGCCCGCACCGCGGCCTCGGTGCGGCTCGCGACGCCGAGCTTGCGCAGGATTGCCGACACGTGCACCGACGCCGTCTTGACGCTGATGAAGAGCTGGTCGGCGATCTGCCCGTTGGTCAGCCCCTCGGCGACCAGGGCCAGGACCTGGGCCTCGCGGGCGGTGAGCTGCCGGGACGCGGCGGTGCCGCCCGGCGCCAGCCCGGCGCGCGCGAGGAGCGCCCGTGCGCGCCCGGCGACCAGCCCGGAGCCGATCCGGTCGGCCTCGGCCACGGCCGCCTCGAGCCGCTCGCGCGCCCCCGCACGGTCGCCGGCGTCGACGAGCCGCTCGCCGTCGCGCCAGAGCGCGTACGGGCGCAGGTGCGCGGGCCCGTGGGCGTCCACCACGGCCTGCCAGGGCCCCTCGCCGAGCTCGGCGGCGAACAGCGCCGACCACACCGGGTACAGCGGCCAGTCCTCGGTCCCGGCGAACGCGGCCCGGTACCGGACGACGTCGACGTCGTACCCGGCTTCGCGCGCTGCGGCGAGCACGCGCCCGGCGACGCCGAGCAGCTGGAGCCGGTACGACGGGCTCGGCGCGTCGGGCCCGACGGCGAGCGCGACGAGCGACAGCGCGTCGGCGATGTCGCCGCGCTCGAGCGCGAGCTCGGCCAGCGTCGTGGTCGCCTTGGTCGCGATCTGTTCCTCGTTGTGCCCGTGCCGCAGCCACAGCGCCCGGCGGGCGGCCCCCGTCGCCTGGGCCTGCTCGGTGCGGCCCTGCCAGAGCATGAGCCACGCCCAGTTCATCTGGAGGTAGACGGCGAAGGTGCTCGGTGCGACGGCGGGCACCGCCTGCTCGTACCAGCCGGCGGCCGTGCTCCACTCGCCCAGCCCGAGCCAGGCCTCGGCGACGTTGCCCTCGAGCATCGCGCGCGACGCCCACCCCGCGCCGACCTGAGCCGCGACCCGGGCGCCCGCGCCCGCCAGCTCCTTGCCGCGCGCATAGTCGCCAGTCATGATCGCCTTGTCGGACGCGTTCGTGTAGTAGCGGTTCAGCGTCCCCCAGTCGTCCCCGGCGAGGTCCCGCGCCCGCTCCAGGTCGCTCTCGCCGCCGCGGTGGTCGCCCAGGTTGTGTCGCGCCGTACCGCGGATGTTCGCCGCGACCGACGCAGCGAGATCGTCGCCGGCGGCCAGTGCTAGCTCGAGCGCGGCGCTCGCGGCAGAGACCGCGTCCTGCGACCGGCCCGCGAGCATCTCGCTGCGTGCCTGCGCCCCCAGCAGATCGGCGCGCGTCGCCAGGTCGTCCGCCGGGGCGACGGCGAGGGCGCGCTCCAGCAGGGCGGGGCCGTCGTCGGACGCCGCCTGGCTGGCCGTGCGCGCCGCCTCGCCAAGGGCGCGCGCCAGGCCGGACGGGTCGTCCGGGGGCCACTCGACGAGCGCCTGCCGGCACAGGGCGAAGGCGCGGTCGAGCTGCGTCGCGTTGCGGAGCGTTCCCGCGACCTGCACGAGGAGCTCGTGGTGTGTCACGCCTACGACGCCCTCGGGGTCGGGCACGCTCTCCCAGAGCTCGAGGGCGCGCTTACCGAGCGCGACGGCCGTCGACGTCGCGCCGTCGCGGGCGGCCTGGTGACCCGCGACGGCTGCGGCGAGCGCGCGGTCGAGCACACGGGCGCGGAACCAGTGGTCGGCCACCTCGGCAAGGGTCGTGATGGTGGGCCGCTCCGCCTCGAGCGCCTGCGCGTACGCCGTGTGCAGGCGCCGGCGCTCGCCGGGCAGCAGCTCGGCGTCCACGGCCTCGCGCATCAGGGCGTGGCGGAACGCGTACCCGTCGTCGTCGACCACCAGGACGAGCGCGTCGATCGCCTCACGCGCGGCGGCCTCGGCGTCGGCGAGCGCCTGCTCACCGAGCGCGGAGACCAGCAGCGTGTGCGGCGCGGTGTGGCCCGCTGCGGCGACGGCGCGGCACAGCTCCTGCGCCTGCGGGCCGAGGCGGACGTAGCGCAGCAGCAGCAGGTCGCGCAGCGAGTCGGGCAGCTCGGTGCCGAGGAACCCGACGAGCTCTTCGACGAAGAACGGGACGCCCTCGCTGCGCCCCACGAGATCCTCGAGGGCCGGCCCCGCCGCGACGTCGTCGCGCAAGGCGTGCGCGAGCGTGCGCACCTGCGTGCCGTCGAGCCGCTCGACGACGACCCGTTCGGCGACACGCGCCCGCTCGAGCTCCGCGAGCACGGGCCGCAGCGGGTGCTGCCGCCCGACGTCGTCGCTGCGCACGGTGGCGAGCACCAGCAGGCGCGGCCCGCCGGCCGTGCGCGCGAGCCGCGCGAGCAGCGCGCGGGTGGAGTCGTCGGACCAGTGCAGGTCCTCCAGCACCACCACGACGAGACCGTCGGCGGCGAGGCCGGTGAGCATGCGAGCCACGACCTCGGGCACGAGCCCGTCCTCGGCACCGCGCGCGCCCGGCGCGCCGAGCATCGGGGACAGGACGCCGAGCACCTCGGCGCCCGGCCCGGCGAGCTCGAGCGTGCCCTCGACCCCGACGGTGTCGACGACGCCGTCGAGCAGGCCGGCGAGGGCCGCGAACGGGACCGGTCCGGTGCCGGAGTCGGCGCACTGGCCGCGGACCGCGACGCTGCCGGGTGTGAGGCCCGCGACCAGCTCGTCGACGAGACGCGTCTTGCCGATGCCGGCCTCGCCCGTGACGAGCACCGTGCGGGGCCGGCCGTCGAGCGCGTCCTTCAGGGCTGCGGTGAGCACGGCCTGTTCGGCCGACCGGCCCACGAGGGGAGCCTTCGGGTGCGCCATACCCCCATCGTGCCCGACGGGCACGATGGGGGCGGGCACGGCGACCGTCACGCGAGACGCACGGGGCGCCGCGGCGTGCGGAAGAGGTCCGCGAACCGGCGGCGCGGGCGCGACGCAGGGCGCGACGCGGGCTTCGCCGGGTCCACGCGGGCGGCGGCAAGGCGCTTCCGCTCCGCGGTGATCTCGCGGGCCATACGAACCTGCTCGAGGTGGCGGGTGAACTCCTCCTCCTCCGCTCGCTGGAGGAGGGCGACGGCCAGCGCGTCCATGGTGGTGCTCCGTTTCCTGCTGCGGTGACTGATGAGTTCAGCCTCGCGCGTGAGGTACCCCCGGCGGATCGGGCAAGTGCCCTATCTTCGGAGGTCGGAGGGACCAAGAACCGAGGTGAGGCCGCCTCAGGCGGTCACGAAGTCGATGAGCTCCTCGACCCGGCCCAGCAGGGCAGGATCGAGGTCCCGGTAGTCCCGGACCGACCGCAGGATGCGCTGCCACGCGCGTGCGACGTCCTCCTGGGAGCCGGCGGGCCAGCCGAGCGAGCGCAGGATGCCGCGCTTCCACTCGGTGCCGCGCTCGATCACCGGCCAGGCCGAGAGCCCGAGCCGCTCTGCCCGCACCGCCTGCCAGACGTCGACGTAGGGGTGGCCGAGCACCAGCACGGTGCCGGCCGGGACGGTGCGCAGGGCCTCGTCGGCCAGACGCCGCTCCTTGGACCCCGGCACCAGGTGGTCCACGAGCACGCCGACGCGCCGGTCCGGCGTCGGGCGGAAGTCGGCGAGCGCTGCGGCGAGGTTGTCGACGCCGTCGAGCAGCTCGACGACGACGCCCTCGACGCGCAGGTCGTCGCCCCAGACCTTCTCGACGAGCTCGGCGTCGTGCTTGCCCTCGACCCAGATGCGCGACCCGCGCGCGACGCGGGAGCGGTGCCCGTGGACCGCCACCGAGCCCGACGCCGTCCGGGTGGGCGGCGCCGGGGCTCGGGAGGTCACGGGCGGGGTGAGCACGACGGGCTTGCCGTCGACCCAGAAGCCGGGGCCGAGGGGGAACGAGCGGGTGCGCCCGGCCCGGTCCTCGAGCACCACCAGGTGGATGCCGCCCGACTTCTCGACGTGGACGACGGCGCCGACCCAGCCGGTCTGCACCTCCTCGACGACGAGCCCGCGCTCGGCGGCACGGGGCTGTGACGTCGCACGAGCCGGTTGCGTGGGCGAGGCGAGGGCGTCGGGGCCGTAGCGGTCGTGCACGCCCGTGACTGTAGGTGCGCGCTCAGCGCGCCCGGCGGAGCGCCACGCCGAACCGGCGGTGCCGGTGCAGGTGCTGCTGTGCCGGCCGCTCGGCGGCCTGACGGCGGTGCTCGGCCGCGGCGGCCAGCTGCGCCTCCGTGGCGTGCAAGGTGGTGACGTACGACTGCGGGTCCATCAAGGGTGTTCCTTTGCTCCCGGGTGGGCGGGGTGTGCCCACCGTGCTTTCCGGCGCTCCGCGGTGGCGTCTCGCCGTGCCGGCGGCCTCGCGCCGGCAGTCACATCTTGCCGTGGCGCGAGGCCGTTTGGGGGATGTGCATCCGGCCAGGTCACCCGGCGTGTCGGGCTGCGTGCCAGCGGCCTCGGGTCAGGCCAGGCGCACGGGGCGCCGCGGCGTGTGGAAGTAGTCGGTGAGCCGACGGCGCGGGCTCGACGCCGGGTGCGGCGCCGGGCCGGGCGCGTCGACGGAGGCTGCGAGCCGCGCCCGCTCCTCGCGGAGCGCGCGGCCCAGGCGAACCTGGGCGAGGTGACGCTCGAGCTGCTCCTGCTCGGTCTGGTGGACGGCGTAGAAGGCGATCGAGTCCATGATCCTGATCCGTTCTCTCGTGGCGACAAGTTGAGCGTCGTCCCTGAGGTAGCGGCGGTGCATCGGACGGGTGCCGTATCTTCGCGGCGGGCGACACCTACACCGAGGCCAGGACCGCCTGAGTGATACGCCGGCGCCGTAGGATGGCACTCGGACCGGGAGAGTGCCAGGACCGGAGTGGCCGTTGACGAGGGGAGGGCCCGTGACCGAGGACCGTCGGCTCGAGGTGCTGCGCGCCATCGTCGAGGACTACGTCGCCACGCAGGAGCCCGTCGGCTCGCGCGTGCTCACCGAGCGGCACCGGCTGGGCGTCTCACCTGCGACGATCCGCAACGACATGGCCGCCCTCGAGGAGGCCGGGTACATCGCCCAGCCGCACACGTCGGCCGGCCGCATCCCCACCGACAAGGGCTACCGCCTGTTCGTGGACCGCCTCGCCGAGGTGCGTCCGCTGTCGAGCCCGCAGAAGCGCGCGATCGAGACCTTCCTGTCCCAGGGTGTCGACCTCGACGACGTCATGAGCCGCGCCGGGCGCCTCATCGCCCAGCTCACGGGCCAGGTGGCCGTGGTGCAGTACCCGTCGCTGCGGCGATCGGGGCTGCGCCACCTCGAGCTGGTGCCGGTGGGCGCCGACCGCCTCCTCGTCGTCGTCATCACCGACACCGGGCGGGTGGAGCAGCGGTTCCTCGAGGTGCCGGCGGCCACCGCCGAGGCGCCCGAGGTCGACGACGCCGTCCTCGCCGAGCTGCGCGCACGCCTCAACGCCGCAGCCACGGGCAAGCGCCTGGCCGATCTCGGCGAGGCGTTCGCGCAGGTGGCGGCCCAGATCGCGCCCACGCTCGGGCCGCTGGCCCGCCTCGTGGCCGTGACCGTCGTCGACACTCTCGGCGAGGAGAACGAGGAGCGCATCGTGCTGGCTGGCACCGCGAACCTCGCCCGTGCGGGCATGCGGTTCGAGCAGGGCCTGAGCCCGGTCCTCGAGGCGCTCGAGGAGCAGGTGGTGCTCCTGGGCCTGCTCACCGAGATGGCCCTGGAGCCGGGGGGCCCGGTGGCCGTCCGCATCGGGCACGAGAACGGGCTCGAGGGTCTCACCGAGGCGTCCGTCGTCTCCTCGGGCTACGGTCCGTCGTCGGAGGACGGCGACGCGATCGCGATCCTCGGCTCGATCGGCCCGACCCGCATGGACTACCCGGGCACGATGGCGGCGGTCCGCGCGGTCGCCCGATACCTGTCCCGCGTCCTACCGTCCTGAAAGACGTCCTGACCGCTTCCCCTGGAACCTGAGAGAGCTGTGGCCGACTACTACGAGATTCTCGGCGTCGAGCGCGACGCCACGCCCGAGCAGATCAAGAAGGCGTACCGCCGCCTCGCCCGCGAGCTGCACCCGGATGTCGCCGGGGAGGCAGGCGAGGAGAAGTTCAAGGACGTCGCGCGCGCCTACGAGGTGCTGTCGAGCCCCGAGAAGCGCCAGCAGTACGACCTGGGCGTCGACCCGACCGCCCCGGGCGGCGGCGCCGGCGGCGGGTTCGGCGCCGGCTTCGGGTTCCAGGACATCTTCGAGACGTTCTTCGGCGGCGGCCAGGCCGCGCAGGGCCCGATCCCGCGCGCCCGCCGCGGCCAGGACGCCCTGGTGCGGATGGGCGTCGAGCTCGCCGAGGCGATCTTCGGCGCCAAGCGCGAGCTGCAGGTCGACACCGCCGTCGCGTGCTCGACGTGCGGCGGCAACGGCGCCCGCCCGGGCACGTCGCTGCGCACGTGCGAGGTCTGCGCCGGCCGGGGCCACGTGCAGCGCGTCGCGCGCTCGTTCCTCGGGCAGGTCATGACGACGGCGCCCTGCACCGCCTGCGGCGGGTACGGCACCGTCATCCCCGAGCCGTGCACCGACTGCGCCGGCGAGGGCCGCGTGCGCTCGCGCCGCACGCTGACGGTCAACGTCCCGGCCGGCGTCGACACCGGCACGCGGATCAAGCTCACCGCGCAGGGCGAGGTCGGCCCTGGCGGCGGCCCCGCCGGTGACCTGTACGTCGAGATCCGCGAGAAGCCGCACGACGTCTTCGTGCGCCGCGGCGACGACCTGCACTGCACGCTGCCCGTGCCCATGACGGCGGCCGCGCTCGGCACGGTGCTCGAGCTCGACACGCTCGACGGCGCCCAGGAGATCGACCTCCGGTCCGGCACGCAGCCCGGCCAGGTGGTCACGCTCAAGGGACTCGGCGTCGGGCACCTGCACACCGGCGGCCGCGGCGACCTGCACGTGCACGTCGAGGTCGAGGTGCCCACCGCGCTCGACGACGAGCAGGCGGAGCTGCTGCGCACGCTCGCGACGCTGCGCGGCGAGGAGCGGCCCGAGCCGCGCCTGGCCTCCGCCCACCCCGGCATGTTCGGCCGGCTGCGCGACAAGCTCAGCGGCCGATGAGCGTGTCGCGGTCGTGAGCGCCCCGGTCTTCCTCGCCGACGGCACCTCGCTCGCCACGCTCGCGCCCGGCGGCACGTACGTGCTCGACGGCGCCGAGGGGCGCCACGCCGCGGTCGTTCAGCGCAAGCGCGTCGGCGAGCGCATCGACGTCGTCGACGGCCGCGGGGCCCGGCTGCGGTGCGTCGTGGCCGCGGCCGAGGGATCCGAGGTGCGGCTGACCATCGAGGACGTCGTCGCCGAGCCCGCCCCCGACGTCGTGCTCACGCTCGTGCAGGCGCTCGCCAAGGGCGACCGCGACGAGCTCGCCGTCGAGGCCGCCGTCGAGACCGGCGCCGACGCCGTGCTGCCGTGGCAGGCCGAGCGGTCCGTCGTCGTCTGGCGCGGCGACCGTGCCGCCAAGTCCCGCGCCCGCTGGGTCGCGACCGTGCGTGCCGCCGTCAAGCAGGCCCGCCGCGCCTGGCTGCCGCCCGTCGGCGATGCCGTGACCACGCCCCAGCTCGCCGCGCGCGTGCGCGACGTCGTCGCCGCGGGCGGGGCGGCGTACGTGCTGCACGAGGAGGCGACGACGGTGCTCGGCGCCGCCCCGACGCCTCCTCCCGCGGGCGCCGGCGAGGACGCGCCGGAGCTGCTCGTCGTCGTCGGCCCCGAGGGCGGCATCGGCGACGCCGAGCTGCGCGCCCTCAGCGACGCCGGCGCCGTCGCCGTGCGCCTCGGCCCCCACGTGCTGCGCACCTCCACGGCCGGGCCCGTCGCCGTGGCGTTGCTCAGTGAACGCCTGGGCCGCTGGGCGTAGCCTGCCGCCATGACGAGCGACGCCGCTGCCGACTGCCTGTTCTGCAAGATCGTCGCCGGGCAGGTCCCGGCCGACGTCGTCGCGTCCTCCGAAAGAGTGATCGCCTTCCGCGACATCTCGCCGAAGGCGCCCGTGCACGTGCTCGTTGTCCCCAAGCAGCACCACGGCGACGTCGCCGTGCTCGCCGCGGCGGACCCCGCGCTGCTGGCGGAGGTGGTCGCGCTCGCGGACGAGGTCGCCACCGAGCACTCCGACGGGCAGTACCGGCTGATCTTCAACAGCGGCCCGCGAGCGGGGCAGAGCGTCTTCCACGTGCACGCGCACGTGCTCAGCGGGGCGCGGCTCGGGTGGACGCCGGCGTGAGCCGGCACCCGGTCGCTACTCCATCCTGACGGTTTCGGCGGGTGGGATGCGCGCCGGGACCTGCTCGAGGCGGTGCGGACCTTGCGCACTTGCCGCGAGACCACCCGCGAACGCTACCCGACCCCATTCTTAGTACCCGACTACAGGCCCGCTCATCTGTGGAACACGGGCGACCGGCTCCCGGCGTCGCGAGGGGCGTCGTCGGGTCGAGGGCTCACCGACGTCGAGCAGGCCGTTCTGAGAAGCATGCTGACGGGGGCCAAGGATGAGGTGACTGCGAAGCAGCTGGGAATCTCGCTGCGGTCCCTGCGCCGAGTCGTTGCAGGTCTCGTCGAGACAGCGGGCGCCCCGTCGCGGTTCGCGCTCTGTGCCCAGGCGGTGATGAGGGGCTGGCTCGGCCCGCCGCAATGACATCCTCCGACGGCGCTTCTCCGGATAGACTCGCAGGCACATGACTGCCACCGTCCCCACGCCCCCCGTCAACGACGGGCGCCCCAGCCAGCACCGCATCGTCGTGCCGCAGCACATCCCGATGGTCGCCCTGCTCGGCAGCCGCGACTCGGTGCTCCGCGCCGTCGAGGACGGGTTCCCCCGCGTGGACGTGCACGCGCGCGGCAACGAGATCGCGGTCTCCGGCCCCGCGGGCGACGTCGCGATCGTGTCGCGGCTGCTGGACGAGCTCATCGAGGTGGTCGAGGCCGGCACCGCCCTGACGCCCGACGTCGTGCGTCGCTCGGTGTCGATGCTGACGTCGGAGCAGACGCAGCGCCCCGCCGAGGTGCTCACCTTCAACATCCTGTCGAGCCGCGGGCGCACCATCCGCCCCAAGACGGTGGGGCAGAAGCACTACGTCGACGCCATCGACGCGAACACGATCACGTTCTGCATCGGCCCCGCGGGCACGGGCAAGACGTACCTGGCGATGGCCAAGGCCGTGCAGGCGCTGCAGTCGCACCAGGTCAACCGCATCATCCTGTCGCGCCCGGCCGTCGAGGCGGGGGAGCGGCTCGGGTTCCTGCCGGGCACCCTGTCGGAGAAGATCGACCCGTACCTGCGCCCGCTGTACGACGCGCTGCACGACATGGTGGACCCGGACTCGATCCCCAAGCTCATCGACGCCGGCACCATCGAGGTGGCGCCGCTGGCGTTCCTCCGGGGCAGGTCCCTGAACGACGCGTTCATCATCCTCGACGAGGCGCAGAACACGACGTCCGAGCAGATGAAGATGTTCCTCACCCGCCTGGGCTTCGGCTCCAGGATGGTCATCACCGGGGACGCCACCCAGATCGACCTTCCCGGCGGCACGCCGTCGGGCCTGCGGGTGGTCGAGGACGTGCTCATGGGGGTCGACGACGTCGAGTTCTGCAGCCTGACCTCAGCGGACGTCGTGCGCCACCGCCTGGTCGGCGACATCATCGACGCCTACGCTCGCTGGGAGCCGCGGGCGCGCGCCAACCAGCGGGGTTACCGGAAGTGAGCAACGTTGTCCATTGAAGTCAACAACGAGTCCGGGTACGAGGTCGACGGGCTCGACGAGGCCGAGTTCGCCGAGCTCGCGCGGTTCGTGCTCGACGCGATGCACGTGCACCCGCAGGCCGAGCTGTCGGTCCTGTTCGTCGACACGACGGTCATGACAGACCTGCACGTGCGCTGGATGGACGAGCCCGGCCCCACCGACGTGCTCAGCTTCCCGATGGACGAGCTGCGCCCCGGGCGCGAGGGTGACCTGACCCCGCCCGGCACCCTGGGCGACATCGTGCTGTGCCCCGAGGTCGCAGCGAAGCAGGCCGTCGTCGCGGGGCACTCCACGGTCGAGGAGATGCTGCTGCTCACGACGCACGGCATCCTCCACCTGCTCGGCTACGACCACGCGGAGCCGGAGGAGGAGAAGGAGATGTTCGGCCTGCAGCGCCGCCTCCTGCTCACGTTCCTCGCCGGACGGTGACGCGCCGGTGACCGGCGTCCTTGTCCTCGTTGCCGTCGCCGGCCTGGTGCTGGCGGGGCTGCTCTCCGCCGGCGAGGCCGCCGTCCTGCGTGTCACGCGCGCCTCTCTCGCCGACACCCTCGCCGAGGCCGAGCAGGGCGAGGGGCTGCAGGCCGAGGCCCGCGCCGACCGCGCCCGCGCCGCCCAGGCGCTCGTCGTCGACCCGACGTCCACGGTCGCGGCCGTCGCGACCGTGCGGGTCGCGGCCGAGCTCGTCGCGCTCGGCGCCGTCGCGCTGCTCCTCAAGGAGATCTTCGGCGCGGTGTGGGAGGTGCTGCTCGCCCTCCTGGTTCTCGGCCTGATCTCCGGGGTCGTCATGGCTCGGCTGAGCCCGCGGCAGGCCGGGTTCCGCCGCCCGCTGCGGGTCGTGCTCGCCCTGTCGGGGCTGCTCACCGCCGTCCGGCGCACCATGGGCTGGGCCGCCCGGCGCCCAGCGCGCGACCTGGAGGCGACCCCCACCGAGGAGGAGCTGCGCGACCTCGTCGACCGTGTCGGGGAGTCCGACGTCATCGAGGAGGACGAGCGCGAGCTCATCCGGAGCGTGTTCGAGCTGGGCGGCACCCTGACCCGTGAGGTGATGGTGCCCCGCACCGACATGGTCACCGTCGACGCCGGCACGTCGCTGCGCAAGGCGATGCGCCTGTTCCTGCGCTCGGGGTTCTCCCGCATGCCGGTGGTCGGCGAGTCCGTCGACGACCTGCTCGGCGTCGCCTACCTCAAGGACGTCGACCGCCTGCTCGACGCCGACCCCGGGGCCGCCAAACGGCCCGTGTCCGACGTCGCGCGGCCGCCGGTGTTCGTGCCCGAGTCCAAGCCCGTCGACGACCTGCTGCGCGAGATGCAGAAGGTCGCCACGCACATCGCCGTCGTCATCGATGAGTACGGCGGCGTCGCCGGGCTCGTGACCGTCGAGGACATCATCGAGGAGCTGGTCGGGGAGCTCGTCGACGAGCACGACCGCATCATCGAGGAGGAGCCCCAGGAGGTCGCCGACGGGGTGTTCCGCGTGCCCGCACGCCTGCCCGTCGACGAGCTGGGCGACTTCTTCGACCTGCGCTTCGACGACGACGACGTCGACACCGCCGGCGGCCTGCTCGCCAAGGCGATCGGCAAGGTGCCCCTCCCCGGGTCGCAGGCCGATGTCGGCGGGCTGCACCTCGAGGCCGAGCGGGTCGAGGGGCGGCGCAAGCAGGTGGCGACGATCCTCGTCAGCCGCGCGCACGCCGAGCCCGAGCCGGACGCCCCACGCAACGACCGCACGCCCGACAACCAGCACGACGCCGAGCACCAGAAGGATGGGACCCCATGACCAACACCGCGCCGAGCGAGCACCGCTCGGGCTTCGCCTGCCTGGTGGGCCGGCCCAACGCCGGCAAGTCCACGCTGACGAACGCCCTGGTGGGGGAGAAGGTCGCGATCATGTCCGCGCGGCCGCAGACGACGCGGCACACCATCCGCGGCATCGTGCACCGCCCCGACGCCCAGCTCGTGCTCGTCGACACACCAGGGCTGCACCGCCCGCGCACCCTGCTGGGCCAGCGCCTCAACGACCTGGTCAAGCAGACGCTCGGCGAGGTCGACGTCATCGCGTTCTGCCTGCCCGCGGACCAGAAGGTCGGGCCTGGTGACCGGTTCATCGCTGCGCAGCTCGCCCCGCTCATGACGGGGCGGCGCGCGGTGCCAGTCGTTGCCGTCGTCACGAAGTCGGACCTCGTGGACCGCGCCCGGCTCGCCGAGCACCTCGTCGCGGTGGACCAGCTCGCCAAGGAGGTCGACCGGGAGTGGGCCGACATCGTGCCCGTCTCCGCCAAGGGCGGGTTCCAGGTCTCCACCCTCGAGGACGTCCTGGTGTCGCACCTGCCCGAGGGGCCTGAGCTCTACCCCGGCGGCGAGCTCACGGACGAGCCCGAGCAGATCATGGTCGCCGAGCTCGTGCGCGAGGCCGCCCTCGAGGGCGTGCGCGACGAGCTGCCGCACTCGCTGGCCGTCGTCGTCGACGAGATCGTCGAGCGCGAGGGGTCCGGGGACCCCGAGAAGGGGCGGCCGCCGCTGCTCGACGTGCGCGTCAACCTCTACGTCGAGCGCGACTCGCAGAAGGCCATCGTCATCGGCCGGGGTGGGTCCCGGCTGCGCGAGGTGGGCACGCAGGCGCGGCAGGGGATCGAGAGGCTGCTCGGGGCGCGGGTCTACCTCGACCTGCACGTGAAGGTCGCGCGCGACTGGCAGCGTGACCCGAAGCAGCTTCGCAAGCTCGGGTTCTGACGCCACGTCGACGTAGGACGCATTCGCCCAGGAGGTCTCGCTCGTGTCGTCCCTGTCGATCCCACGAGGACTCCGGGTACTTCTTGCGGGGTTCGTGTGCGTCGCGATGCTCGCGGGCTGTGGTGACTACCTCCGGCCGCGTGACATCGTCGAGCCGGCCGACGTTTCCGAGCTCTACGGGACGTGGGTGGACGAGATCGGGTCGGGTGCCACGCTCACACTCTCGGAGAACGGTGAGTTCTCCGTCGACAACGTCTGCCAGAGCGACGTCGAGCGTGTCGTGGCCGGGCAGGCGTCAGGGGCTTGTGGCTCGACGGCGAAGGCTCCGGTTCACCGGCGAACGCATCTTCGACGGTACGGGTGATTTCCCATTGTTCGTCGGGGGTACGAGCGAAGGTCGCGTGCTGTTCTTCTCCAATCCCGAGGTGACGCAGAAGCTCCAGTTCGTACGGGTGGCGCGTGCGTCTCGCCGAGATGTGAAACATTCCGACGACTCGTCGGGTGGGTGAGCCCGACCGCCGCTCGACGAGGGCGTTCGACGCGTCGCGAGGCACGTCGTCGAGCAGGCGGCGTCCTCGAGGCCGCGGAGTCCCAGTGGCACGTTGTGTCGGTTTCGCCGTCCGTTCGCAAGACGCGCGGGTATCCTCCCGACGTGGTGTTGCGGACGATTACTTCGAGCGCGGCGATCATGGTCGGCCTCGCGATCGTCGGTGCGCTCGCGGGCCCGGCCTGGGACCCGGTGCCCGTCACGGACCACCTGCGCCCGACGGCGACGTCCACGGAGATCGGCGGGACCGAGGCCGGTGTGGCCGACGGGCGCGTGCACCCGCCGGGCACGTTCAAGGTCCGCGAGACCGAGGTCCACATCCAGCTCGACGGCTACGAGGTCGGCGGCCTGCTGCGCGAGCCCATCGACGCGGGCGACGACCTCTCTGGCCTGGTGTTCGTGCACGGCGCGGGCACCGGCAAGTCGACCGAGGCATTCCTCGAGCAGGCCGAGCAGATCGCCTCGGCCGGCGTCGTCACCCTCGTGCCGGACAAGCGCCTCGACACGTACACCACCTGGCGCCGCGACTACGTGGCCATGGCGGGCGACTACCTCAGGTCGGTCGACTACCTGCGTGAGATCCCCGAGGTCGACCCGGACAAGGTCGGTGTCTACGGGGAGTCGGAAGGCACCTGGATCGTGCCGGTCATGCAGGTCCAGGACCCGCGCGTCGCGTTCACCGTGCTGGCCTCCGCGCCCGTCGTCGAGCCGCGGAGGCAGGCGGCGTTCGCGGTCGACAACTTCCTGCGCAACACCAACGTGCCCCAGCAGGTGTTCCGCGCGATCCCGCGCGCCGTCGGCATCCAGCCGCCCGGGGCGCTCGGCTACGCCGACTTCGACGTCACGCCGTGGCTCGAGAAGCAGTCGGCGCCGGTCCTGGTGATCTACGGCACGGGCGACCCGTCGATGCCGATCGAGCAGGGCACGCGCCAGATCATCGCCGACACCGCCGTCGGAGGCGCGAGCGCGCCGGTGACCGCCCGGTTCTACGAGGGTGCCAACCACGGCCTGCGCGTACGCGGCCAGGTCCTGCCGGAGGTCTCGCGCGACGTCGCCGCCTGGATCCAGGGCATGCCCGAGACGGCGACCGCGCAGCCGCACATCGCCGGCGCGCAGCCCGAGCAGCTCTTCCTCGCCTCGCCCGTGCCGCGGCCGCGGTGGTGGGGCAACGGGGACATCATCATCGGCTCGGTGCTCGGGGGCCTCGCTCTGCTGCTCGTCGGGCCGCTCGTGTGGGGCGCCGCGGCGCTGGCGCGACGGCTCATGGCCGTCGGCCGCGCGGCACCCGCGGCCCGCGCCGCGCCCAGGATGGCCCGGGGCATCCCCCCGCTGCTCTTCGGCATCGGCCTCGGCTCCGTGCTGACCCTCGTCGCCCTGGTGGTCTACCTCATGTCGGTGGCCCGGCTCGCGCTCAGCTACGAACAGAACGATCTGGTCGTGCAGGGCGGGTGGATCGGCGTGCGGCTGCTCGGGCTCGCTACCGTGGTGTGTGCGGCGATGCTCGTCGGTCGCGTGCGGGACGTGCGACACGCGCGTCGCGCCGGCGACCCCGGCGCCGTCGTCGCGGCCGGCTGGCCGGCCCACCTGACGCTCTGGACGGTGCTGGTCGGCGCCGTGTCGCTGCTGCTGTGGCTCACGTACTGGGGTGTCTTCCAGCTCGGTATCTGAGTCGCTCGACCTGACATCACCCGGGTGAAAAGGGTAGAAACGACCGCGGGGCCCGTTCCGGGTGCCCACGAGCGAGGGAGAAGTGCCCATGACCGACGCCGTCAGCACCACCGAGCGCAGCCCGCGGGAGCCGTTCGCAGGCGTGCCCACCCGCGACCTCGTGCGGGACGTCGTCGCAGCCGCGGCACTGCTGGTCGGTGTCGCGCTGCCCTGGACTGCGTCGGCCCGTGGCAGCGACCGGATCGAGGTCGTGCTCGCCACCGTCGTCGCGCTGCTGGCCGTGGCGCTGCCCTACGCGCGCCGGGCCGGGCTCGTCACCGCGGCATGGGCCGCGGACGAGCAGCGCACACGGATCGCCGGGGCGGTGCCGCTCGCCCTGGTCGCTGCGGTGCACCTGCTGCTCGACGTCGTTCCTGGCGGCTCGCACGGCGTCGGCGCCGGGCTGGGGCTGGGGCTCGCCGGGGCGGTGCTCGCCGCCGAGCTCGCGTGGCCGCGCACCGTGCTGGTCGTCGCCGGCGTGCTCGCGCTCGGGGCGGTCGCGGCGCCGGTGGTCAACGCGATCGACGGCGACCTGTCCACCTGGCGGATCGTCGCCGTCGTGCTCACGGCCGTGCTCGCCCTCGGGGTGCTGTGGCTCACGGCCTGGCGGTTCGAGCGCGGGGACCTGGCCGCCGGCGTGCTGCTCGTGGGAGTGGGCATCGTCGCCGGCCTGAGCGCGGCGCTCCTCGGTGCCAACGGCGCCGCGCCCTGGGTGGAGAGCGTCCACGGCACGTGGTTCGGGCTGGTGCTGCTGCCGGTGCTGGCAGCGGCCGCCGTCCCCCGCGTGGTGGAGCAGACCGCCGAGGCCGGCGCACAGCCGTGGATGTGGGCTGCCACGGGCCGGCACGCGCTTGCGCTCGCCGCCAGGGTCGGCGCGTACATCGCGCTCCTCGCTCTGACGCGCCTGCTCGACACCGGAGCCTCGCTGTCGTCCGTGCTGCGGCTCGTCTTCGGCGTGCTCATCGCCCTCGTCGCGTTCTTCGGCCACCGCGCGCTCAAGCGCGACGTCGCGTCGGGGCACGCCACGGCCGTCGGCGCGGCGCTCGTGATCACCGCGCTCGGCCTGGTGCTCATCATCGTGCGGGCGGGCGCGACCGCCCGGACCAACCCCGTCGACGTCTTCCTGACGTTCGGTCTGCCGGCGATCGTGCTCTCCGTGCTGCTGGTGCCGCGCTCGCTGCGCGAGCTGCGCAGCCAGGTCCAGGAGCAGGCGCCGAGCGCGGTGGCGCCGCAGGCGTACCAGGCGCCGGCCGCGGCGGCGACGCAGACGTACCAGCCGCCGGTCTACGCGCCGACGCCCGCCTCGGGCGCTCCCCTGGCGGCGACGAACGGAGCCCCGGCGATCCGGCCCGAGGTGGCGGCGGCGGAGACGACGATCATGGCGCCGGTCGAGGCGGAGGCCGGGCCGCCGGCTGCCTGGTCCGGCCCCTTCGGCAACGCCGGCGCCACCCAGGTGCTGCCGCCCGTCGCCGACGTCCCGGGCTCGAAGTGGAGCGCCGCGCAGGCGCTCGACCCGGCGACGCCGCTCGCCGACCTGGCGCTCATCGTGCAGGAGTCGCCGCACCTGCGTCCGCTCGTGGCGGCCAACCCGTCCACCTACCCCGCACTCCTCGACTGGCTGGGCGCGCTGGGCGACCCCGCCGTCGACGCGGCGCTGCGTACGCGCGGCTGAGCCGCGCGGCCGGGCGACCACATCGCGGCACCTGTCCGGAGCCGTCGGGCCGCGGAGGTATGGTGACAAGGTGCGGCGCACGGTGAGCCTCCTCCTTGCGTGCCGCGGCGGGGCCCTCTGAGGCCGGTCCCTCGTCGCGGCTGACGTGGTGTGCCGGCTGACCACACCGAGCCCGAAGGACCCCGCATGATCCACGAGACCACCCGAGGCATCTCCGCCCGGAACCCGCAGACGCCGTCGCCGATGCCGGCCCACAAGTACCGGCCGTTCCACGAGCAGTTCGACGTCTCGCTGCCGGACCGCACCTGGCCCGACACGCGCATCACCAAGGCCCCGCGCTGGTGCGCCGTCGACCTCCGGGACGGCAACCAGGCCCTCATCGAGCCCATGAACGCCGAGCGCAAGCTGCGCATGTTCGAGCTGCTCGTGCAGATGGGCTACAAGGAGATCGAGGTCGGCTTCCCGTCTGCCTCGCAGACGGACTTCGACTTCGTGCGCCTGCTCATCGAGTCCGGCCGCATCCCGGACGACGTCGTGATCCAGGTGCTGACCCAGTGCCGCGACCACCTCATCGAGCGCACCTACGACTCGATCCGCGGCGCCAAGCAGGCGATCGTGCACATCTACAACTCGACGTCGATCCTCCAGCGCGAGGTCGTCTTCCGCTCCGACACGGACGGCATCGTCGACATCGCCCTGCAGGGCGCGCGGCTGTGCCGCAAGCTCGAGGAGACCGTGCCGGAGACGACGGTGTACTACGAGTACTCGCCCGAGTCGTACACCGGCACCGAGCTGGAGTTCGCGGCGCGGATCTGCAACGAGGTGCTCGACGTCCTGGCGCCGACGCCGGACCGCCCCGTCATCATCAACCTGCCGGCGACGGTCGAGATGGCCACGCCCAACCTCTACGCCGACTCGATCGAGTGGATGAGCCGCCACCTCAACCACCGCGAGAACGTCATCCTGTCCCTGCATCCCCACAACGACCGCGGCACCGCTGTCGCCGCCGCCGAGCTGGGCTACCAGGCCGGAGCGGACCGCATCGAGGGCTGCCTGTTCGGCAACGGCGAGCGCACGGGCAACGTCGACCTGGTGACGCTCGGCATGAACCTGTTCAGCCAGGGCATCGACCCGCAGATCGACTTCAGCGACATCGACGGCATCCGCCGCACGGTCGAGTACTGCAACCAGCTGCCGGTGCACGAGCGTCACCCCTACGTAGGCGACCTGGTCTTCACGGCGTTCTCCGGCTCGCACCAGGACGCCATCAAGAAGGGCTTCGAGCACATGGAGGGCCGCGCGGCGGCGGCCGGCAAGGAGGTCGACGAGCTCACCTGGGGCGTCCCCTACCTGCCGATCGACCCCCGCGACGTCGGCCGGTCCTACGAGGCGGTCATCCGCGTCAACTCGCAGTCCGGCAAGGGCGGCATCTCCTACCTGCTCAAGGCGGAGCACGCCCTCGACCTGCCGCGCCGTCTGCAGATCGAGTTCTCCGGCGTCGTGCAGATGCACACCGACGCCGAGGGCACCGAGGTCACGGGCGACGACATCTGGCGGATCTTCACCGACGAGTACCTGCCCGTCGAGCCCGGCAATGCCGCGGGCCTGAAGCCGTGGGGGCGCCTCAAGCTGCGCGAGACCCGCACGGTCTCGGCCGAGGACGGCACCACGACCATGTCGGTCGACGTCGTCGACCGCGACGAGCAGCTGACGCTCGCCGGCGTGGGCAACGGCCCGGTCGCGGCGTTCGTCGACGCGATCGCGCACGTGGGCGTCCAGGTGCGCGTGCTCGACTACGCCGAGCACGCGCTGTCCGAGGGCGGCGACGCCTCCGCGGCCGCGTACGTCGAGGCCCTGGTGGGCGACGACGTGCTGTGGGGGGTGGGCATCGACCCGTCGATCACGACGGCGTCCCTCAAGGCGATCGTCTCGGCGGTCAACCGCTCGGCCCACGCCTGACCAAAAGGTCGCTCCGGCGCCCTGACCCCCTCCCTTTCGACGTCGCACCTACTGGCGTTCTGCGGTTCAGAACGCCAGTGGGTGCGACGTCGAAAGGGAGGGGGCTCTTGCTTGCGGGCCTTCTGCTGTCAGCAGAGACGCGAGCGCGCGCGGCGTCGTCGTGCGTACCGTCCAGGCATGACCGCCGACGTCCGGGAGCCGCTGTGGCGGCACGCGCTGGGAGATCACCTGCGGCGGCTGCGCCACCGCCGCGGCCGCACGCTGCACGACGTCGCCCGGCGCGCCGGGGTGTCGCCGCAGTACCTGTCCGAGATGGAGCGGGGTGTCAAGGAGCCGTCGAGCGAGATGATCGCTGCGGTCGCGGGGGCGCTCGAGGTCTCGCTCGTGGACCTCACGCTCGGCGTAGCCGGCGAGCTGGCCGCGGGGACACGCGGCAGCGCCGCGGCCGCCCAGGCCCGGCAGGCCTTCGCCCTCGCCGCCTAACCCCGGTTGCGGGACCGTGCGGCTCCGTTTTTCAGGCCGGTTTGCCGGAGCCGCAGGGTCCCACAACGCAGTCAGCGCTCCGCGAGCACGTGGTCGACGATGCCGTAGGCGCGTGCCTGGGCCGCCGTCAGCACGCGGTCGTGGTCGGTGTCGGACCGCAGGGCCTCGAGCGTCTGGCCGGTGTGCAGCGCCAGCACGCTCTCGAGGTCCGATCGGATCCGTAGTACCTCGTCCGCCTGCAGGATCAGGTCCGGGATCGGCCCGCGCCCCTGCGCCGCAGGCTGGTGCAGCACCACGCGCGCGTGGGGTAGCGCTGCCCGTTTGCCCGCGGTGCCCGCGGCGAGCAGGACGGCGCCCACCGCCACGGCCTCGCCCACACATGTGGTCGCGACGTCCGGCTTCACGTACCGCAGCGTGTCGTAGACGGCGAGCCCCGCGCTCGGGTCGCCGCCCTCGCAGTTGACGTAGAGCTGGATGTCCGCGTCCGGGTCGGCGGACTCGAGGAACAGCAGCTGGGCGATCAGGGCGTTCGCGACACCAGCGTCGATCGCCGTGCCGAGGTAGACGATCCGCTCGGTGAGCAGCTGCGAGTAGACGTCCATGATGCGTTCGCCGCGCGGGTGCATCGCGACGACGTTCGGGATCGTGTAGGTGCTCATCGCCCGAACCCCGCGAGGTCGCGCTGCAGCGGCGAGATGTCGGCGAACGACCCGACGACGGCGTCGACGAACCCGTACGCGCGGGCCTCTTCCGCGGTGAACCAGTGGTCATGCAGCGAATCCTCGAAGACGCGCTCGACAGGCTGCCCGGTGTCCTCCGCGATGAGGCGCAGCACGGTGTCGCGCGTGTGGCGCAGGTCGTCCGCCTGGAGCTCGATGTCGACGGCAGGGCCGCCGATGCCGGCCGAGCCCTGGTGCATGAGGATGCGCGCGTGGGGTAGCGTCCGTCGCTTGCCGGGCGAGCCCGCCGACAGCAGGAACTGCCCGGCGCTGCACGCCAGGCCGAGCGCGAGCGTGGCGACGTCGCTGGGGACGGTGCGCATCAGGTCGCGGATCGCGAGCATCGCCGGCACGGAGCCGCCCGGCGAGTGGATCCACAGCGCGATGTCCGCGGTGTCCTCGGAGGCGAGCGTGATGAGCTGCGTCGCGAGGAGCGTGCCGTTGTCGTCGTCGAGCACGCCGTCGAGCACGAGGACACGGCGGTCGTAGAGCTCACGCCGGGCGCGGGAGTCGAAGAGGGGCGGGGAAGGTGTGTCGCTCATGAGCCCACGGTGCGCGCCCCGAGGCCGGCGCGGGGTGCCGTGCTGCTGTCGGCAGATCCGCCGTCAGCAGCGGGGCCGCCTCGCGCCCCCGGTCACTACGGCAGCTTGACGCGCCGCCACGCGCCGGGCAGCGCGGAACTGACGAACAAGGCGAGCACGACGCCGACGGCCGCGAGGCCGAGAATGATGCCACCCGCCGCGAGCTGCTCGAGTCCGGACGCGTCGCTCGCGAACAGCCGCTCGACCACGGGCGCGGCGGCGAGCGCGCCGAGCGCGGTGACGCTGAGCCGGACCACGGCGGAGGCCGGATCCGGCCGGCGTTCCGCGCTCTCGCGGTTCTCGGTCAGGTGGGCGACCGTGTCCTCGGCCCGGACGCCGCTCAGCAGCCGGGCGACGACCCACGGCCCGGGGCCTTCGCCGCCCGAGCGTGGGTGCCCCACGAGGGCCTGCACGCCGGCACGACCCCGGCCGCCGTCGTCGACGACCACGACCTTCCGGTCGCGGGATCGGGCGCATCGTGCCAGACCGCCACCACTCACGGCACTACCCCCGCCGCGCGGGCACACCGCACCGCCAGCACCCGCACCTGCTCGCGCAGCTCTCTTCGCCGCGCTGTGACCTGTCCTGTGGGTGTCGCGGGAGAGAATGTCCCCGTGCCCCTGTACCGAGACGATGCGATCGTGCTGCGTACCCAGAAGCTGGGCGAGGCCGACCGCATCGTCACGCTGCTGACGCGCGAGCACGGCAAGGTGCGCGCGGTCGGCAAGGGGGTGCGTCGCACGTCGTCGCGGTTCGGGGCACGGCTCGAGCCGTTCATGGTCGTCGACGCCCAGCTGCACCAGGGCCGCTCGCTCGACACCGTGACCCAGGTCGAGACCGTCGGCCCGTACGCGCGCGCGATCTGCGAGGACTACGCGCTGTACACGGCGGGCGCCCCGATGCTCGAGGCCGCCGACCGCCTCGTCGAGGCGGAGCACGAGCCTGCGGTGCAGCAGTACTGGCTGCTTGCCGGCGCGCTGCGGGCGCTCGCCCAGCGCGACCACGCACCGTCGCTCGTCCTGGACTCCTACCTGCTGCGCGCGTTCTCCGTCGCGGGCTGGGCGCCGTCGTTCACCGATTGCGCGCGTTGTGGCGAGCCCGGGCCGCACCACTCGTTCTCCGTCGCGACGGGCGGTGCCGTGTGCCCGCGCTGCCGGCCCCCGGGCTCGACGGCGCCCGCGCCCGAGACGTTCGCGCTGCTCGCCGCGCTGCTCACGGGCGACTGGGACGTGGCGGACGCGTCGGGCGAGCGGCACCGCAAGGAGGCGTCCGGCCTCGTGGCCGCGTACACGCAGTACTACCTGGAGCGCACGCTGCGCTCGCTCCGGCACGTCGACAGATCGACCCCGACCTTGGAAGAGGCCTGATGCCCCGCACCTACGCCGAGCCCTACCCGCACCCGTCGGGTGCGACGCCGCCGCCGATCCCGGCCGACCTGCTGCCCAGGCACGTCGCCATCGTCATGGACGGCAACGGTCGCTGGGCCAACCAGCGCGGGCTGTCCCGCATCGAGGGGCACAAGCAGGGCGAGAAGTCGCTGCTCGACGTCGTGGCCGGGGCGGTGCAGCTGGGCGTCAAGCACATCAGCGCGTACGCGTTCAGCACGGAGAACTGGAAGCGGTCGCCCGAGGAGGTCAAGTTCCTGCTCGGCTTCAACCGCGACGTCATCCGGTCGCGACGTGACGAGATGGGCTCGTGGGGTGTGCGGATCCGCTGGGCCGGGCGCACGCCGCGCCTGTGGGGCTCGGTGATCAAGGAGCTGCAGGTCGCCGAGGAGATGACCAAGGACAACGACGCCTGCACGCTGACGATGTGCGTCAACTACGGCGGCCGGGCCGAGCTCGTCGACGCCGCCGCCGCGATCGCGCGCGAGGCGGCCGCGGGGAGGCTCAACCCGGACAAGGTCAGCGAGAAGACGATCCAGAAGTACCTCGACGAGCCCGACCTGCCGGACGTCGACCTGTTCCTGCGCTCGTCGGGCGAGCAGCGCATCTCCAACTTCATGATCTGGCAGGCCGCGTACGCGGAGCTGATGTTCATCCCCGACCTGTGGCCCGACGTCGACCGCCGCCACCTGTGGAAGGCCTGCGAGGACTACGCGAGCCGCGACCGCCGCTACGGCGGAGCGGTCGACAAGCCGACGGCCTGACCGACCGCACGGCCGAAGCCGGGCGGCCGGCCGCGCCGGCCGGAGGCTACTTGAGCGTGGCCGCGATCGAGTCGATCAGCTTCGGGAGGCCGCCCGGCCACTCGAACGTCAGTGCCGTGGGCGGCGAGACGGACGACACCGTCACCGGGTCGACGACCTTGACGACCTTCCCGGCCGCGACGGCCGGGATCGCCTGCAGCGCGGGCTTGGCGAGCGACGCCTCGACGTCGGCTGCGCTGGCGCCGTACATGATGACGAAGTCGGCGGTGAGCTGGTCGAGCTTCTCGTACGACAGGTCGTAGAAGAAGCCGCCGTTCGAGGTGTCCAGCGTCGAGACGGACGGGGCGATCTTCAGGCCGAGGCGCTCGAGGATCCCGACGCGCGAGTCGGCGGGCGTGTAGACGGAGACCTTGCCGTCGCCGTCCCAGATGCCGGCGAAGGTGACGCCGTCGAACTCCGGGTGGTCGGCCTTCTGCTGGTCGAGGAACGTGTCGATGTCGCCCAGCACCTTGTCGCCTGCGGTGGTGCGGCCGAGCGCCTTCGCGGTGATGCGGATGACGTCGTCCCAGCTGGTGGTCCAGGCGCCGTCCGGATAGGCGACGACGGGGGCGATCTGGCTCAGCGTGTCGTACTGCTCCTGGGTGAGCCCTGAGTAGGGGGCGAGGATCAGGTCGGGGCGGGCCGCGACGAACTCCTCGTACGGCACCGTCGAGCCCGAGGCGTCGTCGGTCAGCACGGTCGGGTGCTGCACGCCGGCCTCGTCGAAGGCGTCCCCGACCCACGGCAGCAGGTTGCCGGCGCCCGCGGTCCAGCGCTGCTCGGCGACCGCGACCGGGTACACGCCGACGGCGATGGCGGCCTCGGTGGAGCCCCAGCCCCAGGTCGCCACGCGCTGCGGCTCGGACTTGATCGTCGCGTCGCCGAGGGCCGACGTCACGGTGATCGGGAACGAGTCGGTGGCGCCGCCGGTGGCGGCCTCGGTCGGCGAGGCGGACGGCCCGCCGGCCGCGTCGGTGGACGAGCAGCCGGACAGGGCAAGCGCCGCCACGGCCGCGAGCGCGGCCAACGCGGACAGGGCTGACAGGGGACGGCGAGAACGCACGCACACTCCTCAGAAACGCTCGCGGCGAGGCCGCGGGGGTAGTTGGTGAGGTAAGGCTAACCTGCGTTGCCAGGATTACCGCAATGCCCGAGTGGCCTAGATCGTCGCGCGGCCCGAGCGCTGCCGCGCGCGCCCCACGGGGACCACGAGCGGCGTCCCTGACACCGGGTCGGGCACCACGCGCGACTCGAGCCCGAACGCCGCGCGGACGGAGTCTTCCGTGAGCACGGCCGAGGGCTCGCCCTCGGCCACGACCTGGCCGGCCCGCATGACCACGAGGTGGTCCGCGTACCGCGCGGCCAGGTTCAGCTCGTGCAGCACCATGACGACGGTGGTGCCCCGCTCGGCGTTGAGGTCCGCGAGAAGGTCGAGCAGGTCCACCTGGTGCGCGACGTCGAGGAACGTCGTCGGCTCGTCGAGCAGCACGACGTCGGTCTCCTGGGCCAGCACCATCGCGATCCACACCCGCTGCCGCTGGCCGCCCGAGAGCTCCGCGACCGGCCGGTCGGCGAGGTCCGCCACTCCCGTCGCCTCGAGCGCCCGCGCGACGACGGCGTCGTCGGTCGACGAGCGGCGGCCGAACCAGCCCTGGTGCGGGTAGCGGCCGCGCGCGACCAGCTCGGCCACGCGCACGCCGTCGGGAGCGATCGAGCTCTGCGGCAGCACGCCGAGCAGGCGCGCGAGCTCCCGCCGCGGCAGCTCGGCGACGTCGCGCCCGCCCAGCAGCACGCGGCCCGCGTCGAGGGGGTGCAGGCGGGCCATGCCCTTGAGCAGCGTCGACTTGCCGCACGCGTTGGGGCCGACGATCGCGGTGATCTTGCCGGCGGGCAGCTCGAGGTCGAGGCCGTCGATCACCGTGCGGCCGTCATAGCCGATCCGCACACCCTCGGCGCGCAGGGCCGGGGCGGGGGAAGGGGCGGTGGTGCTCACGCGGGGGACGTCCTTCGGTCGGAGCGGCCGCTGAGCAGCCACAGCAGGTACGGGGCGCCGATGAGGCCGGTCACGATGCCCGCCGGCACGGACATCGTGGGCACGGCGTGCTGCCCGAGCACGTCGGCGGTGAGCACGAGCACCGCGCCGACGGCGGCCGACGCCGCGAGTGCGGCTCCGCCGTCGTCCAGCAGGCGGCGCGCGATCGCGGGGGAGACGAGCGCGACGAACGCGATCGGGCCGGCGGCCGCCGTCGCGACCGCGACGAGCGACACGGCCACGAGCAGCGCAGCGGCCCGCGCGCGGTGGACGCGGACGCCGAGCGCGGCCGCGTTGTCGTCGCCGAGGGCGAGCGGGCCGTGGGTGCGCGCGAGGGCGGCGGCGGCGCACCCCAGCACGCCGACGCCGACCGCGAGGATGGTCAGCGGCGTGCCGCGGACGTCGGCCACGGAGCCGATGGTCCACAGCAGCGCCGTCTGCGCCTCGCGCACCTCGGCCCGCGACATCAGCCAGGCGAGCACGGCCCCGCAGACGTACGAGACGCCGACGCCCACGAGCACGAACCGGATGGAGTGCAGGCCGCGTCGCCACGCCAGCAGCCAGATCGCGGCCGCGGCGAGCAGCGCCCCGCCGAACGCGAAGCCGGCCACCGAGAGGCCCGTCACGCCCAGCCCCAACAGCGCCCAGACCGCACCGAGGCTCGCTCCCGTCGACACGCCGAGGATGTCGGGACTGGCCAGGGGGTTGCGCAGCGTCGACTGGAAGAGGGCGCCGGCGAGCGCGAGCGCGGCCCCGGCGAGCAGCGCCGCGAGGATGCGCGGCAGCCGCAGGTGCTGCACGACGAACACGTCGGTGGCGTCGCCCGCCCCGACGACGGCAGCGAGCGCGCGTCCGGGCGCCAGCCCGGCGGCGCCCAGGGTGAGCGCAAGAGTGCCGAGCGCCAGCGCCCCGACCAGGAGCACGCCGAGCACGAGTGCGTGCCTGCGTCGGCGGCTCCCGCGCAGGGAGGAGACGGCGGCGAGGACGTCGGTGGTCACCTCACACCCCCGCCACGGAGCGCCCGCGCGCGACGGCGATCAGCACCGGCGCCCCGACGAACGCGGCGACGACCCCCGCCTCGAGCTCGGCGTTCGGGACGACGAGCCGGCCGACGACGTCCGCGCCGAGCAGCATCACGGGCCCGAGCACCGCGGCCACGGGCGTGACGCGCCGGTAGTCGGAGCCCACGAGCCGCCGGGCCGCGTGGGGAACCACGAGACCGACGAGGACGATCGGCCCGGCGAACGCCGTCGCCGTCCCGGCCAGGAGCACGATGCTCGCGGCGGCCATGCCGCGCGTGACCCGGACATCCTGCCCGAGCGCGGCGGCGACGTCGTCGCCCATGGACAGCAGCGTCAGGCGCGGGGCGAGCAGGGCCGTCAGCAGCACCCCGGCCAGGAGGAACGGCCACAGCGCAGCGACGGTGTCGAGGCCGCGGGCCGCGAGCGAGCCGACGGCCCAGAAGCGGTACTGGTCGAACGCCTGGACGTCCTGCAGCAGCAGCAGCGCGATGACGGGCGTGATGAACGCCGTGAGCGCGGCCCCCACGAGGGCGAGGCGCACGGGCTGCGCCCGCCCGATCGCGAACACCACGACCGCGGCGAGCGCCGCCCCCGCGAACGCGAACCAGACGAACCCGAGCGGCGTCGTCACGCCGAGGAACGACACGGCGGCGACGACCGCGAGCGACGCGCCGGGCGTGATGCCGAGCAGGCCGGGGTCGGCGATGGGGTTGCGCGTGACGCCCTGGATCACGGTGCCCACGCAGCCGAGCGCGACGCCCGCGAGCAGGCCCAGCACGGTCCGCGGGACGCGGAGCTGCAGCACGACGGCCTGGTCCGCGTTCGCGGGGTCGTGGCCCGCGGCGCCGGGGACGAGGGCGGCCCAGACCTGGCCAGGGGCCACGCTGCGCACGCCGAGCAGCAGGCTCGCCACCACGACGAGGGCGAGCAGGACCAGGGCGGCGACCAGGACGAGGACGAAGCGCGCGCGACGCCGGTCCGTGCCGGCGGGCGCGCCGGCGTCGACGATCGGCGGGCCTGCCGCCGACGAGGTAAGCATTGCCTTACCTTCTCACGCCCCGCGGCAGTCTCGGCACGTCCCCCAGAGCTCGACCGTGTGCACGATCTCGCTGAAGCCGTGCTCGGTACCGACCATCGCGGCCCACGCCTCGACGGTCGGTCCGTCGATCTCGACGGTGCGCCCGCACTCGCGGCACACCAGGTGGTGGTGGTGCTCGCGGCGCACGCACCACCGGTAGAGCGACTCGCCGTCGTCGGTGCGCAGCACGTCGACGTCGCCGCCGTCGACCAGTGCCTGCAGCGTGCGGTACACCGTGGCGAGCCCGACGGCGTCACCGCGGGACCGCAGCACCTCGTGCAGCTGCTGGGCGCTGCGGAACTCGTCGACGCCCTGGAGCGCGTCGGCGACGGCGACGCGCTGGCGGGTCATCCGGACGGGCCCGGGCTGGGTGGTGCTCATCCGCACTCCTCGACGGGGGTGGCGACGCGCACGTCGTCGGGGATGTCGGGGTGCGGGTCGTGCGCGGCCAGCGCCTGACGGCGGTGCGCCAGCGGGCGGACCAGCGCCGCCGCGAGGTAGACGACGATGGCCAGCACCACGATGGTCGCGCCGGGGGAGACGTTGTACCAGTACGTGATGCTCAGCCCGACGACGCAGACGACGACGCCCACGACCGACGCGAGGAGCATCGTCCGGCGGAACGAGTGCGTGAGCTGCTGCGCGACGGCGACCGGCACGATCATCAGCGCGGAGACCAGCAGCAGGCCCACCACGCGCATCGCGACGGTCACGGTGAGCGCGGACACGATCGCCACCGCCATGTTGAGCAGCCACACCGGCATCCCGGACGCGATCGCGAACTCCTCGTCGTGACTGACCGCGAACAGCGCGGTGCGCAGCCCCAGCCCGACGCCCAGGATGATGAGCGAGAGGACGACGGTGAGCCAGAGGTCGGTGGTCGAGACGGTCGAGATCGAGCCGAACAGGTACGCCATGAGGTTGCCGGACGTGCCGCCGGCGATCCCGATGATCAGCACGCCGCCGGCCACGCCGCCGTAGAACATGAGCGCGAGCGCGAGGTCGCCCGAGGTGCGGCCGCGGCGGCGGACCACCTCGATCAGCACCGAGCCGATCACGGCCAGCACCACGGCTCCGGGCACCGTCAGCACGTCGTGGGGCCGCAGGCCCAGGAGCGACCCGACCAGCCAGCCGAGCGCGACACCGGTCAGCGCGATGTGGCCGATGCCGTCGCCGAGCAGGGACAGGCGCCGCTGCACCAGGTAGGTGCCGACGACGGGGGCGGCAGCACCGACCAGCAGCGCGGCGATCAGGGCACGCTGCATGAGCGGGTCGGTGAACATCATCTGCAGGTTCGCGAGCACGGCGTCAGGCCTCCGTCAGCGGGTGGTCGGTGAAGGCCGCGGTGGCGTCCTCGATGCCCGCGAAGCCGGACTGGCCGCTGCCGAGGGGCACCATGTCCTCGGCCGCGTGCGGGTGCACGTGGTCGTGGTCGACGGCCGCGTGGTCGGCGCGCGGGCGGGGCGGGGCGCCGTCGTGCACCACGCGCCCGTGCCGCAGCACGACGCAGCGCGTGACCAGCGGGGCGAGCTCGCCGAGCTCGTGCAGCACGACCAGCACCGTGAGGCCCTGGCCGACGAGGCGTGTCATCGTCGCCGCGAACTGCTCCTGGGAGGGCTGGTCGACGCCGGCCACCGGCTCGTCGAGCACCAGCACCTCGGGGCGGCGCACGAGGGCGCGGGCGATGAGCACCCGCTGCTGCTGGCCGCCCGACAGGTGGTTGGTGGCGGTGTCGCGGCGGTCGGCCAGGCCGACGAGCTCGAGCGCCTCGTCGACGCGCGCGCGCCAGCCGCGCGGAAGGCGCAGACGGCCGGGACGCAAGAGGCCGGAGGCGACCACCTCGGTCGCGGTGGCGGGCAGTCCGCCCGCCGCCGAGACGCGCTGCGGCACGTACCCGACCTGGGCGGCGTCGGGCATCGTGACGGTGCCGGCGGCGGCCGGGAGCACGCCCACGAGCGTGCGCACGAGCGTGGACTTCCCCGACCCGTTCGCGCCGAGCAGGGCGACGACCTCCCCGCGCCGGACCTGCAGGTCGACGCCCCGCAGCACGTGGCTGGTGCCGAGGCGGACGTGCACGCCCTCGGCCGTGATCACGACGTGGTCCTGCCGAGCTTCTGCGATCACTGGGCCACGAGTCCTTCCTGGAGGGTGCGGAGGTTGCGCTGCATGACGGTGACGTAGTCCTCGCCGGCGTCGATCTTGTCCTGGGTCAGGCCCTCGAGCGTGTCGAGCACCGCGGCCCGGAGGCCCTGGTCCGAGGCGAGAGTCTGCACGACGCGCGGGCTCACGAGCGTCTCGTAGAACAGCGTGGCGACGTGGTGGTCGCGGGCGATCTGGCCGATCTCGCGCAGGCGGGCCGGCGACGGCTCGGTGTTGTGGTCCAGGCCGGTGATGCCGACCTGCTCGAGGCCGTACCGCTGGGCGAGGTAGCCGAACGCGGTGTGGTTGGTGATCAGCGTGGCGCCCGCGAACGGGGCCAGGCCGTCGGCGAGCTCCTGGTCGAGGGCCTGCAGGCGGTCCTCCAGGTCCGCGGCGTTCGCGTTGAAGGTCTCGGCGTTGGCCGGGTCGGCGGCGGCGAGCGCGTCCGCGACGGGCTGGGCCAGCCTGGCCAGCAGCGTCGGGTCGAGCCAGAAGTGCGGGTCGTCGCCGGCCGGGTCGCCGTGGCCGTGGGTGTCGTGCGAGTGCGAGTCGTACTCGCCGCCGACGTCGGTGCCGTGGTCGTGGGCCTGGTCGCCACCGGTGACCGACGCGGAGAGGAGCGTCACGTGGTCGGCTGCGTCGACCAGGTTGGCGGGCCGGCGCTGGGCGATGGCGTCGTCGACGGCCGGCTGGAAGCCCGAGAGGTAGACGACGACGTCGGCGAGGCCGAGCTCGCGGGCCCTGGCGAGCGAGAGCTCGAGGTCGTGCGGGTCGGCCGCCGGCGGCGTCAGGTTCTCGACGTCCACCAGGTCGCCGCCCACCTGCTCGGAGACGAACTGCAGCGGGTAGAACGATGCGAGCACCTGGACGCGGCCGTCGCCCTCGGTGGCGGCGGCGGAGTCGCAGGCCGTGAGGACGAGGGGGGCGAGCAGGGCGGTGGCGGCAAGGGCGGCGATTCGTCGCAGGCGCATGAGAATGATTTTCAGTACAACTGAGAACCATTGTCAACTGAGGGCGCGCCGTGAGCGCCGGGGACGCACGCGCAGCGCGCCCGCCACGGGGCGCCGCGTAGGCTGGGGCGCCGACGCCGACCGGCGTCGCCGCACCGTCCGCCGGAGCCACCGGCGGCCGACCCCCAGGAGTGATCACGTGGCCGCTGCGCCGTCCGCTACCGCCCGTCTCGACGCCGTCGTCTCCCTCGCCAAGCGCCGGGGTTTCGTCTTCCCGTCGGGCGAGATCTACGGAGGCACGCGCTCCGCGTGGGACTACGGGCCCTTGGGCGTCGAGCTCAAGGAGAACATCAAGCGCCAGTGGTGGAAGGCGATGACGCGGCGCGACGACGTCGTCGGCATCGACTCCGCCGTGATCCTGCCGCGGCAGGTGTGGGTGGCCTCGGGCCACGTGGGCGTGTTCACCGACCCGCTGACCGAGTGCCTCAGCTGCCACAAGCGCTTCCGCGCAGACCACATGCAGGAGGAGCTCGCGGAGAAGAAGGGCATCGCGGACCCGGAGTCGATCTCGCTCGACACCATCGCGTGCCCCAACTGCGGCACGCGCGGCCAGTGGACCGAGCCGCGCGACTTCAACATGATGCTCAAGACCTACCTCGGCCCGGTCGAGGACGAGTCCGGCCTGCACTATCTGCGTCCCGAGACGGCCCAGGGCATCTTCGTGAACTTCCAGAACGTGGCCGCCGCCTCGCGCCAGAAGCCGCCGTTCGGCATCGCGCAGATCGGCAAGTCGTTCCGCAACGAGATCACGCCGGGCAACTTCATCTTCCGCACGCGCGAGTTCGAGCAGATGGAGATGGAGTTCTTCGTCGTCCCGGGCACGGACGCCGACTGGCACCAGTACTGGATCGACCAGCGCACCGCCTGGTACACCGACCTCGGCATCGACCCCGAGAACCTGCGCCACTACGAGCACCCGCAGGACAAGCTCTCGCACTACTCGACCCGCACGGTCGACATCGAGTACCGCTTCGGCTTCCAGGGCTCCGAGTGGGGCGAGCTCGAGGGCGTCGCCAACCGCACCGACTTCGACCTCAAGACGCACTCGGAGCACTCGGGCAAGGACCTGATGTACCGCGACCCGGTGACGAACGAGAAGTACTACCCGTACGTCGTCGAGCCCGCCGCCGGTCTCACCCGATCGCTCATGGCCTTCCTGGTCGAGGCCTACGACGAGGACGAGGCGCCGAACACCAAGGGCGGCGTCGACAAGCGCACCGTGCTGCACCTCGACCCGCGCCTGGCCCCGGTCAAGGCCGCCGTGCTGCCGCTGTCCAAGTCGTCCGAGCTGCTCCCGACGTCGGAGAAGCTCGCGGCCGAGCTGCGCCAGCACTGGAACGTCGACTACGACGTCACGCAGGCGATCGGCAAGCGCTACCGCCGCCAGGACGAGATCGGCACGCCGTTCTGCGTGACGGTCGACTTCGAGACCCTGGACGACCAGGCGGTCACGATCCGCCACCGCGACACGATGTCGCAGGAGCGGGTCGCGCTGTCGCAGGTCGCGGAGTACCTCGGGGCTCGGCTGCTGGGCGCCTGAACCAGGCCTCTGACGGCGAAGGGCCGGACCCTGAGGGGTCCGGCCCTTCTTGCGCTCACGTCACCGCGCCTCACGTCACCGCACTACGTGCGGGCGCGCGTCCTGGTGAACAGGTAACCGAGCAGGCTGACGACGAGCACGATGACCCCGATCCAGATCAGGATCTTGGCGATCCCTGCGAGGCCGAGTACGAGCAGGACGATGCCAGCGATGATCAGCACGAGCCACAGCGGCACGGTGACCTCCTTCTCCGGTCGACGCCCTGGTGGCGCCGTTCCTTCGACCGTCGCAGGATCCCGGACAACTCGCACGGGAAGCCGAGGACCGCCTCAGTGCTCGACCTGCTTCGGGAGGACGAAGACCAGCGCAAATGCGAGCACGGCCAGGGCCGCCGAGACCGCCATCGCCATGGAGGCCGCGTGCACGAACGTGTCCGCGACGACCTCCGGCGTCGGGCGGCCGGGCGGGAAGTCGAGCGCGCCGAACAGCACCGAGCCGATGACGGCGATGCCCGCCGCCGAGCCGATGCGCTGCGCGGTGCCGACGACGCCGGACGCCGCGCCGGCCTCGGTCCGGTTCACGGTGGCGACGATGAACTGTGCGTTCGGGGCGATGAACATGCCCGAGCCGATGCCCGCCACCAGGAGCGGCGGCAGCAGGATCCAGTGCGTGAGATCCGCGGCGGGGACCGTTGCGAGGATGATCCACACGGCCACGAGACCGAGCGCCACCATCCCCGTGCCGACGATCAGCACCGTGCGGCCCAGCCGGGAGGCGAGCCGGTCGCTCTGCGAGGCGCCGAGGATCGACCCGATCGCGAACGGGACGGACACGATGCCCGACTCCAGCGCGGTATGGCCCAGCCCGGCCTGCCACAGGAGCGAGATCGTGAAGAAGATGCTGGTGAACGCCGCGAAGTAGACCATCGCGAGGATCACGCCACCGGTGAAGTGCCCGTGCGTGAACAGGCGCGGCGGCACGAGCGGCGTCTTGCCCCGGCGCACGACGCCGACCTCCCACGCCCCGAACGCCGCCAGCAGCACCACGCCGCCGGCGATCGACAACCAGGTCCACAGCGGCCAGCCGGCGTCCTCGCCCTGGATGAGCGGCACGAGGATCGCGACGAGCGAGCCCGCGAGCAGGGCGAGCCCGAGGACGTCGACGCCCCGCGCTTCAGAGCCCTCGACGATGCGCGGCAGCAGCAGGATCGCGGCAGTGACGGCGATGACGCCGAACGGCAGGTTGACGAAGAAGATGGAGCGCCAGCCGTCGCCTGTGCCGAACGCCTCGATGAGCAGGCCACCGACGATCGGGCCGAGAGCCGTCGAGAAGCCGATGGTCGCGCCCATGACGGCAAACGCCCGCCCCCGCAGCGGTCCGGGGAACATGAGCTGGATGAGCGCCGTCACGGCCGGGAAGAAGGCGCCGCCGGCGAGGCCCTGGACCACGCGCGCGACGATGAGCTCGGTGGGTCCGGTCGCGAGCCCGCACCACAGGCTCGCGAGCGTGAAGCCGGTCAGCCCGATGATGAAGACCCACGCGTGCCCGAACCGGTCGCCGATCCGCCCGGCCGGGATGAGTGCGAGGCCGAACGCCAGCGCGTAGCCCGAGATGATCCACGACAGGGTCGACTCGGAGGCGTCCAGGCTGGTGCGGATGGTCGGCAGCGCGACATTGACGATGGTGGTGTCGAGTAGCGCCATGGCGACGCCGAGGAGCAGCACCGACAGGGAGAGCCAGGTGCGGCGGGGCACGGTGAGGGCGGGGGCCGCGCTCGTTTCAGTCATGGGAGTCCTTCCGGGAAGGCTCGTCGGCGACGATTTCAGGGGGCGGTCGGCAGCCGCTCGTGGAGGGTGATCGCCGGCGCGAGGCGCTTCATCGTAGGGGTCAGCCTGGTCCGCTCGGCCGGCGTCGGCCACTGGGGCCCCGGCCGCCGCGGCGTAGAGCCCGCTCATACCGTGCGGAACCGTGCCAGGAACTCCCGCGTCCGGGCCTCGCGGGGCCCGGAGAAGAACCCGTCCGCCGGCCCCTGCTCGAGCACGCGTCCTTGGTCCAGGAACACCACGCGGTCGGCCACGTCGCGCGCGAACGCCATCTCGTGCGTCGCCATCAGGATGGTCGAGCCGTGCTGCTTCAGGGACCGCACCAGGTCGAGCACCTCGCCCACGAGCTCCGGGTCGAGCGCCGACGTGATCTCGTCGAGCAGCAGGAGCTCGGGGTTGGTGGCGATCGCGCGCACGATGGCGACGCGCTGCTGCTGCCCTCCCGAGAGCGTGTCGGGGTACGAGTCGGCCTTGGCCGCTAGGCCGATCGAGGCGAGCAGCTCGCGCCCGCGCGCCTCGGCCTCGGCCCGCGAGTGCTTGTGCACGACGCGCGCCGCGAGCGTGACGTTGTCGAGCACCGACAGGTGGGGGAACAGGTTGTACGCCTGGAACACGGTGCCGATGCGCCCGCGGACGGCGTCGGCGTCGACCCGCGGGTCGGTGATGTCCTGGCCGGTGAGCAGGATCCGGCCGTCGTCCACGTGCTCGAGGAGGTTGACGGTGCGCAGCAGCGTCGACTTGCCCGACCCGCTGGGGCCGATCAGCACGACGACCTCGTGCCGGTGCACGGTGAGGTCGATGCCGCGCAGCACCTCGTGCTCGCCGAAGGCGCACCACACGTCACGCAGCTCGAGCACGGCCTCCGCGGTGGGCGATCCGTTCGAGACCCCCGTCATCAGACGATGCCCCCCGCCTGCTCGCGCTTGCGCAGCCGCGCCGAGTACCAGTCGGTCAGCCGGATCACCGGCAGCGCCAGCAGCACGAAGAGCAGCCCGGCCACCACGTAGGGCGTGAAGTCGTAGTACCGCGACGTCTCGATCTGGGCGGCGCGCACGGCGTCGACCGCGCCGAGCACCGAGATGAGGCCGACGTCCTTCTGCATCGCGACGAAGTCGTTCATGAGCGCCGGCGTCACCTTGCGCAGGGCCTGCGGCAGCACCACGCGCCGCAGCGTCTGCCCGTGCGTGAGCCCGAGCCCGCGCGCGGCCAGCCGCTGCGACGGATGGACCGCCTCGATGCCGGCCCGCCACACCTCGGCGACGTACGCGGAGTACACGAGCACGAGCGCGATGGTGCCCCAGAACGCGGCGTCCATGCGGGGGAAGATCCGCAGCCCGGGCACGCCGAAGCCCACGAGGTAGAGCACGATGATGAGCGGCAGGCCGCGGAACAGGTCGGTGTACCCGGCGGCCAGGGCCCGCAGCGGGAAGAACACGGGCCCGCGCAGCGTCCGCAGCGAGGCCACGACCAGCGACATCACCAGCACGCCGACCGCCGACACGAGCAGCACGCGGATGTTGAGCAACAGGCCGGTGAGCACCGGCCGGAAGGAGAGGCGCGCGGTCTGGAGGTCGAAGAACGAGTCGACGACGCGCGGCCATCCGGGCGTCGCCCGCAGCGCCGCGACGAGGACGACGGCGAACACGACCGTGCTGACCAGGCTCACCGCGACGGAGCGGTACCCCTGACGCTTGCGGTAGGCACGCCGCTCGAGCTCGAGCGGGCTGGGGGAGCGCGGGGGCATCAGTGCAGCACCGGGGCGGCGTCCTCGCCGCCTAGCCAGGTCTGGGCGAGCCGGTCCAGCGTGCCGTCGGCGCGCAGGGCGTCGACCGCCGCGGAGACGTTGGCCGTGAGCGGCGACCCCTTCTCGAGGACGAGACCGAACTGGTCGCCGCCGGCAGAGTCCGGCAGCTGGCCGATGATCTTGCCGCCGTCCAGCTCGGCGCCCACGAGGTAGAACGCCGTCGGCAGGTCGACGACGAGGGCGTCGATGGTGCCGTTCTGCAGCGCGAGCTTGGCGTCGTCGTTGGTGTTGAAGACCTGGGCGCCGCCGTCCGGCGCGATCGCGGCGTTGACGGCGTCGAGGCTCGTGGTGCCGGTCTGCGCACCCACGCGCAGGGGCTTGAGGTCGGCCAGCGTCGTCGCCGTCGCCGCGGGCGAGCCGTCGACCGTGATGGCGACCTGGGTCGTCTCGTAGTACGGCGGCGAGAAGTCGACGGCCTGGCGGCGCTCGTCCGTGATGGAGAACTGCTGCAGGTTGAAGTCGAAGTCCTTCGGCCCCGGGGCGATCGCCTGGTCGAACGTCGTGCGCGTCCACACGACGTCGCCCTTCGAGAAGCCCAGCCACTCCGCCACGGCGTACGCGACGGCAGCCTCGAAGCCCTTTCCGGACGCCGGGTCGTCGTCCTCGACCCACGGGGAGTAGGCGGGCTCGGCCGTCGCGATGGTCAGCTTGCCGGGCGTGACGGTCCGGGCCTCGGCGGTCAGCTGGGCCGACGGCGACGCACCGGACACCGAGCCGTCCGCCGAGCACGCAGCGAGCACGAGCGAGGCGGCGACGGCGAGGACGGTCGCGGCGGGCAGCAGGCGCAGGCGCATGCGAACAGTGTTGCGCACGGGCACCGACGTGGGGAGACGGCATCCCGGCGTCCCGCATGACGGATGTCATGCCGTGCCCGTGACAGGCGGCGGTGCCGGGGCCTGGGCGCCGGCGGCACTCTCGGAGCCATGAACACGTCATCCGCCGCCCCCGCGCTCGACCTGCGGGGGCTCGTCAAGGAGTTCCGCACCACGTCCGGCGTCGTCCGCGCCGTCGACGGCCTGGACCTGCGCATCGAGCCGGGCGAGGTGGTCGCGTTCCTCGGCCCCAACGGCGCCGGCAAGACGACCACGATCGACATGGTGCTCGGCCTCGCCGTGCCGACGGACGGCTCCGTCCAGGTGCTCGGCTCGACCCCGGAGGCGGCCGTGGGCGCCGGCCGCGTCGCCGCCGTCATGCAGACCGGCGGCCTGCTGCGCGACCTCACCGTCGCCGAGACCGTGAGCCTGACCGGAGCCCTGTTCGGGCGCGACGTCGACCCGCGGGTCTACCTCGAGCGCGCCGGCATCGCCGACCTCGCCGACCGGACGGTGGGCAAGTGCTCAGGCGGGCAGCAGCAGCGCCTGCGCTTCGCGATGGCTTTGGTGCCCGACCCGGACCTGCTCGTCCTCGACGAGCCCACCACCGGCATGGACGTCGAGGGCCGTCGCGAGTTCTGGGCCGCCATCCGCGCCGACGCCGCCCGCGGCCGCACCGTCGTCTTCGCCACCCACTACCTCGACGAGGCCGACGCCTACGCCGACCGCGTCGTCATGATCAGCCACGGCCACATCGTCGCCGATGGCACCGCCGCCGAGGTCAAGGCACTGGCCTCCGGCCGCGTGATCTCGGCCGAGCTCGACGACGACGCCGCCCGCGCCCGCGCCGCGGCAGAGCTCTCCGCGCTGGCCGGCGTCGACTCGGTCGAGGAGCGCGGCTCCCGCCTCCTGGTCCACGCCGCCGACTCCGACGCGGTCGCCCGCCACCTGCTCAACCACACCCCCGCGCGCGACCTCGAGATCGCCGCCCACAACCTCGAGGACGCGTTCGTCGCCCTCACCACCGAGAGGAGCGCGCGATGAGCGCCGCCGTCAGCACCGCCGTCGAGACGCCGCGAGCCACGCGGCCCGCCCCGCCGAGAGGGCTCGCCACGCTCGTCAACACCCGCTACCTGCGCATCGAGCTGCGCCGCCTGGTGCGCAACCGCCGCGCGATGTTCTTCTCGCTGCTGATGCCGCCGGTGTTCTTCCTCATCTTCGGCACCGCCTCGGCCTACCGGACCACGATGGTCGGCCCGCACGCGAACGTCACGGCCTACGTCGCCGTCTCGATGGCCCTGTACGGGGCGATGCTCGCGTCCGTCTCGGGCGGCGCGAGCGTCTCGGTCGAGCGCGCCCAGGGCTGGACGCGGCAGCTGCGCCTGACGCCCCTGCGGCCCGCCGCGTACGTCGTGACCAAGCTCGGCGGGGCGCTCGCCCTCGGCGCGGTGTCGATCGCCGTCACGCTCACCATCGGCGCCTTCTCGCACGCCCAGATGAGCGCGGCCGCGTGGGTCGGGTGCGCGCTGCTCGCCTGGGCCGGGTCGGTCGTGTTCGCCGCGTTCGGCCTGTTCATGGGATACCTGCTGCCCACCGAGAACGTCATGCAGGTGCTCGGCCCCGTCACCGCGCTGCTGGCCTTCGCCGGCGGCCTGTTCGTGCCGCTCGACAAGGGCTCGCTCTTCTACGACATCGCCCAGTTCACCCCAACCTACGGGCTGGCCCAGCTGGTGCGCTGGCCGCTCGGCGGCGACTTCTCCTGGGTCGCCGTGGTCAACGTCGTCGCCTGGGCCGTGGTGTTCGGCGTCGGCGCCGCGTGGCGGTTCCGCCGCGACACCGCGCGCGTCTGAACCGCTGGCGAATGTGGGACCGTGTGCCCGTGACCACATCTGACGCGCCCGACGACGCGCGGCAGGACGCCGGCGGCCGCGCCCCCTGGTGGGGCGGGCCGATGGTGCGCGGACCGGGGACGGCGCCGTTCGGCCGCTCCACCTACTGGCGCCGGTTCGGCCCCCTGCTCGGGCTGGTGTGGCTCGTGTTCCTCGCCGAGCCGCTCACCGCGTCCCTCGACGCCGACACCAACGCCCTGCGCGTGCTCGGCGTCGTCGGCGTCGCCGGGGTCGGCCTGCTGTTCGCCTTGTCCGTCTACACCTTCCGGTTCAGGGAGATCCCGCGGCGCGTCGTGGTCGGGATCCTCGCCGCCCAGACGGCGTGCGTCGTCCCGATGACACTCGCTGCCCACCAGCACGGGCTCGTCGGGCTCGTGTTCGTCAGCGTCACGGCCGTCTTCCTCGTCGCGCGGCCGCCCGTGCTCGCGCTGGCCGCCGCCATCGCCGTCCTGCTCCTCGTCGTGCCCCGGCTCGTGCCCGGGTGGGAGACCGAGGACTCGACGGCGGTGTCGGCCGTGCTGGCGAGCCTCGCGGTGTTCGGCTTCACCCAGCTCGTCGCCCGCAACCGGCAGCTCTTCGCCGCCCAGGAGGAGGTCGCGACGCTCGCCGCGGCCCAGGAGCGCGAGCGCATCGCACGGGACGTGCACGACGTCGTCGGGCACTCGCTCACCGTGGTCTCGGTCAAGGCCGAGCTCGCCGCCCGGCTCCTGCGGGACGACCCCGACCGGGCCGCCGCCGAGCTCGCCGACATCCAGCGGCTCACGCGCGCGGCGCTCGCGGACGTGCGCAGCATGGTCACGGGCGCCCGGGTCGTGACCCTGCCCGGCGAGCTCGCCGCGGCGCGCGCCGCGTTCGACGCCGCCGGCATCGAGGCGCGCCTGCCCGGCGCCGTCGACGCCGTCCCCGCCGACCGCCAGGCGCTCTTCGGCTGGGCGCTGCGCGAGGCGACCACCAACGTATTGCGGCACTCGCTCGCGCACCGCGTCGTCGTCACGCTCGACGCCGACACGCTCACGGTCGACGACGACGGGCGCGGGCCGGACCGTGACGCGGCCGGGGACGGCAACGGGCTGCGCGGGCTCGCCGAGCGCGCCCGGGCGGCGGGCGCGACGCTCGCGACGAGCCGCGGCCCGCTCGGGGGCTTCCGCGTCGCCGTCCGGTTCGCCCCTGACACCACCGACGAGAGGGCCGCCTCGTGATCCGCCTGCTGCTGGCCGACGACCAGGCCCTGGTGCGCGGCGCCCTCGCCGCGCTGCTCGACCTCGAGGCCGACCTCAGCGTCGTCGCCCAGGTAGGCCGCGGCGACGAGGTGGTGGACGCCGCGCGCGCCTCGGGCGCCGACGTCGCGCTGCTCGACGTCGAGATGCCCGGCCTCGACGGGATCGCGGCCGCCGCGGCGCTGCGCGAGCAGGTGCCGGGGTGCCGCGCGCTCATCGTCACGACGTTCGGCCGGCCCGGGTACCTGCGCCGCGCGCTCGACGCCGGGGCCTCCGGGTTCGTGGTCAAGGACACGCCGGCCGAGCAGCTCGCCGACGCCGTGCGGCGCGTGCACTCCGGGTTGCGCGTCGTCGACCCGGACCTCGCCGTCGCGACCCTCGCCGCGGGCGACAGCCCGCTGACCGACCGCGAGCGCGCGGTGCTCCGGCTCGCCGAGGACGGCAGGACCGTCGCGCAGATCGCGCGCTCCGCGTTCCTGTCGGAGGGCACGGTACGCAACTACCTCTCGGCGGCCATCGGCAAGACGGGCGCGCGCACCCGGGCGGAGGCCGTGCGCCTCGCACGCGACAACGGCTGGCTCTAGGGGGCCGCGGGCCCGGTGGGAGAATGGGCGCCATGACCTCCACCACCGAGACGACCCAGCGCGTCCTCCCGCCGCTGCAGATCGGCCCGATGACGGTGGACACCCCCGTGGTCCTGGCCCCGATGGCCGGCGTCACCAACCGGGCCTTCCGCACGCTGTGCCGCGAGGCCGGGGCGTCCGTCGGTCACCACCCTGGCCTGTACGTGGCCGAGATGGTGACGTCGCGGGCCCTGGTCGAGCGCAACACCGAGGCCCTGCGCATCGTGACGTTCGGCGCCGACGAGTCGCCGCGCTCGGCGCAGGTCTACGGCGTCGACCCGGCGACCGTGGGCGCGGCGGTGAAGATCATCGCGTCGGAGGATCGGGCCGACCACGTCGACCTCAACTTCGGCTGCCCCGTGCCCAAGGTGACACGCAAGGGCGGCGGCGGTGCGCTTCCGTGGAAGCGGCGGCTCTTCACGGACATCGTGCGCGCCGCGGTCGAGGCGGCGTCGCCGTACGGGGTGCCGGTCACGATCAAGATGCGCGAGGGCATCGACGACGACCACCTCACGTACCTCGAGGCGGGCACGATCGCCGAGGGTCTCGGCGTCGCGGCGGTCGCGCTGCACGCCCGTACGGTCGCCCAGCACTACTCGGGCGAGGCGCGCTGGCCGTCGATCGCGCGGCTCAAGGAGGCTGTCACCTCGATCCCGGTGCTCGGCAACGGCGACATCTGGTCGGCCGACGACGCGCTGCGGATGGTGCGCGAGACCGGGGCGGACGGCGTCGTCGTCGGCCGCGGCTGCCAGGGGCGACCGTGGCTCTTCGCCGACCTCGCCGCGGCGTTCCACGGCGAGACTGTGCGCGTGCAGCCCACGCTGCGCGAGGTCGCCGAGACGATCTACCGGCACGGCGAGCTGATGATCGCGTACTACGAGGGCGACGAGGGCAAGGGCGTGCGCGACCTGCGCAAGCACATGGCCTGGTACCTCAAGGGCTACGCCGTCGGGGGCGAGGCGCGGCACGCGCTCGCGCTCGTCTCGACGCTGGCCGAGCTGCGCGAGCGCCTGGACGCGCTGGGCGACGCCCCGTACCCGGGCGAGGCCGCCGAGGGTCAGCGGGGCCGTGCCGGCACCCCGAAGGCGCCGCACCTGCCGTACGGCTGGCTCGACTCGCGCGAGCTGGACGCGGAGTGGGAAGCCAGGCTGCGAGAGGCCGAGCTGAGCGTCAGCGGCGGCTGACGCGCGCTTCTCACTTGTGCAGGTGCACAAAGTGCTCCTTGTGACGGCGGATCGCCGCCCGTGACAGTGAGCCAACCCGCGGTCCCAATGGCGTGACCGAGGGCCTGGACTCGCCCTCACGTGCAGGAGCCGCTCATGCGTAGACCCACGGCACAACGTGCCCTCGCCCTCGTGGCGACGGCCGCCCTCCTCGGAACGACAGCCCCAGCCGCGAGCGCGGCCACGTCACCGTCCGCCGGCACGACTGCGGAGGCGGAGACGGCGGCCGGCGCCCCGCAGCAGGCCACCGACACGCCCGCCCTCGTCGACGGGCTGGCCGAGCCGGTCGACGCGGCGCTCGCCCCGGACAAGGCGGCCAAGGCCCACCTCGCCGGGCACAAGGACCGCTACAAGATCGCCGACCCGTCCGGCACGCTCGTCACCGCGAGCGTGGACACCGAGGGCACCCGCGAGACCGTCCGCCTGGACCAGCAGTACCAGGGCCTGCCCGTCTTCGGGGCGCAGTACGTCGTGCGCATGGAGAAGAAGGGCGGCACGCGCACGGTCACGGGCACGTCGGGCACCTACTACACGCACCTCGACGTCGACACCTCGGCCGCCGGGCTGACGGCGGACCAGGCCGTCGCCCGCGCGGTGCAGGACGTGCGCCGGAGCCTGCACCCGGGCGCGGCCGTCGTCGCGGGCGGGGTGCGGCCCGGCACCAAGCCCGGCGCGGCCGGTAGCGGCCTGACCGGCAAGGACCAGGGCCTCGTGGTCATGCCGTCCGGCACGGGCGCGCTCGCCCGTCACGTGCTGGTCAGCGGCTCGGACGCGGCGTCCGGGCAGCCGGTCGCGCGCGACGTGTACGTGAGCGCGACCTCCGGCGTGACCCTGCTCAGCGTCAGCCGCATCAAGACCGTCGCCGCCCCGCAGCAGGTCGCGCCGGCCGCCGGTGCGGCTGGTGCGAGCACCGCGCCCCAGAGCGTCACCGAGCCGGCGCCGTCGGGCACCGGCGTGACGCAGGTCGTCGGCGAGGGCACCACGCTGCACGGGGCCACCGTGCCGCTCCCGCTGGAGCGCGTGGACGGCACGGGCACCTACCTCACGGTGGACCTGAGCCACAGCCTGGCCGACGGCCGCACCGTCCCGATCACCACCTGGGACGCCCGGGCGCAGGACTACTACACGCTCGCGTACACGGAGTGGCCCGAGGACCTCGCGCCGTTCGCGGCGCCGTCGAGCAGCATCGGTGGCGAGCTCACCGACGCCGGCGCCGTCGACGCGGCCTGGGACGCGGCGAAGGTCTTCGAGTGGTGGAACACCGAGCTGGGGCGCAACAGCCTGGACGACGCCGGCATGCCGATCAACTCGCTCGTGGGCATCACGTACGGCGGCAACCCGTTCGTCAACGCGTACTGGGACGGCACCCGGATGGTGTATGGCACCGGCGACGCCGAGTACCTCCCGCTGGCCGCGGACCTCGACGTCGTCGGCCACGAGATGACGCACGGCGTCGTGGAGCACACCGCGAACCTCGTGTACGCCGGCCAGCCGGGTGCGCTCAACGAGGCCATCGCCGACTACTTCGGCAACGCCATCGACGTGGACGCGTCCGGCCAGTCGATGTCCGACCCGCAGGCCAGCCTGCTCGGCGGCGACCTGTGCCGCACGCTGGGCCCGACCGACTGCGCGTTCCGCAACCTGGACGACGGCGCCACCACCGCCAGCTTCCAGCACCTCATGGACACGCCACAGATGGACGACGGCGGCGTGCACCTCAACTCGACGATCGTGTCGGGCGCGCTGTGGGACCTGCGGCAGGCGTTCGGCGGCGCGGTCGCCGACAAGATCGTGTACCGGGCGCTGACGGACTACCTCACGCCGTCGGCCGACTTCGTGGACGCGCGTGACGCCGTGATCGCCTCGGCGACCTCGTTCGGCCTCAAGGGCAAGGACCTCAAGACGGTCCAGAACGCGTTCGACTCGCGCGGCATCACCGCCAAGTGGGAGTCCAGCCTGTACGGCAAGGGCACCACCATGCTGGTCGACCGGCTCAACACCGGGATGTACCACGACATGCAGGCGAGCATCGCCGGCGGGTACTTCGCCGTCGCGCGCGAGGACGACAACCACACCGAGGCGCCGTCGATCTGGGTGGGACGCACCGACGCGAGCGTCGCGCCGTACCGCATCTCCCCGAACGACGGGAACTACCACGGGTTCGCGCAGACGGACGGCAAGCGGGTCGTCTGGCTGACGGTCGGGTACGACGCCGGCTCGCCGACCGGTGAGGTCGACCGGATTCTCTCGGCGCCCGTCCAGGGCGGCGAGGTGAAGGAGCTGTACCGCACGTACTGGCCGATCAGCGGCCTGGGCGCGGACAGTGACCTTGTGGCATGGAGCGAGCTCGACTCCACGCAGTACCTCGACGTCGTGCACTACCTCAAGGGACGCTCCTCGACGGTGCACACCGTCGAGCACGACTGGTTCGGGCCCGCGACCGCGCCGTCGGTCAAGGACGGCAGGATCTCCTACGTCCGGTACGAGGTGTTCCTGCACCCGCAGGACTCCAGCTGGGACTGGGCGCTCGGCGCCGAGGTGTACGACACGGCGACCGGCACGACGACGCTCGCCGGCCTCGACCCGGGGGCCGAGACCATGAGCTACCCGTCGCTGTCCAGCACCGGCGTCGCGTGGGTGACGGACACCGACGAGGGCACGTGGACCGCGGACGGGCCCAGCCAGGCCGCGTTCAACGACTCCGTGCGGCTGTTCGACTTCGCCACCGGCACCAGCCGCCTGCTCTTCGACGAGAACTCGCCGCAGGCGGTCCGGGCCGACGTGCTCACGCTGTCCGACACGACCCTCACCATCACGGAGGAGGCTCCCGTCGAGGTCTGGATGGCGACGAACGGCTACCCCAGCGACGCGCTCAACCCGAAGCTCCAGCAGTACACGTTCGACGGGACGTACGTCGGCCCGGCCTCGTGCAGCCCGGGTGCGCAGATGTTCGCCACGGCGGGGCTCGGGCGGACGGTCGTCTACAAGGACTCGTCGGCCGCCGGCTTCGGCCTCGCGATCGCGACGGGCGTCAAGTCCTGCAAGTGACGGACGGGTAGGCGTCGCTCGCACGAGCGGCGGCGTGCCGGGGCCCCTGGTATCGGGGCCCCGGCACGCTGGCGTGTCACCCTTCCAGCCACACCGTCACGTCGGCCGGCAGCGTCCCGCCGCCGGGCAGCTCGGCCGACGCCAGCAGCACCCGCGCGTCCGCGGGCAGGGCTACCGCCCCCGCCCCGAGGTTCGCCAGCACGACGACGCCACCCGCGTCCGTGCGGAACGTGCGGAACGCGACGACGTCGTCCGTGAACCCGGGCAGCCACTCGAGGCCGCCCGCGCCGAGCGCTCGCCGGCGGCGCTGCGTGAGCGCCGCGCGGTACAGCTCCAGCGTGGAGCCCGGCACCCCGGCCTGCGCGTCCGCCGCGTACGCGGCCCAGCCGGCGGGCTGCGGCAGCCACGTCTTGCCGGTCGGGGAGAAGCCGAAGCCCGGCTCGCCCGCCGCCCACGGGATGGGGACGCGGCAACCGTCGCGGCCGGCCTCGGCGTGCTCGGTGCGGAAGTACGCGGGGTCCTCGCGGACGTCGTCGGGCAGCGTGGTGTGCTCGGGCAGGCCGAGCTCCTCGCCCTGGTACAGGTACGCGGACCCGGGCAGGGCCAGCATGAACAGCGTCGCCGCCCGGGCGCGGCGCAGGCCGAGGGCCTCGTCGGGCTGCGGGTCGGTCGCGAACAGGCCGTTGGGGCGCGAGCCGGGCACGGCGAGGCCGAAGCGCGACGCGTGGCGCACGACGTCGTGGTTCGAGAGCACCCAGGTGGCGGGCGCGCCGACGGCGTCCAGCGACCGGAGCGACTCGGTGATCACCGCCCGGTACTCGGCGGCGTCCCAGCGCGAGGTGAGGAACGAGAAGTTGAAGGCCTGCTGCATCTCGTCGTCGCGCACGTACCGCGCGAGGCGCGACAGCGGCTCGACCCACGCCTCGGCGACGAGCGCGCGGGAGTACCGCTCGCCGTCGACGGCGCCGTCGAACTCGTCCAGGACCCGCCGCCAGGAGCGGTAGATCTCGTGGACGCCGTCCTGGTCGAACATCGGGCCGCTCTCGGTCGCGGGCGTCGAGCCGTCCTCGGGCGCGCCGGGGTCGGTGCTGCCGTCGACCATCGCGACCTGGCCGCCCCAGTCGGGCAGGCCGTCGGCCTTGACCAGGCCGTGGGCGACGTCCACGCGAAACCCGTCGACCCCCCGTCTCAGCCAGAACCGCAGGACGTCCTCGAGCTCGGCGCGCACCTCGGGGTTGGTCCAGTCGAGATCGGGCTGAGAGGAGTCGAACAGGTGGAGGTACCACTGGCCGTCGGACGCCCCTGAGCCCGTCGAAGGGTCGACGCGCGTCCAGGCCTGACCGCCGAAGACCGACGTCCAGTTGTTGGGCGGCAGCTCGCCGTTCTCGCCACGGCCGTCGCGGAACAGGTACCGGGCGCGCTCGGGCGAGCCCGGCGCGGCGGCCAGCGCGGCCTGGAACCAGACGTGCTCCGACGAGGTGTGGTTCGGCACGAGGTCGACGACGACGCGCAGGCCGAGCTCGTGCGCCCGGGCGAGGAGGGCGTCGGCGTCCGCGAGCGTGCCGAACAGCGGGTCGACGTCGCGGTAGTCGGCGACGTCGTACCCGGCGTCGCGCTGCGGCGAGCGGTAGAACGGGCTGAGCCAGACGGCGTCGACCCCGAGCGCGGCGAGGTGGTCGAGGCGGGCCGTGATGCCGGCCAGGTCACCGATGCCGTCGCCGTCCGCGTCGGCGAAGGAGCGCGGGTACACCTGGTAGATGACGGCCGTACGCCACCACTCGGCGGTGGGGAACGGCTCGTGGACGGTCGTCATGCTTCTCCTCGGACGGTGGTGGTGCGCGGCGTGGGCGCGGCGCCGGTGGACCCCCGGACTACCAGCTCCGGCTCGACGAGCAGCTCGGCGCGAGGCGCTCGCTCACCGCGGATCTCGGACAGCAGCATCGACACCGCGACGCGGCACAGGGACAGCACGGGCTGGCGCACGGTCGTCAGCGGGGGATTCGTGAACGCCATGAGGGGCGAGTCGTCGTAGCCGACGACCGAGACGTCCTCGGGCACGCGCAGGCCTCGTGCGTGCGCGGCGCGGATCGCGCCGAGCGCCATGAGGTCGGAGGCGCACACGAGGGCCGTGTGCCCGGACTCGATCAGCTCGTTGGCGGCGGCCTGCCCGCCCTCGACGGTGTAGAGGGTGGTGACGACATGGCGAGAGGCGTCGGCCGCGTCGCTGGCGAGGCCTGAGTCGACGAGCGCGTCGACGAACCCGGTCCGCTTGCGCTGCGACGGGATGAACCGCTGCGGCCCGAGCGCCAGGCCGATCCGGCGGTGGCCCTGGGCCACGAGGTGCCGCACGGCCAGGCGCGACGCCGCCGGCTCGTCGGTCGAGACCTGGGGGGCGTCGACCTCGGGTGCGTACCCCCCGACGAGGACCACGGGGATGCCGCGGTCGCGCAGGTGCTGGTAGCGCGCGCGGCTGGCCGTCGTGTCGGCGTGCAGCCCCGAGACGAAGAGGATGCCGTCGACGCCGTGGTCGCCGAGCGACTCGATGTACTCGTCCTCCGTGGTTCCGCCGGGGGACTGGGTGCAGAGCAAGGGCGTGTAACCGGCCTGGGCGAGCAGCGACTCGGCGGCCTGGGCGATCGCGGGGAACACGGGGTTGGTGAGCTCGGGCACGACCAGGCCCACGAGACCGGCTGCGCGCGCGCCCGGCGCGTGGGGCCGTTCGTAGCCGAGCACGTCGAGGGCCGCGAGCACGGCCTGGCGGGTCTCCGCGGAGACGACGCTCTTGCCGTTGAGGACGCGCGACACGGTCGCCGTCGAGACGCCGGCGTGGGCGGCGATGTCGGCGAGCCGGGTGCGCCCGGGGGCGGCGGTGGGCACGGGACCTCCCTGTTCCGTCAGAGGTCCCGACCGTCGCGACCCCGGACGATCCTGCCCTGTCGGCGCGATGAGTGCAACGAACGATGCAATTTTGCTGCACGCGTTGCATGGCTGGTACACCGATGCGACGTCGCCCGGCTCGTCGCCCCTATCCTCACCGTCGTGGATCTACTGAGCTTCATCGCGTCGTTCGGCGAGCTCATCCTCGTCGGCGGTCTCACGGCAGGGTCGGTGAAGGGATGAGCCTGCTCGACCAGCCGCACCACGACGGGTCGGCCGGCTACGTGCCGGCCGGGCAGCACGCCGTCGGCGACGTCGTCCCCGTGCAGGTCCGCGTCCCGCACGCCGCGGGCGTTCGCGGCGCGTGGATGCGCACGGTGCGCGACGGCGAGCCGCGCGTGGTCGAGGCGCGCCTCGACCACGCCGGCGAGCACGAGGACACCTACGTCGCCGACGTCGTCGTGCACAACCAGCCGACGCACTACAGGTTCCTGCTCGGCACGCCCGCCGCGCCGGGCGGGTACCGCTGGCTGAACGGCGCGGGCGTGCACGACCACGACGTCCCGGACACCGGCGACTTCCGGCTGACGACGGCGCCGCCGGCTCCGGCGTGGCTCGGCGCGGGCACCGTCTATCAGGTGTTCCCCGACCGGTTCGCACGCTCGGCGCGCGCGGACGAGCGCGAGGTCCCGGACTGGGCCGAGCCCACCGCGTGGGACACCGAGCCGGCGCCGCACGCCCCGCTCACGGGGAGGCAGCTCTACGGCGGGGACCTCGACGGCATCGCCGAGCACCTCGACCACCTCGAGGACCTCGGCGTCACCACGCTGTACATGACGCCGATCTTCCCGGGCCGCTCCAACCACCGGTACGACGCCTCGACCTTCGGGTCCGTCGACCCGCTGCTCGGCGGCGACGAGGCGCTGGCGCGGCTCACCGCGGCCGCGCACGCGCGCGGCCTGCGCGTCATGGGAGACGTCACGACGAACCACACCGGCCTCGGCCACGACTGGTTCGCGACGGCCCAGCAGGACCAGGGCTCGCCCGAGCGCGGCATGTTCCTGTGGGCCGGGTCCGACGGCGTCCCGGCCGCCGGGGCCGACATCGACCCGCGCCACCAGCCCGCCTACGTGTCATGGCTGGGCCACCACACGCTGCCCAAGCTCGACTGGGCCAGTGACGAGGTGTGGCGCCGCATGGTCGACGCCGACGACTCCGTCATCGCCCGGTGGCTCCAGGCCCCGTACGAGCTCGACGGCTGGCGTGTCGACGTCGCGAACATGACCGGCCGGTACGCCGCCGCGGACCGCACGCACGAGGTGGCGCGGCGGCTGCGCGAGCGCATCACGGGGCTGCGCCCCGAGGGCGCCCTCATCGGCGAGCACTTCCACGACTACACCGGCGACCTGCCCGGCGACGGCTGGCACGCCTCGATGAACTACGCCGGCTTCTCGCGCCCCGTGTGGGGCTGGCTCGCCGATCCGGCCGCCGGCTACAACCACCTCGGCCTGCCGGTGCCGTACGGGCGCGGGCCGGGCCGGGCGATGGTCGCCGTGATGCGCGAGTTCGCCTCGCGCGTGCCGTGGCAGGTCGCGGCGGCGCAGTGGAACATCCTCGGCTCGCACGACACCCCGCGCGTGCGCACGCTCCTGGGTTCCGCCGCCACGGTCGAGCTCGCGGCCGCGATGCTCTACGCCTACCCGGGCACGCCCATGCTGTTCGCCGGCGACGAGACCGGCGCCGTCGGCTCCAACGGAGAGCACGCCCGTACCACCATGGCGTGGGACCAGGCCGCGACCGGCGGCGCGCGCTGGGACCTGGAGACGTACGGGGTGTTCCGCTCGCTGTCGAGGCTGCGCCGCGACAGCGGTGCGCTGCGCGACGGCGGCCTGCGCTGGGCCGTGGTCGACGACGACGCCGTCGCGTTCCTGCGCGAGACGCCCGACGAGCGCGTGCTCGTCGTCGTCGCGCGCGGGCCGTGGCGCGGGGCGACCCTGCCGTCGTGGCTGCTCGGGGCCCAGGCGCCCGAGCTGCTGTATGGAGGGTCGCTCGTCGGGACCCCGTCGCTGACTGTCGGGGGCGACGGCATCCGGCTCGGCGGCGATGGGCCGGCCGTGGGGGTCTGGCGGCTCGCCTGACCCGAGTGGGGTGGGGGTGCCGGCGTCTCGCCGCACCCCCACCCGGGGGGAGTTCCGTCCGGTGGTGACCACCAGACGGCGTGGAGCCAGACGAGGTCGTCGACAGTGGGGAGTAGTCCAGGTCCGCGGGCACCGCCACGACGTCGAGCGCGCAGAGCTCATCTGCGACCGAGCGGGCGGCCCGGGTCCGCCTGCAGGCGCCCGGCCTCGTCGGGCGAGACCAACCCCCAGGCCAGCAGCGCCTCGGTCGCCTCGTGGACCGCGCTGCGGCTCATCGCCATGGCCTGGACCGCCTCACCCCACGGTATAGGGCCCGGTTGAACTCAACTGCCTTGGCTCGTGGCTGTGGGCTGTGATTGACACGAACGTCATCCCTGCCTGTACACCTTCTGATGGGCGCGGGTTCCCTCTGCACGGCTGACCCAGCCGCCCGCTCACAGCCGATCGCGCCGGGCCGGCTGGCTTTGCGCAGGTCGGACAGCGTTGAGCCGTGCCGGAGCTGCCTCAGGTGGCAGACGACGTGCTCTTTGCACTCGGCCACAGCCGGTTGGTGGAAGTTGGGGCCCTGCCCAACGTGACGATCGTGGTCGCGAGGATGGCGAGCGCTGTGGCGGCAGGCAGGAAGACGACTGGTGTGGCCCAGTTGACGGATTGCGACCCCCAAAGCGGGGCGGTCAGGATGAGCGCGGTCGGACCCGCGAGTATGGCCAGCACGGGATCGGCCATCATGACCGCGGCGAGCAACCAGCGGGTACGGCGTGCCAGCGCGAGACCGTCCAGGATCTCGAGGAGGGGGCGGCTGGAGCGCACAACACCGAGGCCGAAGATCGCCATCATCGAACCGGCGAGGGCGGCGGTACCGACTCCTGTGAACAAGGTGAAGGCGTTGAGCCCAGCGTCCTCGAATCCGCGCTCCACGAACACTTGGGATGCCGGAACGACTGCGGAGATGGTGGCCGCGGTGCGGTCCAGGTCGTCGAGAGACAGCTGCGATCCGTCGAGCACGATCTGGTTATAGCCGCTGGCGGTGAGCCCGAGCTCTTCCGCAAGCGCAGAGCCTGGCGCGACGACTGCACCGGGGAGTAGGTTACCCAGCGCGGCGTTGGGTTGGGCCGCGACGACCCAGGCGTCAATGATCTGTCCGTCAGTATTCGTGGCTAGCAGCCCGATCATGCCGTCGGAGATCAGGGCGGGGTCGGCGACGACAGGGGCGCCTGTCTCGTGCCAGCCGGGCGCGTTCTGAGCGCCGATCGCTAGGTCTGTCGGGTTGACGTACGTCTCTGCGGGCACAGGGCAGCTCTCATCCCCAAGACGCAGGTCTCCCACCTTCGCGCACTGGACGAACTCCGGGCTTGAGGCGAAGAACCGGGTCCGGGAACTGTCGGGCAGGTTCAGGAGCCAGGGTGCCGGCAGCTGACCGTGGTCCACTGCTGCCCATGTGCCTGCGACCAGATCGACGGTCGAGGCGTCGGCCTCTGTGACAAGGATCGACGAGGACGGTTGCAAGGGCGCGTACCTCTCGGCTCCGGTGATGTACTCGCTACGCCCCTGCGCCGACAGGAATGAGCCAGACAGGACAAGCGCGGCACCGACCAGCGCGGTGAACCATGCGGTTGGGGTGGCCCGCTGTGCGGCGGCGACGACGTGCCGTGGACCGACGCGGGCAGCGTAGTCGGTGACAATGCGGCTCAGGGCCACGGCGGCAGGCAGCAGCACTAGGCCGCAGCACAAGGCTCCGCCATAGGGGTTGATGAGGTGGATCAAACTCGCCCCGTAGATGAGTGCACCTGCGGCGAGCCCGCCGACGCCGACGAGGGCTCGAGTACGCGAAGTAAGGTCGAGCCGGAAGCGTGCGTGGCCCTGCTCGCTCCTGAGGACAAGCTCGATGACGATGAGGACCCCGACGACGGTGGCGGTCAGGAACGCGACTGTCCGCCCGAGATTGATCGCCCCGGTCTGCCACGCCTGGTCGGCGACCCGACCTAACATCTGGTAGAGCACAGCGACCGCGAGGTGGCCCGCAAGGCCGCCGGCGAGTGCGCCAGTGACGGCAGCCGCAGAGCAGGCGCGCCGCAGCACACCTCGCGCATCGCTGCTCGATAGCCCGAGGGCGCGCAACGCGCCGGTGTGGATCAGCATTCGTGAGCGCGCGATCGTCACGACCCCGGTCCATGCCGCCAGCGTGAATAGCAGCCCGAACGGACCGATGTAGACCAGCGCGGCGAACCGTCCCGTGTCCAGAACGTCGGTGCGTTCCTGCGCAATGCCCCGCGAGGAGCGCACGGTCACGCGGACCGACTCATCGTTCAGCGCGGCCTCGATCGCAGGGTTGGAGAAGTCCGGGGTGTCCAGCAGCCACCGGGAGGCTCCGGGTGGCTGGGCGCCCGCGTCGAGGACGGCAACAGCTGTGCGCAGGTACGGCTCGTTGGGGATGGAGAAGACCCGGCCTACTACCCGTTCCAGGTTCAGGCCATCGGTTGTCAGGCGAATGCTCGCCCCGACGTCGACACCCAAGGAACGCGCGGCGGCCTCGGATATGGCCACTGACACCGGACCCGAAACCGGACCCGCGTCCGCTCGGATGTCGACCCCGTAGCGTGCCTCCACCCGGGGGTCGGGGCTCATCACCAGCGTGACGTCGAGCCGTGTGGCGTTGGTAGCGGCCGCGCCGCTGGTTGTGGTGACCCTCGGGAGACCGGCCGCATCGAGCGCTTCCGCCGCCTTAGCGTCGGACACCTGCACGGTGTACTCGAACCCTGCGTTTTGGCCAGCGGCGCTCTGTTCCTCCGCTCGGGCACCTGATGCGCGCATGCCGTCGAGCAGGACGATCACGGTTACGCACACAGCTACTGTTGCGGCCAACAGCAGGAACAAGCTTGTCTCACGCGTGACCAACCGCCGGACCAGCTTCCTGCGAGCACCTCGTTCCGACACGCGCGTCGCCCTCTAGTCGATCCTGGCCAATGCCGGCTGGAGGTGACCATCGATGAGGTCGTACGTCACGTCCATTGCTTCCGAGACCCTCGGGTCGTGAGTGGCCACGACCAGCGTGGCACCCCGGTCGTGAACCGCCTGGCTCAGCAGCGCGATGACCGACTGCGCCGTCACTCGGTCCAGAGCGGCTGTGGGCTCGTCCGCGAGCACCAACGCAGGTCGGCAGACCATCGTGCGCGCGACGGCGACTCGCTGCTTCTCGCCCCCGGACATCTCCCCAGGAAACCGAGTGGCGAAAGGGCCGGCGTCAAGCTCGTCGAGCATGGCTCTGGCTTGCTCGACAGCCGCGCGGCTCGGCATGCCACGCACTTCGAGAGCGATCGCGACGTTCTCCAGGCCAGTAAGAAACGACACGAGCTGGAAGTCCTGGTGGATCAATCCGATCCCCGGAAGGCGACGCGCTTCTCGCGGGGGCACACCTGAAACCTCGACGTGTCCGGAGGCCGGGTCGATGTCTCCCGCCAGAACCCGCAGTAGCGTCGACTTCCCGCTACCGCTCGGGCCGCAGACGGCGACTGTCTCCCCGGCCCGGACCACGAGATCGAGACTGGACAACGGCGTCGCGCGAGCATGACCCGACCCCAGTACGACCGTCAGGTCAACGCACGCGGCAAGCACAGACGCCTCGCTGTCGGAGGGGCCCACGCTTGCCGCATGCGATGCGATCACCGGGCTCACTGCTAGACGGTGGCGATCTCGCACGACGTGCCGATGGCGAAGCTGGCGTAGTCGGAGTAGTACTTCTTCCCGCTGTCGTCGGTGAACCACGGGGTGAACTTGTTCGGGAAGATGGACGAGCGCACGAGCTCCCCGCGCGCCTTCTTGTTGGCGTCGAGAGAGGTGCTCCAGGCCGCCACACGAGCGCTGGAGTCCGTCGGGTGGTCTTGCTTCGCGGTGCCGCAGTTGCTGGTTGCCCACGCTGACCCTGCGGTCACCACGAGACCGCCACCGGCGAGCGCTGCGGCAAGCGCCAGTGCGGACATCCGAGCCCCGAACTTGGTGATTTGAATCTGCAAGACGAACCTCCTCATTGAGCGTGCGTTGCGCGGTCTGTCTACCAGGCCCGCATTCGGGAGCGCCTTACACATTTGTAATTTCACCCGGTGGGATGCACCCGTCCGTGTCCGGTTCGCAACTCGGCGGCGCTCACCTCAAGGGCAATGACCTGCCCATCCATGCGTGCACGGGCCGGCGCGCAACTGCGTTTCTGCGGGCATCCGCAGGTGCGTCGACGGGTCGTCGCGCATCGGGTCCTGGTCGTGATGGCGGCCCCTGGCCGATCATGCCGCACGGATCAGCTGGAGGCCCCGCGCCGGCGTCGGTCGACGTGACCGACCAGGAATGAGGCAACTGGCCAGCGCCGCGTCCCGTACGACGTCGAGGCGGAGGTCGCCATCGCCCACGAGCTCGGAATGCCGCTTGCACGCGATTGGGAGAACGAGCTGCGTACGGCTGTCTACCGTGGCAGCCAGCGACCCGTCGATGTGTAGACACGTCGTTAGGCTTCCCCCCGTGCAGACCTTCTGCCGAGGGTGAGCAGGGCACACCCTCCTACGGCGACGCCGACGTCGAGCGATACGTCAAGGAGCCGCCCAAGCAGAAGTCGCGCACGCCGTTCGAGCGCGACCGCGCACGCGTGGTGCACTCCTCGGCCATGCGCCGGCTCGGCGCCAAGACGCAGGTGCTCACGCCCGGCACCGACGACTTCGTCCGCACCCGGCTGACGCACTCGCTCGAGGTCGCGCAGATCGGGCGCGAGATGGGGCGCGCGCTGGGGTGCGACCCCGACCTGGTGGACACCGCGTGCCTCACGCACGACCTGGGGCACCCGCCGTTCGGCCACAACGGGGAGCGGGCGCTCGCCGTCGTCGCCGCCGGCATCGGCGGGTTCGAGGGCAACGCGCAGACGCTGCGCCTGCTCGCCCGGCTCGAGCCCAAGGTCGACGGCGCCGGGCTCAACCTCACGCGCGCCTCGCTCGACGCGTCGGTGAAGTACCCGTGGGAGATGGGCGAGGGCCCGCTGCGACCCGACGGCACCATGACGCCCAAGTTCGGCGTCTACCCGGACGACGGGCCCGTTTTCGCCTGGCTGCGCCAGGGCGCGCCGGCGGGCGTGCGGTCGATGGAGGCGCAGGTCATGGACCTTGCTGACGACATCGCGTACTCGGTGCACGACGTCGAGGACGCCGTCGTCGGCGGGCGCCTCGACCTGGCGCTGCTCGAGTCGGCGGACGAGCGCGCCCGCGTTGTCAAGGCGGTCCAGGCCTGGTATGGCGGATGGCACACCGCCGACGCGATCGAGGCGGCGCTCGCCCGGCTGCACGAGTCCGGGCTGCTGATGACGGACTTCGACGGCTCGCGGCGGGGGCTGGCCCGGCTCAAGGACGTCACGCGGCGCTGCCCAGGCCGCGACACGGGGGACCTGCCGGGCGACGGCTGGCACGCCTCGATGAACTACGCCGGCGTCTCCCGACCCGTGTGGGGCTGGCTCGCCGACCCCGCCGCCGGCTACCACCACCTGGGTCTGCCGGTGCCGTACGGGCGCGGGCCGGGCCGGGCGATGGTCGCCGTGATGCGCGAGTTCGCCTCGCGCGTGCCGTGGCAGGTCGCGGCGGCGCAGTGGAACATCCTCGGCTCGCACGACACCCCGCGCGTGCGCACGATCCTGGGTTCCGCCGCCACGGTCGAGCTCGCGGCCGCGATGCTCTACGCCTACCCGGGCACGCCCATGCTGTTCGCCGGCGACGAGACCGGGGCCGTCGGCTCCAACGGAGAGCACGCCCGTACCACGATGGCGTCGGACCAGGCCGCGACCGGCGGCGCGCGCTGGGACCTGGAGACGTACGGGGTGTTCCGCTCGCTGTCGAGGCTGCGCCGCGACAGCGGTGCGCTGCGCGACGGCGGCCTGCGCTGGGCCGTGGTCGACGACGACGCCGTCGCGTTCCTGCGCGAGACGCCCGAGGAGCGCGTGCTCGTCGTCGTCGCGCGCGGGCCGTGGCGCGGGGCGACCCTGCCGTCGTGGCTGCTCGGGGCCCAGGCGCCCGAGCTGCTGTATGGAGGGTCGCTCGTCGGGACTCCGCCGCTGACGGTCGGGGGCGACGGACTCCGCCTCGGCGGCGACGGGCCGGCCGTAGGGGTGTGGCGGCTCGCTTGAGGTTGGTGTCTCCGGTGCCGGCGGCTGTTATCGCGTCCGCAGCGCCGTGACCAGCCTGTCCAGGTGCCCGTTGATCTGCGCGTACGACGCCTGGTACACCTCGTCGGCGAGCCCGTAGGGGTCGACGACGTCGTCGTACGCGTCGTCCGTGCCCAGGAACCGGTGACGTAGCCCGAGGGCGGCCCGTACCAGGGGGCCGAGCCGCTCGGCGTCGGTCGCTCCGGCGACCGTTCCGGCAGGCACGGCGGACGCGAGGCGTGCAAGCTCCCCGAGCGACATGGTGCGTCGCAGCGCCAGCGGCTCGACCTCCAGCACCTGGGCACGGTGCGCCGCGGTGAGGGTGAGCACGAGGTCGGCGTCGCGCACGTCCTCCGGTGTCAGCCAGTGCGAGCGGAACTCGGACGTGTCGATTCCGTCCTCGGTCAGCAGGCGCGCCATGGGCGGGTGCACGGGCTGTGCGCTCAGCCCTCGCGTGCCGGCGGAGGCCACTGTCACGGTGGGGTCGACGGCGCGCCGCAGCAGCGCCTCGGCCGCCGGAGACCGGCAGATGTTTCCGGTGCAGACGAACAGGACGACGAACACGTTTCCTCCTCCCGCGACGAGTCGCGGCTCCCACGAGTTCCGATGGAGAACTTGCTTAACGGACCGTGTGCCCGAGGATCTTCAGCTCCTCCGCGTGCTCGGCCACATACGCGGTCGCGTCGTCGGCCGCGATAGCGGCCATGAGCGGGTCGAGCCGCTGACGATCGAGCACCACGATGGACTGCCGCCCGTCGGGGCTGCGGCCGGTGCCGGCGTGCGGGGCGGTGAGGAAGGTGACGTCGCCGGGTCCGAGCCCGATCGTGCTCGTGAACAGCTCGCGCATCCGGCCCGCGGTGAGCGCGTCGTCGGCGGCAACGGACCGGCTGACGGTGGTGAGGAAGTCGGTCACGGTGCGGACGTCGGTGCGGTTCTGGGCGACGTCCTTCATGATGGCGCGCATCCAGTTCTGCTGGCGCTGCACCCGGTCGAAGTCGCCGTGCGGCAGGCCGTACCGGGTACGCACGTACCGCAGGGCCTCCTCGCCCGTCATCAGGTGCGTGCCTGCGGGCTGGAACCCCTGCGCCCGGTCGTGCACGTCGTGCGCCACGGTGATCTCCACCCCGCCGAGCGTGTCCGTCATCTCGGCGAACGACTCGAAGCTGGTGACCAGGAAATGGTCGATGCGGATCCCGGTGAGCTGTTCGACGGTCTGGATGAGCAGCGGCGGACCGCCCCAGCTGAATGCGGCGTTGATCTTGGACTCGCCGTGGCCGGGGATCGGCACCCACAGATCGCGCGGCAACGAGATCACCTGGGCGGCCTGGCGGTCCCCGGGTAGGTGCACCAGCATGATCGTGTCGGTGCGCTGCGCGCCGTATGCCCACTGGGTCGGGTCGTTCGCGTTGATGCGGGAGTCCGAACCGACGACGAGGAAGTTCACGGGGCCGTTCGCGCCCGCCGCTGGCGCCGGGTCGGGCCGCTCCGGGAGGTCGGCGAACGGGTCGCCGAGCCGCTCGATGTTGCGGTCCAGGTTGTGCTGGAACAGCAGTACGGCGCCCAGGCCGCCGCCCAGCAGGAGGGCCACGAGCACCCCGACGGCGGTGAGCGCCTTGGCCTTGCCGCTCATCCGGCGGCGGGTCCGGGCGGGCGCCTCGGGCGTGCCGGGTCCCGGCAGGGGGCCCTGCCCGGCGCCTGGCATGGGGGCGGTCGTCATAAGGCTCCTGAACGTCGTGCGTGTGTATCTACGGAAAGGTGCGCTCGTCGTGCAGCTACGAGGCGCGCGAGCCGACCAGCGCCTCGACCTGCGCATCGCGGTGCTCCGGGATCTGGGCCGGGGCAGGGGCGTGCTTGCCGGCGCGGCGCTTGCCGGCCGTCGTTCCCGTGCGGCCGGCCGTAGGTGCGTCGCTCGCCGTGTAGTACGAGTACTCGTACTTGTCGCGGCCGCCGCGAGTCGGCACCCGGTTGACGACGGTGCCGAGAACGCGCGCGTTGGCGGTGCCGAGCGTGTCGAGCGAATCCTGGAGCTGCGCCTTCTGGGTGGTGCCGGCACCGACGACGACGACGGCGCCGCCTACCAGGCGGGCCAGGATCGCGCCGTCGGTGACGGGCAGCAGCGGCGGCGAGTCGATGATCACGACGTCGTACCTGCGGTTCAGCTCGTCCACGAGTTCGGACATGCGATGGGACCCGAGCAGCTCGCTGGGGTTGGGCGGCACCTGGCCGGAGGTGATGACGTCGAGGTTGCCGTTGCCCCACGGCTGCACCACGTCGTCGATGGCGGCGCGGCCGATGAGGGCGGTGGTCAGGCCCACGGATCCCTCGAGGCCGAGGTACTTCGCGACGGTCGGGCGGCGCAGGTCGGCGTCTACCAGGGCGACCTTGGCACCGGCGTCTGCCAGGGTGAGCGCCAGGTTGATCGACGTGGTGCTCTTACCCTCTGCGGGGAGGGACGACGTCACGACGATCGCCTTGGCGTTCTCGTCGACCGCCAGGAACTGCAGGTTGGTGCGCAGGCGTCGGAACGCCTCGGACCGCGGCGAGCCGGCAGGTTCCTCGATGATCAGGGGGTGTGTGGCCGCTTCGGCCTCGTGGGCGATGGCGCCGAGCACGGGGGCGTCGGTGATCGCGTTGACGTCGGCGACGTCGCGCACCTTGGTGTCGAGCACGTCGCGCAGCACGGCGATGCCGACGCCGAGGGCGAGGCCTACGAGCAGGCCGAGCGCCAGGTTCATCGTGGTGTTCGGCGACGACGGCGCCTCCGGCACCGAGGCGGACCGAACCGTGCTGACCTCGACGGGCGACTGCACCTCGCCCATGGGCGTCTCCAGCTCCTGGACGACGTCGGACAGGGAGTCCGCCACAGCGTTCGCGATGGCCGCCGCCTGCTCGGGTGAGGGGTCCTCCACCGAGAGGTTGATGAGCACCGTGTCCAGCGGGCTCTCTGCACTCACACGCTCGGCCAGGTCCGACGTCGTCTCCGTCAGCCCCAGCTCGTCGAGGACGGGCTGCAGCACCCGCGGCGATTGGACCAGCTGGATGTAGGACCTCACCTGTCGCACGGTGAAGTTCGAGCCCTGCAGCAGGTCGGACGTCGTGTCCGACCCGCGCACGGAGACGAACACCTGGGCCTGCGCCGTGTAGGCCGGTGTGGCCAAGGCCGACGCGCCGAAGCCGGCGAGCACGCCGACGACAGTCAGCAGCGCGATAGACAGCCAACGCTTACGCAGCAGGCTCAGGTAATCAGCGAGTTCCAACTGGCCGTCCTCCCATTAAGACCCCCGGCGCAGCTCGGGTCGCGAGACTGCAGGGATATCACCAGCGCTCGTCACGGTCGTGCAGAGCGCGAAACGACCCTAGGTCGGTACTTCGTCCATGGCCGGTGCGAGGCGCGCTACCTACGTGCCCACGGCCCAGATCGCTCGTCTGGCCCACGCATGATGGTGCCCGGGCGCCGGATTGACGCCTGAGGGCGACGGGCCATCGTCAGCCGCGTTTGACGATGCCTGACAGTCCGACCGCAAGGGCGGCAGCGTGAGGTGCCGCCCTCAGCGCGACGAGATAACTGCGCACACCGTCGAAGGAACGGGACGCGAGCGCGGCGCGGAGCACGTGAACCGTGAGGAAGTCGGCGCCCGCACGCCCGGGAATCCGCGACTGATACGTCGTGAACCAGTCAAGCGAATGACGCCAATCCGGGACCCGCGAGACTGAGGACGCACTTCCCTTCGCAACATGCGCGGACGCACGTTCATCCCAGGCAAACTCGCCACCGGTCCGATCCAGAAGGCGGAGGACGAGATCCCAGTCCTGGTGCTTACGAAGCTCGTTCGACCACCGGACGTCCTGTGCGAGCTCGCGATTCACGACGATTCCGCTCGTCTGAACGGCATTGCGACCGAACCGGAAGCGATCGCGAGTGACGATGTATCGCGCTACGGCCTGGTCGCGGCCCGCTGGAGCGGTGTCTGGCACAACGCGAGAACCCCCGCTTGGCAGCTCAAAGACGAAGCGCCCGAGCACCAGGTCCGGTCGGTGGCCCGCAATCGCCGTTGCCGCAGCCAGCCGGCCCTCGAGATGCGTGCTGTCCCACCAGTCATCGTCGTCAAGAAATGCGACCCAAGGGGCGGAAGCATCCGCAAGCCCGAGGTTCCGGGCTGCGCTGCCACCCTCCCCGCCCTTCGTACACAGGATGCGGCACGGGATATCGGCGAGCATCGCCGTTACGTTGTCGTACTCACTCTGTCGATCGAGGACGACGGTCACCCGGGTTGGAATACTCTGAGTCACGGCTGTCGACGCCGCCCGCACGACGGACGCGCGCCCGATCGTAGGAATGACGACATCGACGACAGGAGCGTCATGCATGGCGCCTCCTCGAGGCGTTGCGCCGCCGCACCAGCCGCGCCAGACGGAACGGCTCGACGAGATACCGGCGGGCAAGGCGCCGTGGGTCGCAAGAAAGTCGATAGAGCCACTCCAGTCCCATGGCACCCATCCACCGTGGCGCTAGCCGCTGCGCACCGGAGTAGTAGTCAAAACACCCTCCCACGTTGGCAACGACCTTGCCGGAGAGCTTGTCGGAGTTCTTCAGGATCCACCGCTCCTGCCGTGGCATTCCGAGGCCGACCAGGACGATGTCGGCTTCCCGGATCGCGGCGTCAACTTCGGAGGATCGCTTCTCCAGGTCGTACCCGTGCTGAGGGAGCCACGTGACGTCGAACTCTCGGTTGAACACCTCGGCGGTCCGGGCGCTCGACTCGGGAGTACCGCCGATCGCGGCGATGGTGAACCCACCCTGACCCAGGAGCACCTCGAGCCAGTCGGTGCTGCCGACTCTGTAGCGGCTCGGCAGCGGTCTTCCCTCGACGAGTTTCAGAACTGGCCATCCATCGACCAGACAAAGGTCCGCGGACTTGGTGAAGTTGGCGAATTGTGGATCGGTCTCGAACATGTACAGCCCGTGGAGATTGACGTTTGATATCGTCAATCCACGCTTCTGCGACGTCGCATCGACAATGTGATCGACGACCTCCTCGGAGGTAAGGGGCGTGACCGAGAGATCGAATCCCTTGACTTGCACTGGAGCAACTTGCATAGTATTCCCTTCGCCATTGGGACCGGCCGCAACAATTGGTTGGGCCCGCCAAACTCGATTGAACGTCTGTCGCTATCCCACAGGTTCCATTGCTCGCCTCGCGACGATGCTTTCCGTTCGCGGTCCCAGGCGTGGAGCGAGGTCGCGCGTGCGATGGCGCTTCACCACCCGCCGGCCTCTGGCCTCTCGGCGGAGGCGCCGCAAGGCGAATGCGAATAGGAAAAGACCAAAGGTTGCGAAATGGTTATAGGTAACGAAGACAAACATCACCGTTCCGGCACCCGCTATCAAAGCAGTGATCGAGAAGATGGCGACACCGACGACCATCTCGCCTTCCAGCGCGTACCGATATGAGTTCACCAAGATATAGACAATTATTCCGACTACCATCGCCAGGCCGATAAGCCCTAGGTCGACGGCAGTCTGGAGGTAGGCCTGGTGGAAATGCGGGATCTCGTAGTTCCGAAACACCGGTACGGCCTGTCGGATCTGTTCGGCGTACGGTGACCGAAAGTAGGCATCGAATCCCCAGCCTGCCAGCGGTTTCTCCAACCAGGTGGACATGCCCCAATCCCAGAGGATCGTGCGCCCCGTCAGGGTCGGGTCGCGATCCAGCATCATGAGAAGGTGACTCCAATTGGCCGCCGCCAGGGCTCCGCCCACCGCCACCAAGCCTGCCAACCGGATCAGCAGCGCCGAGGTCCGAACTTTCCGCTTGCCGGCTGCTCGCACAGCTCCGAAGGCGACGAGTCCGGCGCCGAACAGCACGAGTGCTGTGGCAGATCCCGACAGCAGGGCGGCCCAACCCAGAACGGCGAGCGCACTCGCTCTTCGCACGCCGCGCATCCGAGCGCAGACAGCGATGGCACCGATCGCCGCGTAGAGGCCGGCCGTGATCTTGTGAGGAAAGAAGCCTCGGAACGGGATGCCGCCCAGAATGTTGGGCCGCTGGTGGTGGTCCTGGTGGTAGACCTGCGGCACGCCCAGGTAGTACGCGATCAGTCCCACCACCGTGAGCGCGACCACGACACGCGCGACGATGGTGAGGATCTCGCCGATCTCGAGTTCTTCGGCCATGAGGTAAGCCGCGACAATATTGGCTGCAAGCAGCAGGCCAAAGACGATCGTCATCGACGGCTCGATCGACCAGATTGCTGACGCGAGGACGTACACGGGAAACGCCAGCGTGGCGCCCAAAGACCTGGACGCATGCCGAACGCTCGTCAGGAGCAGCAGAAGGGTCCAGCCGGCCAGAAGGAGCCAGCTCGCGATGAAGAGCTGCGACGTACCCGTGTCGCCTGGAGACGACTGAGGCACCAACAGCACCGCGTTGGCGCCCAACAGGCACGCGACATAGACGTGGTAGTAGACCCGCCGAATCTGACCAGCAAAGATTCCGGCCTTCGGGCGCGCGGTGCCGTCCAGCGGCAAGACCCGGCTCGGCGCATGCGTCGCCATGGTCTAGGTCCGACTGCTCTGGATGAGTTGCGCCTGAAGATCACCGATGCTGCGACGCGTCGAACGGAGCGCGCCCGCCAGCTCCGAGCCGGACTCGACGAGATGGCTCCACCTCGCCCGATCGTCGACGCCGTCCATGGGCGCGACCGGGAGATCCGTCACCAGACTGAACGTCCGGGAGATCTTCTCCGGCGACGTCGTCGAGACGCCGACAGGAATCGCGCCCTCGGTGTACCCAAAGATCAGCGCGTGGATCCGGTCGCTGAGCACCGCCTTGCACGTTCGGTAGGCGGCGCGAACGCGTTCCTCTTGCTGTTCATGTGTCATGCCTTCAGGCCAGACGAGAAGATCTGCATCCAGTAGCCGTGCCAGCTCCTCCGATCGGTGCGCGTCTCGTTCCACCTGGACGACGACGACTAGTCGCGCATCCTTGTCGTCCGCGAAGTCACGAACGGCAGCGATCCATTCGTCTGAAGGTCGCGGACGGTCACCCCTCATCGAGACTGCAATTGTCTTGCGGATGTCCGGTACGCCAGATGGCTCCAGGCTCCCAAGGGCGAACGCCCAGTCGGGAACTGCGTTCCCTCGACCGACGGCATCCATCGTGCGGCGATCACGCCAAGTGACGACGTCTGCGATTCTCGAGAGTCGGCGGAGGTGTGTCATCGCAACCGGCGTGCCAGGCCGAACGGACACGCCGGTCATAACGACCGACCCTCCGCGCAACTTGACAACGAGCGAGAGCAGCACCTGCCACCATGACTTCCAGAACTCACGCCGTTCGCCTGCGACTTCGCCTGCATTGAGGGCAAAGTCTGCGCGTCCCCGTGCGGCTGCTTGGAGCGCGCCGCGAAACCAACGTGATCGTTCGGTGTAAACGCGGTCGTCTTCCTGCAGCCCAAGCCCGGTGGCGTAAGACTCATCCCGGCCCGCGAGAACGTGCAGCGTTCCCATCTTCCTGAGGGACTGCAGGTAGGCGCGTCGAAGCGCAGAGTCCCCCAAGTTGTCCCGCTGACCGGCCGGATTGACGAAGATGAGTCGATCTTCAGTCCCCGTCATTGCACAACTCCATGCTTCTGATGTTTGTTTGAGCGATATCCAGTGCCATAAACGATTCGTGGCAACTCCTGTCGTACTTTCGAGTCTCCGCCAGGACGATCACGAGCATGACCACGTACCCCGCCACGGTGACTGCACCGAAGGCGATGGTCGCGCCGACGAGGCCGATCCCCATTCCCAATGACAGGGCCAGCACGAGGGCGGTCCCGACGAGACGCCAGATCTGCAGCTTGGCGAGTAGCCGTTCGCGAGCGAGCATCGGGAGGACCGGCATCAGAGGTCCGACGACGAGCTGAAAGGCCATAGGTATGGCGAGGAGCGCCGCGATGTCGCCGGCGGCGCCCCAGCCCTCACCAAGCAGCGGTTCAGCCAGGATCGGCGCGCCGACGATGATCGCTGCCGCGATGGCTAGCGAGCAGGTACCGAGGATCAGGATCTGCCGCCGAACGAGTCGTGCCAGGTCTGGGCGCCGTGCTCTGACGACGGGTGCCAGCCTGGACTGAACAACTTGGCCGAGCCCCTGACCAATGAGCGTTAGAGGCGCACCAGCAGCGCGCTGGGCGACCCCGACAAAGGCGGCTGAACCCGCGCCGAGTGCACCGCTAGTAATGACAAACGACTGGCTGGTTGCGGTGGCCGTCACGCCGGAGACGATCGACGGGATGATCCGACGGATGGTGTACGGAGTGTCTTCGTCGCCCGCCTCGACCCTCTCGCGAGCGAATCCGCGTCCCCGTGTCATGGCCATTGAGATCAGTCGCGCGGCGAGAATGGAGAACGCGGCGAACAGGATGCTTCCACCGACGAGAACGGTGACGATCTGGAGGCCTGCGGCGAGCAGGCCGGATATGAGGTTTCGCCGGGCCAGGAGCTTGAGCTGACCAGAGCGAATCAGCCGAGCGTTGTCCACGACCGTCAACCCAAATGCAGCCATGAGCGCCGCGGACATCATCGAGACCGACACGCCACTACCACCGCCGACGACGGCGAGGACGATCCCGACCGCGATCGCCACCGCGGCGACAACGAGAATGGCCAGGACGCCGGTCCGATAGAGACGGCGGGCATTCGCGGAGTATCGCGTCGCCGGGAGGACGAATTCGACTCGGAGAGTTGCGAGCGGCTGCAGGGTCATGGCGATAGCTGTTGCCACCTGATACTCGCCCAGGGCCGCCGGTCCAAAAGCTCGCGTCAGTACAGGCAGGACAGCCATCAGGCTCAACTGCCCGACCACCTGTGAGCCGATCAGACTGGCCGACGCAAGCCGACCGCGTCTCGGGTCCGCCCCCTTCTCGGCGGCGAAACCGACGTCGCTATGAGGCGCCATCACGACCCACGACCGCGCGCACCGTTCGCAGGAGGATGTGGAGGTCTTCCGCCATGCTCCAGTTCTCGACGTAGTACAGATCGAGACGCATGGACTCGTCGATGCTCAGGTTGTTTCGGCCCGAGACCTGCCAGAGGCCCGTCATCCCGGGCTTGATCAGGACGCGGCGGCGGATCTCCGTGACATCGAGCTCCTGCCCGTGCGGTGTCAAGGGCCGCGGTCCGACCAGCGACATCGACCCACCGAGCACGTTGAAGAGCTGCGGCAGCTCGTCGATAGAGAATCGCCGGATGAACTTGCCCACCCCCGTGATCCTCGGGTCGTCCTGGGCCTTGTAGTAGATGCCGACGTTGTCGCCGACGACCTCCTTGAGGCGGGACTCGGCGTCCACGACCATCGAGCGGAACTTCAGCACCTGAAAGGGCTCGCCGTTCACGCCGATGCGCGTCTGCCGGAAAAGGACCGGCCCAGGGCTCGTCAGCTTGATCGCCAGAGCCGTCACGGCCAGCGGCAGTGAGAACAGCGCGATCAGCAGCGCGGACCCCACGACGTCGAACACCCGCTTGAACTGCAGCTGCGGCACGGTGTACCCGGGAGCCTCGACGTGCACAAGCGCCATACCGGGCACGGGGCGAGTGTGGATACGCGGAAAGGCCACGTCAGTGAGGCCTGGTGCCAGCACCAGATCAGCGCCGTGCGGCTCGAGGTCCCACGCGAGGCGCTTGAGCGCCTTCGGCGTCACCTCGTCGGATCCGGTCACCACGACCGTGTCGATCTTGTGCTCGGCCACATAGGCGGCGGCGTCGCAGATGTCAGCGACCACCGGGACACCGCGCAAGTGTGGAGTGGTTTCGACAGGCTCAACCGCCGATGGGGTGCAGGCGGCCACGATCTCGATGCCGGCCTGCGGCGTGCGGGAGAGCTCGCCGATCAGGTGCGCGGCGCTCTCCCGGGACCCGACGACGACGGCGGTAGCCATACTCCGGCCGAGCTTGCGCTCCTCAACCAGGATGCGGCGCATCAGGTAGCGGCCCAGGAGGAGCAGTAGCAGACCCAGCGGCAGCACGATCCCGACGTACGTCCGGCCGAACTCCCACCTGGACAGGTAGGCAGCGATAGCCGCGGTACCGAACACGGCCATGGTCACCTTGACGACGCGAGCAAACTCCCAGGAACCGGCGCCCATGAGCTTGAGGTCCAAGGAGCCCAAAGACCACAGCGCCGCGAGCCAGGTGACGATCAGTACCACCGAGGTGATCGCGTGGTGCTGCACCAGCGCACCGCCGTCGAGCACCACGATCCCCGCGATGCCGTACCGGACCACGTGAGCGAGGAGCACGGCCAGGCTTACGGCGATCGTGTCCACCACGGCAACCCTTCGCCGCACGGCGGTCTCCCAGGTGCGGCGGGTGGCAGGTGCCACGCTCTGCACCCTGAGCTCTGGTGCTGCGGATACTCCTTCGATGGTCTCGACTGCCATAGATCCCTCCCTCGGCTAGGCCCAACCAGTGGAACGGCCGCAGCGCGCGAGGCTCGTCGACGGGCGCAGATCGACGGTGGACTTGGCGCGCTGCTCGGTGACGGCTTGCCGCGCGAGTGGCAATACCTGCAGGGAGACGTGCGTCCCGATCGCTGGTGCGCCTCGGCATTCAGAGACGGGCGGAATCGCCCCATCCGGGGATTCGTAGCGGCATCCCGGCCGAGCCATCGCGCCCCTGCCAGTGGCACCGCGCTACTCAGGTGCAGGCCATCCATCTCAACCGGGGTGCCGTGGGGGCCACTCAGTTGTCGCGCCAGGGACGCTGTGACCGGCCGAATCGGGAGAGCGTTGGGGGGTCACGCCCTTGGCAGCGCTTACCGGGTGGCTCTCGGCACTTCGTGACATCCAACCCCGGAGGGGTTTGGTTGTACGGCCTCACCGACGTTGTTCGCCCCGCCGGCGTTCGCCGAACGGCGGATCACAGATCACCGCACCCTGCCCAGCCGGGCCCAATCACACACGCCCCCGAGCGACCCGAGCAACGGGGACTCTTCACCTCAGGTCGGGGCACCCCACCGAGCCGCTCGAGACGACCCTGCGTCCCTGGGCCTGGCCTCGGGCCACCGACCGGGAGGAGGGCCCGAGGTCGGTGTCCGGTTCTGCCGACACGGTCGCCTGGTTGTCCAGCGACGTCGTGCCGTCCAGGTAATCAGCAGAATGCCGTCTGTTTGTTCAACAAAGAGGCGTCCAGATGCTCAATAGGAGGGCGTCCGACTGCTAGGTGCCCCTGTGGCAACCAGCGGCGCATCATCGACGACGCCCTTGACGAACTGTTCCCGCACCTGGCCGCGGTTGCGCTCGAGGGCGCGAAAGGCGTTGGCAATACCGCGACGGCGAGTGAGCGGGCGCGCTCGATCTTGTCGCTGAACCTGAGCGCACAACAGGAGATCGTCGCCGCCGACTCTGACTTCGTCGTCCGGGTCGAGCGGCCGGTGCTGGTCGACGAGTGGCAGTTGTTGCCCTCCGTGTGGGACCGGGTGCGTAAGACGGTCGTGGCCTCTCAGAGGGATGACTGACACCGCCCACCACACAGGGCTCCGGCACAGTCGCTGGATGGGTCTGACGTGGGGCTGCGGCCAGGGCGTGTGCGTCGGCTGACTACCATGACGCCCGTGCAGACCTTCGAGCAGGGCGCCTTCGACCCCGACGTCGTCGGTGGCGTGCCGCGCCCCGCCGAGGGCGAGCAGGGCACGCCGTCCTACGGCGACGCCGACGTCGAGCGGTACGTCAAGGAGCCGCCCAAGCAGAAGTCGCGCACGCCGTTCGAGCGCGACCGCGCACGCGTGGTGCACTCCTCGGCCATGCGCCGGCTCGGCGCCAAGACGCAGGTGCTCACGCCCGGCACCGACGACTTCGTCCGCACCCGGCTGACGCACTCGCTCGAGGTCGCGCAGATCGGGCGCGAGATGGGGCGCGCGCTGGGGTGCGACCCCGACCTGGTGGACACCGCGTGCCTCACGCACGACCTGGGGCACCCGCCGTTCGGCCACAACGGGGAGCGGGCGCTCGCCGTCGTCGCCGCCGGTATCGGCGGGTTCGAGGGCAACGCGCAGACGCTGCGCCTGCTCGTCCGGCTGGAGCCCAAGGTCGACGGCGCCGGGCTCAACCTCACGCGCGCCTCGCTCGACGCGTCGGTGAAGTACCCGTGGGAGATGGGCGAGGGCCCGCTGCGACCCGACGGCACCATGACGCCCAAGTTCGGCGTCTACCCGGACGACGGGCCCGTTTTCGCCTGGCTGCGCCAGGGCGCGCCGGCGGGCGTGCGGTCGATGGAGGCGCAGGTCATGGACCTTGCTGACGACATCGCGTACTCGGTGCACGACGTCGAGGACGCCGTCGTCGGCGGGCGCCTCGACCTGGCGCTGCTCGAGTCGGCGGACGAGCGCGCCCGCGTTGTCAAGGCGGTCCAGGCCTGGTACGGCGGATGGCACACCGCCGACGCGATCGAGGCGGCGCTCGCCCGGCTGCACGAGTCCGGGCTGCTGATGACGGACTTCGACGGCTCGCGGCGGGGGCTGGCCCGGCTCAAGGACCTCACGAGCTCGCTCATCGGCCGGTTCAGCGGCGCTGCCCAGGCCGCGACACGCGCGGAGTTCGGGCCCGGCCCGCACACCCGCTACGGCGCCCGGCTCATGGTGCCGGACGAGACGGCGCTCGAGATCCTCGCGCTCAAGGGCGTCGCGGTGGCGTACGTCATGGCACCGCGCGAGCAGGAGCCCGTCTACCTGGCGCAGCGGGAGATCATCGCCGACCTCGTCGACGTGCTGGCCGACCGCGCTCCCGTGGCCCTCGAGCCGCCGTTCGCGGCCGACTTCGCGGCCGCGCCCGACGACTCCGCCCGGCTCCGGGTGGTCGTGGACCAGGTTGCGTCGCTCACGGACGTGTCCGCGATGCAGTGGCACGCCCGGCTCCTGGGGCGCTGACTTCACCCCGAGGGTCGTGGCGTGCCGTCCGACCACATCCGTTGGGAGGTCTTCGGGTCCCAGCAGTGGCGCGCCGCCTAGACTTCGGGTCGTGGCGGGCCTGATCAAGCGCGAGGACGTGGAGGCGGTCCGCGAGCGCGCGCGCATCGAGGAGATCGTGTCCGCCCACGTCACGCTGAAGCCGGCCGGCGTCGGGTCGCTCAAGGGGTTGTGCCCGTTCCACGACGAGCGCTCGCCCTCGTTCCACGTGCGACCCGGCGTCGGGCGGTACCACTGCTTCGGCTGCGGCGAGTCGGGCGACGTCATCGCGTTCGTGCAGAAGACCGACGGCATGGGCTTCACCGAGGCCGTCGAGTACCTCGCCGACCGGGTGGGCGTGCAGCTCCGCTACGAGGACGCGCGCTCCGGCGCCGCGGTGGGCACGGTGCGACGCGAAGAGCCAGGGCGGCGCCAGCGCCTGCTCGAGGCCAACCGCGTCGCCGCCGAGTTCTACGCCTCCCAGCTCTTCGGGCCCGGCGCGACAGCGGGCCGCAAGTTCCTGGCCGAGCGCAGCTTCGACCGCGCCGACGCCGAGAAGTTCGGCGTCGGGTACGCGCCCACCGGGTGGGACGCGCTGATGCGGCACCTGCAGGGCAAGGGGTATACGCAGGCCGAGCTCGTCGCGGCCGGGCTCGTGAGCCAGGGGCAGCGCGGGGTCTACGACCGGTTCCGCGGCCGGCTCGTGTGGCCCATCCGCGACACGACGGGCGCCGTCATCGGGTTCGGGGCCCGGCGTCTTTATGACGAGGACCAGGGGCCCAAGTACCTCAACACCCCCGAGACCACGCTGTACAAGAAGTCGCAGGTGCTCTACGGCATCGACCTCGCCAAAAAGGCGATCGCGCAGAACAAGCGCGTCGTCGTCGTCGAGGGCTACACCGACGTGATGGCCGCGCACCTGAGCGGAGTCGAGGTCGCGGTCGCGACCTGTGGCACCGCGTTCGGCGGGGACCACGCCAAGATCGTGCGGCGCCTGCTCGGCGACTTCGCCGCGGGCGGCGGGCTCCAGCTCGCGTCCGGGCAGTCGCTCGGCGGCGAGGTGATCTTCACGTTCGACGGCGACGCCGCCGGGCAGAAGGCCGCCATGCGCGCATTCGGCGAGGACCAGCGGTTCCACGCGCAGACGTTCGTCGCGGTCGCAGCGGACGGCATGGACCCCTGCGACCTGCGCATGGCCCAGGGGCCGCAGGCCGTGCGGGCGCTGGTCGACTCGCGCGTTCCGCTGTTCGAGTTCGTCATCCGCACCACCCTCGTCCGGTACGACCTCGACACCGTGGAAGGACGCGTCGGGGCGCTGCGCGAGGCCGCCCCGCTCGTGGCCGGGATCCGCGACCGGGCGATGCAGCTGGGCTACTCACGCTCGCTCGCCCGGTGGATCGGCATCGACCCCGAGGACGTGCGGCGCGAGGTGGCCCGCGCGGCCGAACGCCCGGCCCCGGCCCCGCGCCGCCCGCCGACCCAGGTGGTCGAGCCTGTCGAAACCACCCAGACGCCGGCCGCCCCGTCGCTCCCGATGCCCAACCCCCGCGACCCCGTCGCCCGCACCGAGCGCATGGCGCTGGTCGCCGTGCTGCAGTACCCGCAGCACGTGCCGGCGGCGTTCGACGGGCTGGACGAGGACGCGTTCGGCGTCCCCGCCTGGCGGGCCGTGCACGCGGCGATCCGCGCGGCGGGCGGCGTCGCCGTCGGGCGCGCGATCGGGGGCGGCGCCTGGGTCGGCGCCGTGGAGGAGCAGGCCGGGGAGACCGTGTCCCGCCTGGTCGACGAGCTCGCCGTCGCCCCGCTGCCCGAGGACCGCGAGGACGCCATCGGGCGGTTCGTCGTCGACGTCGTGCGGGCGCTGCAGGACCTCGGGCTGACCCGCCGCATCGCCGACGCGAAGAGCCGCCTGCTGCGCCTGGACTCGAGCACCGACCCGGAGACCTACCGGGAGGCGTTCCAGACGTTGCTCACGATGGAGGCGGAGCGGCGGACGCTGCGGGAGCCCGCTTAGGCCGGTCGGGCCTGGCCGCGGCCGCCCCTGGTGCAGGCACAAACAATTCTGCAGAGCCGGGTCGCGCCCGTGCCGGGCGACGAGTTCTGCCGGACCTGCGGGTCGGAGGTCGTTGTGCGCGGCGTCGGTCGGGGCTGATGTGCCCGCTGCGGAGCAAGATGACTCCATGAGTGACGCCGTCGTCGACCTCCAGATTGCCGTCGCGCGCCTGCGTGCTCGGCTTGATGCCGTCGAGCGCACGATTGCCGACCAGCGCGCCGTCGCTGACGACATCTCCACCTCCCGCGACGGCGCCACCGACGACGAGCACGACCCCGAGGGCGCGACGCTCGCCTGGGAGCGGGCGCAGGCCGCAGGGCTCGCCGCGACGTCCGAGGCCGAACGGGCCCAGCTGCTCGCTGCTCTGCAGCGGGTCGAAGCCGGCACCTACGGCGTGTGCGAGGTGTGCGGAACGGTGATCCCCGACGGCCGGCTCGAGGCTCGGCCCTTCACGACCCGCTGCGTGTCGCACGCGAGGTAGAGGTCAGGTGGGTCGAACCCGGCAGGTCTACCGACCCCCAATGCCAACCCGGTCGCTAGCCCAGCGTGAGGAACACCGAAGGATGCCTAGGCCCGCGGCCGCGTCCTCAGGTCGTTCATCCCGCCATCGACGGCGATGGTCGTCCCCGTCGTCGAGCCGGACGCCGGGCTCGCCAGGTAGGCGACGGCGTCGGCGACCTCCTGCGCGCGCACCAGCCGTCCGTGCGGCTGGCGGGCCTCGAGCGCGGCGCGCTCGGCTGCCGGGTCGTCGGCCTTCGCGAGCAGGCGGCCGATCCACGGCGTGTCGGCCGTGCCCGGGTTGACGCAGTTGACCCGGATGCCGTCGGCGAGGTGGTCGGCCGCCATCGCGCGGGTCAGCGCGAGCACGGCGCCCTTGCTGGCGCTGTAGAGCGCGCGCTGGGGCAGGCCCACGGTCGCGGCGATCGACCCGGTGTTGACGATCGCCGCCGACGGTGACCGCCGCAGGTGCGGCAGCGCGGCGCGGCTGACGCGCACGGCGCCCAGCACGTTGACGTCGAGCACGCGCCGCCACTCGTCGTCGGGGTTGTCGGCGACGGTGCCCTGGGCGCCGATGCCGGCGTTGTTGACGACGACGTCGAGCCGGCCGAGCGTGCGGACCACCTCGTCGACCGCCGCGCGGACGGACGCGTCGTCGGTGACGTCGGCGCGCACGCCCAGGGTGCCCTCGGGCGCGGCGGCGGGGTCGAGGTCGAGCACCGCGACCCGGGCGCCGCGTGCCACCAGGGTCGTGGCGACGGCCGCGCCGATGCCGCTCGCGCCACCCGTGACCAGGGCCACCAGGCCGTCGAACTCGCCGCTCATCGCGTCGCCTTCCAGGCCACGAACTGCTGCCGCTGCCTGCCGAGCCCGTCGATCTCGACCTCGACGACGTCGCCGGGGGAGAGGTACGGGAACCGGCCGCTGAGTGCCACGCCTTCGGGCGTGCCGGTGAGGATCAGGTCGCCCGGCTCGAGCGTGAGGTACTGCGACAGGTGGTGCACGAGGTGCTCGACCGAGAAGATCATGTCGGCCGTCGACGAGTCCTGGCGGGGCTCGCCGTTGACCCAGCTGCGCAGGCGGAGCGCGCGGTGGTCCACCTCGTCGGGCGTGACGAGCCACGGGCCCGTCGGGTTGAAGCCGGGCGCGCACTTGCCCTTGCTCCACTGGCCGCCCGACTCCTCGAGCTGGAAGGTCCGCTCCGAGACGTCGTTCGCGAGCAGGAAGCCGGCGACGTGGCCGAGCGAGTCGGCCGGGGAGTCGAGGTAGCCGGCCCGCTTCCCGATGACGACGCCGAGCTCGACCTCCCAGTCGGTCTTGACGCTGCCGCGGGGGATCGTGACATCCTCCTGCGGCCCGACGACGGTGTTGGGCGTCTTGAGGAAGATGATCGGGGCCTCGGGCGGCGTCGCGCCGGACTCGGCCGCGTGCGCGGCGTAGTTCTGCCCGATGCAGATCACCGCGCCGGGGCGCGCGATCGGCGCGCCCACCCGCAGGCCGGCCGTGTCCAGCTCAGGCAGCTCGCCCGCGGCCAGCGCGGCCGCCGCGCGGGCAGGGCCGTCGCCGGCGAGGAACGCGCCGTCGATCTCCCACGTGATGGGCGACAGGTCGTAGGTGGTGCCCTCGTGGACGAGCGCAGGGCGCTCGGCGCCGGGCGCCCCGAAGCGGGCGAATCTCATGATGCTCCCCGGGTGATCGGATGTCTCCCGGAGAGTAGGGCACGAAATCGCACCCTGTCACTTCGTTGACGGCCGAGAGGTCCGATGTTTAGAGTGTGACGCCGGTCACCGATCTACGGATGGCAACTCCAACGAAGGAGCATGGTGAGTCGCATCACGACGTTCGACACGAGCGATGTCCGGTTCCCGACGTCGCTGTCCCTGGACGGTTCCGACGCCATGAACCCCGACCCCGACTACTCCGCGGCCTACGTCCGCGTAGGGACGGACGACGCCGACGGGCTGAGCGGCCACGGCTTCGCGTTCACGATCGGGCGGGGCAACGACGTCCAGGTCGCGGCGATCGAGCTGCTGCGCGACCACGTCGTCGGGCGCGACGTCGAGGCGACGCTCGCCGACCTCGGCGGGTTCTGGCGTGAGCTGGTGCACGACTCGCAGCTGCGCTGGCTCGGCCCTGAGAAGGGGATCATGCACATGGCGATCGGCGCGGTGGTCAATGCCCTGTGGGACCTGCGCGCGAAGCGTGAGGGCAAGCCGCTGTGGCAGCTCCTCGCGTCGCTGACCCCGCAGGAGCTCGTCGACCTCGTCGACTTCCGCTACCTCACCGACGCGCTCACGCGCGAGGAGGCGCTGGAGATCCTCGAGCGGTCGGTGCCCGGCCGCGCCGAGCGCGAGGCCGAGCTGCTGCGCACCGGCTACCCCGCGTACACCACGACGCCCGGCTGGCTCGGCTACGACGACGAGAAGCTGGTACGGCTGTGCAAGCAGGCCGTCGCCGACGGCTTCACGCAGATCAAGCTCAAGGTCGGCGCGGACCGCGACGACGACGTCCGCCGGCTGGCGCTGGCCCGCGAGTCCGTGGGCCCCGACGTCGCGATCGCGGTCGACGCCAACCAGCGGTGGGACGTCGCCGACGCGGTCGAGTGGATGGCCGCCCTGGCCCCGTTCGACATCGCGTGGATCGAGGAGCCCACCAGCCCAGACGACATCCTCGGCCACGCCGCGATCGCGCGGGCCGTGGCCCCGATCCCCGTGGCGACCGGCGAGCACGTCGCCAACCGCGTCGTCTTCAAGCAGCTCCTCCAGGCCGAGGCCCTCCAGGTGCTGCAGATCGACGCGGCGCGCGTCGGCGGCGTCAACGAGAACGTGGCGATCCTGCTGCTGGCCGCGAAGTTCGGGGTGCGGGTCTGCCCGCACGCCGGCGGCGTGGGGCTGTGCGAGGTGGTGCAGCACCTGGCGATGTTCGACTACGTGGCGGTCTCGGCGACCATGGAGGAGCGGATGATCGAGTTCGTCGACCACCTGCACGAGCACTTCGTCACTCCCGCCGTGGTGCGCGACGGCCGTTACCTGACTCCGACGGCGCCCGGCAGCGGCGCCGAGATGTTCCCGGCCTCGATCGAGGCGGCGCTCTATGCCCGTGCTTGAGATCCCGCGGCTGGGCTACGGCGCCGCGAACGTCGGCAACCTCTACCGCGAGCTGTCCGACGACGCCGCGCACGCCGTGCTCGAGGCCGCGTGGGACGCGGGCGTCCGCTACTTCGACACCGCGCCGCACTACGGGCTCGGCCTGTCCGAGCGACGCCTCGGCGCGTTCCTCCGCACCAAGCCGCGCGACGAGTACATCCTGTCCACCAAGGTCGGCCGCCTGCTCGTGCCCAACCCTGGCGGCGCGGGCACGCTCGACCTCGCGAACGACTTCCACGTCCCAGCCGACCTGCGCCGCCAGTGGGACGTCACGGCCGCCGGCGTGCGGCGCAGCCTCGAGGAGTCGCTCGAGCGCCTCGGCCTGGACGCCGTCGACGTCGTCTACCTCCACGACCCGGAGCGGTTCGACCTCGAGCGAGGGCTCGCCGACGGGCTGCCCGCGATCGCCGCGCTGCGCGAGGAGGGGCTGGTGCGCGCGGTCGGCGTCGGGTCCATGGTGAACGAGACCCTGGCGCTCGCGGCGGGGTCCGGGCTCGTCGACCTGCTCATGGTCGCGGGGCGGTACACGCTCGCGGACCCCTCCGCCGCGGCCGAGGTGCTGCCCGCGTGCCGCGCGCACGGGGTGCGGGTGGTCGCCGCCGCCGTGTTCAACTCGGGTCTCACCTCCCGCCCCGAGCCGCGCGACGACGCCCGCTTCGACTACGAGCCGGCCCCGCCCGAGCTGCTGGCCCGCGTGCGGCGCATGGCCGCGGTGTGCCGGGCGCACGGCGTCGAGCTGCCCACGGCGGCGCTGCAGTTCCCCCTGCAGGCCGACGTCGTGAGGTCCGTCGTCGTCGGGGGAGCGACGCCGGAGCAGGTGCGGCAGAACGCCGTCCGGATGTCCGCGGACGTCCCCGGGGAGCTCTGGGCAGAGCTCGCGCACGAGGGGCTGGTGGCCGCGTGATCATCGACAGCCACCTGCACCTCTGGGACCGCGCGGCCGGCGGCTACACCTGGGTCCCGCCCGGCCCGCTCGACCGGACGTTCACCGTCGACGACGCCCGCGCCGAGCTGGCTGCCGCCGGCGTCGACGCCGCCGTGCTGGTGCAGGCCGAGGACTCCGAGGCCGACACGCGCGCCATGCTCGCGGCGGCCGCGGACCCGGTCGTCGCGGGCGTCGTCGGGTGGGTCCGGCTCGACGACCCGGCGACGGCGGAGCGGCAGCTCGAGGAATACGGCGAGCGGCTGTGCGGCGTCCGGCACCTGGTCCACGACGACCCGCGCGACGACTTCCTGGCCCTGCCCGAGGTCCGCACAAGCCTCGGCATGCTGGCCGCCGCCGGGCTGGCGTTCGACGTGCCCGACGCGTGGCCCCGCCACCTGGACGGGGTCGCGGAGCTCGCCGACGCACTGCCCGGGCTCGCACTCGTCGTGGACCACCTCGGCAAGCCGCCGCGCGGCACCGATGAGCTCGCGGACTGGGAGAAGGCGCTGCGCGTGGTGGCGGCCCGGCCGAACGCCGTCGCCAAAGTGTCGGGCCTGCAGCAGCCCGGCCAGCCGTTCACCGCCGATGCGCTGCGGGGCGTCTGGGAGGTCGCGCTCGACGCGTTCGGCCCGGACCGCCTGATGTTCGGCAGCGACTGGCCGATGACGGTATCGGCCGGCGGCTACGGCCCGCACTGGGCCGTGGTCCGCGGGCTCGTCGACGAGCTGACGCCGGCCGAGCGCGGCGACGTCCTGGCCGGCACTGCGGTGCGCACCTACTGCCTGTCGGTGCCCCATGAGCGCTGACGCCGGAACGGCACTGTTGACGGTGACCCAGGTCGCGCCTACGGTGCCGAAATCGATTACAGGAGGTGTTCCGTGCTTCTCGGCCTCGACCCCCTGCTGACGGGCGACCTGCTCGCCGCACTCGACGCGATGGGCCACTCCGACGCCCTCTGCCTCGCCGACGCGCACTTCCCGGCGGACCGGCTCGCCAACAGGCTGCTGGACTTCCCGGGCATCACGACCCCTGGCCTGCTCCGGGCGGTGTGCACCGTGCTCCCCCTCGACGACGCGCCCGCGGTCGACCTCATGCAGAGCGCCGACGGCGAGGTGCTGCCGGTCCAGCACGAGCTGGCAGCCGCGGCCGGCGTCGGGCTGGACGGCGTCCGCCTCGTGGAGCGGCACGACTTCTACGACCTCGCCGGGTCCGCCTACCTGATCGTCCGCACGGGCGAGACCCGCACCTACGGCAACGTCATCGTCCGCAAGGGCGTGGTCCCGGCGCCCGCGGGAGCCGAGCGATGAGCGAGTACCTGCTCGAGGTCCAGGGCGTCAGCAAGGGCTTCCCGGGCGTGCAGGCGCTCGACGACATGCACGTCAGCCTCCGCCACGACGAGGTGCTCGCGCTCGTCGGCGAGAACGGCGCCGGCAAGTCCACGCTGATGAAGCTGCTGTCCGGCGTCTACACCGCCGACAGCGGCAGCTTCCGGCTCAACGGAGAGCCGCTGCACGTCACGGGGCCCAAGGACGCCCAGCAGCAGGGCATCAGCGTCATCTTCCAGGAGTTCAACCTCATGCCTCACCTCACGGTGGCGCAGAACGTGTTCATCGGCCGGGAGCCCCGCACGGGCGCGTTCCTCAGCGAGCGGGGGCTGAACCGCGCGGCCGAGGAGCTCGTCGGCCGGCTCGGGCTGCCGCTCGACGTGCGGGCCGTCGTCGGCGGCCTGACCGTCGCCAAGCAGCAGATGGTGGAGATCGCCAAGGCCCTGTCGTACGACGCCAGGGTGCTCATCATGGACGAGCCCACCGCAGCGCTGAACGACGCCGAGGTGCAGACGCTCCACGACCTCATCCGGCGGTTCAAGCGCCCCGACACGGGCGTCATCTACATCTCCCACCGCATGGACGAGCTGAAGGCGATCAGCGACCGGATCACCGTCATCCGCGACGGTCGCTACGTCGAGACCCTCGAGACCCGGGCGACCACGCTGCGCGAGGTCATCTCGCTCATGGTCGGCCGCACCATCACCAGCGAGGCCAAGCCCGAGAACGTCCGCGACGACCGGCCGGTGCTGCTCGAGGTCGAGGGGCTCTCGACCAAGGAGCTGCTCAAGGACATCAGCTTCGACCTGCGCGAGGGCGAGATCCTCGGCATCGCGGGACTCATGGGCGCGGGCCGCACGGAGGTCGCCCGGGCGATCGTCGGCGCCGACAAGCGGACGGCGGGCACCGTGCGGCTGCGCGGCCGGGAGGTCACTCTCAAGAACCCCGCCGAGGCGGCCCGGCACCGCATCGGCTACCTGTCGGAGGACCGCAAGGCTCTCGGCCTGCTGCTCGAGCACGACGTGAGCGCCAACGTCGGCCTCAGCTCGCTGGGCGAGCGGTTCAGCCGGTTCGGGTTCGTCGACACCGGCGCCGTCCGCAGGCGCGCGTCCGAGATGGTCAAGCGGCTCACGATCAAGACGCCGTCGATCACCCAGACCGTCAAGAACCTCTCCGGCGGCAACCAGCAGAAGGTCGTCATCGCGAAGTGGCTCGTCAAGGACTGCGACGTGCTGATCGTCGACGAGCCGACCCGCGGGATCGACGTGGGCGCCAAGGAGGAGATCTACGCGCTCCTCAACGAGCTGGCCGGGCAGGGCAAGTCGATCGTGATGATCTCCAGCGAGCTGCCCGAGATCCTGCGCATGTCGCACCGCGTGGTGGTGATGGCCGAGGGCCGCGTCAGCGGCGTGCTGGACCACTCCGACGTGACCCAGGAGCGCGTCATGCACCTGGCCACCCTCCGCCCCGACGCGAACCCCGAGGATGCCGCCGAGCTAGGGCTCGTGGTGCCGGCGACGACCGACCCGAAGCAGCCGACCGACCTGAAGGTGGAAGAACGATGAGCACCGTCACCGACACCGCCGCGCAGGAGGACGCGACCACCCGCGGCTGGGTGGCCGGTCTGCGCGGCCGCCTCCAGCAGCTGCTGGCCTTCGCGAGCCTGATCGTGATCTTTGCGTTCTTCGCGATCGCGAACTCGGCGTTCTTCAGCTACGGCAACGTGACGAGCATCCTGTTCTCGACGGTCGTCATCGGGACGCTCGCGCTCGGCACCACCTTCGTCATCATCACCGGGGGCATCGACCTCTCCATCGGCACCGGCATGACGCTGTGCGCGGTCATGGCCGGCGTGTTCATCGCGAACTGGGGCCTACCGATCTGGCTGGGCGTGCTCGGGACCGTGCTCTTCGGCGGCCTCATCGGCCTGGTCAACGGCCTCAACGTCGCACGCCTGAAGATCCCGCCGTTCATCGCGACCCTGGCCATGATGCTGGTCGCCCAGGGCCTTGCGCTGGTCATCTCGCACAGCGCACCGATCTACTTCACGGACGCCCCGGGCTACGTGAAGATCTCGACCGGCAACCTGCTCGGCTTCAACTTCCCCAACGCCGTGCTCATCCTGCTGGTCTCCACCGTCATCTGCGCGGTGGTGCTCAACAAGACCGTCCTCGGCCGGTACACGTACGCGATCGGCAGCAACGAGGAGGCCACCGCGCTCTCGGGCATCAACGTGCGCGGCTGGAAGATCGTGATCTACACGCTCGCGGGCCTCTTCATCGGGCTCGCCGGCGTGTTGATCTCCGCCCGGCTCGGATCGGCCCAGCCCGCCACGGGGCAGGGCTACGAGCTGCAGGCGATCGCGGCGGTCGTCATCGGCGGCACGTCGCTCGCGGGCGGCAAGGGGTCGATCGTCGGCACCCTCATCGGCGCGCTCATCATCTCCGTCCTCAACAACGGCCTGCAGATCATGTCGATCCCCCAGGAGTGGCAGAACGTCATCCTCGGCGTCGTGATCCTGATCGCCGTCTACGCGGACATGATCCGCAAGCGGGAGGCGTAGGCGTCCCACGCGGGTCGCGCGGACAGTCTCACCACCCGGCACACCACCACCACGTTCGACCCCACCACGTTCAACATCACAAGGGAGTGACCGATGAACATCCGACGTGTCGGAGCGGCCGCGGCCGCGATGGCTGTGACCCTCGGGCTGGCCGCCTGCAGCAGCGGCGCCAGCGCCGGCGGCGGCGGCAGCAGCGACCAGCCGTACATCGCCATCGTCTCGAAGGGCTTCCAGCACCAGTTCTGGCAGGCGGTGAAGAAGGGTGCTGAGGACGAGGCCAAGAAGGAGAACGTCCGCATCACCTTCGAGGGCCCGGCCTCGGAGACCGAGGTCGAGAGCCAGATGACGATGCTCAGCAACGCCATCACGAAGAAGCCGGACGCCCTCGGCTTCGCGGCGCTGGACAGCCAGGCCGCCGCCCCGCTGCTCGAGCAGGCCAAGAGCGCGAACATCCCGGTGATCGCGTTCGACTCCGGCGTCGAGAGCGACATCCCGCTGACGACGGCGGCGACCGACAACAAGGCCGCGGCGGCCGAGGCGGCCAAGCACATGTCCGACCTGCTGGGCGGCAAGGGCACGGTGGCGATGGTGGTCCACGACCAGACCAGTGCGTCGGGCAAGGACCGCCGGGACGGCTTCACCGACTGGATGAAGGCGAACGCGCCGGGCATCACGCTGCTGCCGGTCCAGTACGGCGCCGGCGACCAGGCCAAGTCGGCCGACATCACGAAGTCGATCATCCAGGCGCACCCTGAGGTCACCGGCATCTACGGCTCCAACGAGGGCTCGGCCATCGGCGTCATCAAGGGCGTGCAGGAGAGCGGCAAGAAGGGCATCACCATCGTCGGCTTCGACTCCGGCCAGGCCCAGATCGACGCCATCAACGACGGCACCATGGCGGGCGCCATCACCCAGAACCCGGTCGGCATGGGCGCAGAGCTGGTCAAGGCTGCGGTCAAGGCGATCAACGGCGAGGACCTGCCGAAGACGATCGACACCGGCTACTACTGGTACGACAAGACCAACATCAACGACCCGAAGATCCAGGCGGTGCTCTACAAGTGATCCGCTGAGCGGGCCTGTCACGCTGGGTTCCGGAGGGCCTGGATTCCGGAGGGGCTGGGTTCCGGAGGGCGGGGCGGCTGCGGCCGCCCCGCCCTCGGCCGTCGTCAGACGGGCCGCTCCACCGCGGCGGCGCGCGCCAGCCAGCGCTCGACACCCGCGATGTGCACCGTGAGGCACGACCGCACCAGGTCGGCGTCGCGGGACTCCATCGCGTCCACGATCGACCGGTGCTCCTCGAGCGTGCGCCCGACGGCGCCGCCCTCCGTCAGTCCCCGCCAGATCCGGGCGCGATGGGTGCTGCTCGAGAGCTGCTCGAGGATGCTCGAGAGGTAGGTGTTGCCCGACAGCTCGGTCAGGCGCCGGTGAAACTCGAGGTCGTGGGCGACGAGGTCCTCGACCGACGTGCCGGGCGCGAGGTCGTCGACCAGCGCTCGCAGCGCTGTGACCTCCTCGGCGCTCGCGCGGTGCGTCGCCAGTGCGCCGGCCGCGGGCTCGAGGATGCGGCGCACCTCGAACAGCTCGAGCACGGTGCCGTCCTGGTGCAGGTCGACGACGAACCCGATCGCCTCGAGCAGGAGCCGCGGCTCGAGGCTCGTCACGTAGGTGCCGTCGCCCTGCCGCACGTCGAGCACCCGGATGAGCTCGAGCGCCCTGACCGCCTCGCGCAGCGAGCTGCGCGACAGCCCGAGCCGCTCGCTCAGCTCCTTCTCCGGCGGCAGCCGGTCGCCGGGGCGCAGCTCGCCCGCGAGGAGCATCTCCTTGATCTTGAGGATCGCCTCGTCGGTGACGGCCATGCAGGCAGTCTACGGAACAGACATCCGATGTCTCGCGGCCCTCGGGTGCCTGCGCCGATCGACGCACGGCTGAGACGATGAGTGCGCACTTGTGCGCGTATTACCACTCATCTCCGCGCGTCTGGCCCAGGTGGCGGCCGCCGCCCCCTCAGCGTGGATCAGGTGAGCGATGCCTTCCCCCCGCACCTGTACCCGTTCCGGCCCGCCGAGCACGACGGCGTGATGATCGGCGCGGCCTACGTGCCTGCGCGGAGCCTGGCCGAGGTCGACACCTGCCTCGCGGTCGAGGGCGTGGCACCTCTGGAGCAGCGCACCCCGGTGCTCGCCGTGGGGTCGAACGCGTCCCCGTCGCGGATGCTCTGGAAGCTCGAGCAGGCGGGCGCGTCCACGGTGCTGCCGTTCCTGCAGGTCCGTGCCACCGACCTGACGGTCGGCTTCTCGGCGCACGTCTCCCGGGCCGGCTACGTCGCCGCGGCGCCCGCCCCCGCTCCCGGGGAGACCACGACCCTGTGGTGCTCGTGGCTCGACGCCGGTCAGCTCGAGTGCCTGGACGCCACCGAACCCACCTATCGCCGGGTCGACGCGCCGGGCTCGGCGACCACCGTCCCCGGGTGCGTCCCGGTCACGGGGGCGCAGCTCTACGTGTCGCGCCGCGGGCTGGTGACCGACCCGCGCACCGGCGACGTCCTGCCGCTGACCACGCAGGCGGACCTGCACGAGGTGCTTCGCCCGCTTCTCCCCGCGCTGCCCTGCGGGGACGCCCCTGACGTCTGCGCGCTGCTCGCCGAAGACGCGGAGCTGCGGCAGTCCATGACCGACGGCCTGCAGGAGCTCCTTCGGGCTCGGCCTGGCTCTGCCGATCGCCTGGTGGCGGCCGGAAAGGAGACCCGATGACGACCACCGACGCCGACGCCGTCGAAGCGGTGACCGCCCTGCGCGAGCTGGGCGCCATCTTCCACGCGGCCACGGGCCGACGGCACACGCTGTGGCTGCGGGTCACCCCGTCCGCCGGGGTGCGGATCGTGCTCGATCCTGCGCTCACCCCGCCGTGGACCGTCGCCCATCACGAGGGCGCACTGCCCCCCACGAGGCTCGTCCGCTGCGACGACCTCGCCGCCGCCCTGGAGGCCGCCGACGACCTGGTCGGCGACATCCTCGCGGACCTCCTGATGATCTGACGGGAGCCTGCTCGGTCAGCCCGCCTGGTCGCCGACCAGCTGGCCTGACGTGACCTCCGCGTCCGACGCCGTCGCCGACTCGGCGGCAAGCCGTGCGCGCCGCTCGACCGCCGCGCGGCGGTCCTCCGGCATCGTCGTCACCGCCGCGAGCAGCGCCACCGACACGATCGCGAGCGCCACGAACACCAGCCGCATGGCCGTCATGACTCCAGGACCGTGCGGGGCGCCGTCGGGCCCGAGCGTGGTGTTCGCGTTGACGACCGCCCCCAGCACTGCGACGCCGACGGCGGAGCCGATCGCCCGGGCGAACATGTTGGTGCCGGTGACCGAGCCGCGCTCGGTCGGCGCCGCGGAGGCCTGGGCGGCGATGAGCGTAGGCACGGCGGTGAGCCCCATGCCCGCACCGATGACGAAGCAGAAGACGGCCACGAGCACCAGGGACGAGCCCGAGCCGAGCAGCAGCATGAGCAGGCCGCCGACCACCACGAGCGACGACCCGATCACGGCCGTGAGCCGGAACCCGATCCGCAGGTACACCGTTCCGGCCTGGGACGCGGAGATGGGCCAGCCGATGGTCAGCGCCGCGAGCGCGAACCCGGCGATGAGCGCGCCGACGCCACGGACCTCCTGCGCGTAGATGGGCACGTAGGTGGACAGGCCGACGACGACGACGCCCACGAGCAGCGATGCGCCGGTGGAGGCGCCGACGACGCGGCGCCTGAGCACCGCGAGGTCGAGGATCGGGTACCGGATGGTGCGGGCGCGCACCACGAAGCCCGCGAGGAGCACGACGGCGGTGGCGAGGACGCCGACCGTCGCCGCGGACCCCCACGGCCAGCGCGTGCCGCCCTCGAGCAGGCCGAGCAGCAGCAGCGTGCTGCCGCTGGCGAGCAGGGCGGCACCGAGGTAGTCGATGGGCTCGCGGCGGGAGATCTGGCGCGACTCGTGGTAGCGGAGCTGGAGCATGAGCGCCGCGAGCACGGCGAGCGGCAGGTTGACCCAGAAGATCCACCGCCAGGAGACGAACTGGCTGAACACGCCGCCGAGGGTCGGGCCGACGACGGACGAGATACCCCACACGGAGGCCAGGTAGCCCTGGGTCCTGGCCCGTTCCTCGAGCGTGTAGATGTCGGACGTGATGGTCATCGACACCGGCATGACGGCGCCCGCGCCGAGGCCCTGGACGGCTCGGCCGGCGATGAGCACGCCCATGGCGGGGGCGGCTCCCGCGAGCGCGGACCCGACGAAGAACAGGCCGATGCCGACGAGCATGAGCCGCTTGCGGCCCACGATGTCGGCGAGCCGCCCGTAGACCGGGGTGCTCACGGCCTGGGCGAGCAGGTAGGCGGAGAAGAGCCACGGCAGCTGGTCGAACCTGCCGAGCTCACGGGCGATCGTCGACGACGCCGTGGCGATGATCGTGGCGTCCAGCGCGACGAGCGCCGTGGCGAGCATGAGGGACAGCAGGATCGGGCCGCGCTCGGAACGCAGGCCGACGGCGGATCGCGTGGCGGAGGGCACGGCAGGTGCAAGCCCGGGGCAACGGTCGGATATTCCCGGCACGCCCTCAGTGGGTGCGGCGCAGGGGCGGGTGCCCGGTCGCGTCGGGCGGGGCCTCCTGGGTCGGGACCGCGTCGAGCAGCCGCAGGAGCAGGGTGCGCAGCGCGTCGACGTCACCCTCGCCGAGCGTGGACCGCAGCCGGGCGTCGAACGCGGTGGCTGCCCGCCGCAGCTCGGTGAACAGCGCGTCGCCGTCGGGGGTGAGGGCGATCCGCTGCACCCGCCGGTCGGCCTGGTCGCGGTGGCGGACCACGATGCCCCGCGCCTCGAGCGCCGAGAGGTGGTGGGACAGCGTGGCCTCGCGGATGCCGATGGCGGCGGCGAGCTCGCGCTGTGTCGCTGACCGCCGGGACTGCAGGGCGAGCAGCACGAACCACACCGGGCGGCCCGCGCCGTGGGCGGTGAGCGTCTGGTCGAACGCGCGGGCCAGGCGGGCGGCGACCTCGTGCAGCACGACGCCGATCGGTGTACGGGGGCCCAGCTCCATGCCGGGAGCGTAACCGCGAAATCCGGGAAACCCCTTGACGTCTGATGATTCGATATCACATCGTTAGACGTCTAAGGAACATCGGAGCCACACGACCGAACTGCCCCTGAGAGGGAGACGAAGTGATGAGCACGAATGTGACGCTGACCGGAATCTCGACCGCGACCGAGGCGCTCCGCGCCCGCCTCGGCGATCGCGTGGTGCCGCGCGACGACCCGCGGTTCGCCCAGACTGCCGCGGTGTTCGTCGGCGGGCCCGACCGCACTCCCGCGCTGCTCGTGCGGCCGCAGGACGCCGACGAGGTGGCGCTGGCGCTCGCCGTCGCGCAGGACCACGGGCTGCCCGTGGCGGTGCGCAGCGGCGGCCACAGCCTGGCGCGGTTCGGGCTGGTCGAGGACGGCCTCGTGATCGACCTGCGCCTGCTCGACGACATCGAGCTCGACGCGGACGCCGGTGTCGGCCGGGCGGGAGGCGGCGCCCGCGCCGGCGACTACACCGTCGCCGCGGGGGAGCGGGGGCTCGCCACCGGCTTCGGAGACACCGGCAGCGTCGGCATCGCCGGCCTGGCCCTGGGCGGGGGCATCGGCTATCTCAGCCGGCGCGACGGCCTCACGCTCGACAACGTGCTGGCCGGCGACGTCGTGCTCGCCGACGGCCGCCAGGTGCACGCGAGCGCCGACGAGGAGCCCGAGCTGTTCTGGGCCCTGCGCGGCGGCGGCGGCAACCTGGGCGTCGTCACGCGGCTGCACCTGCGGCTCGTGCCGCAGGGCCCGGTGACGGGCGGCGTGCTGATGGTGCCGCTCACCGCGCGCGGCCTCGCCGACGCCGTCGCGATCGCGCACGCGGCGCCCGAGGAGCTGACCGTCATCGTCAACGCGATGGTCGTGCCGCCCATGCCGTTCCTGCCGCCCGAGGTGCACGGGAAGGCGGTCCTGGCGCTGCAGGTCGCGTGGTCGGGCGACCCGGGCCAGGGCGAAGCGGCCGTCGCACCCCTGCGCGCGCTCGGCGCGGCGGTCCTCGACATGGTCGGGCAACAGCCGTACGCCGCGCTCTTCCAGGGCGGCCCCGCTCCCACGCCGATGCGGTCCTCGGGCCGCACCGGATTCCTCCAGGCCGACGCGGTCGACGAGGCGTGGGCTCAGCGCGCGATCGACCTCGTCACGACCGCACCCGCCGCCGTCGCCACGGTCAACGTGCGGCCCATGGGCGGCGCGATCGGCCGCGTGCCCGCAGACGCCACCGCGTTCGCCCACCGGGACCACGACCTCATGGTCACCTCGTCGGCGATGGTGATCGACGACGCCGGCGTGCCGGCGGCAGAGGGATGGTCCGGCGACGCCGAGTCCGGCCTCGGCTTTGGCGGCCCCAGCTACGTCAACTGGCTCGGGGCCGTGGGGGAGGCGTCGTCGCGCGCGGCCTACCCGGGCGCGACCTGGGACCGGCTCGCGGCAGCCAAGGCGCAGTACGACCCGGAGAACGTGCTGCGAGCGAACCACAACGTGCCGCCGACGGCGTGACCTGAGGCGGCGGGTCGCCTCATGCCGGGGGTGTGCGCCGCATCGGCACGTGCAGCTCGAGCGAGCGCCGGTACGTGCGGTAGCCGATCGACATCCAGCCGGTGAGCACGAGCAGGGCGACGGCGCACCCGATCGCGACGGCCGCGGGCATCGGGAGTGCGAGCGTCGCGAGGAGGCTCCCGACGAAGAGCGCCGAGACGACGGCGTCGACGGTCGCGCAGAGCACCATGCTGCTCCCGATGACGTGGGTGAACCCGCGGGTCGTGAAGTAGTCGTACGTGCGGCCCGCGCCGGCCTCGTCGTCGTTCGGGGACATGAGGAGGTACGGCGCGAGGTCGGGCGCGAGGTCGAGGTAGGCACCGCGCAGCCGGTTCATGGCGAGCACGTACATCAAGTCCTCGGAGCCGGTGAGGTACACGCGGACCGTGGTGATGAAACCCAGGACCGAGAGCAGGAGCAGCACGCCCAGGGCTGCGGCCGTGAACCAGCCCTCGAAGTTGCTTGCCTGCCCGAGGACCCCGACCGTCACGAGCCCGGCGGAGACGAGCGTCAGGAAGATCGCGATCCGCGTGAGCACCTCGTTCTGGGTGGTCGAGCGCGACGCGAGCAGGCTCCAGTGCTCGGTGGCGAGCAGCTGCGCGCGCAGCGCCTTCTGCGCGTCGCTGAGCGCGTCGGGGTCCATGCGCGCATTGTGCGCCCGGAGGCGACGAGCCGCGGCGGGACCGGCGTCGCGGCCGAGGTCATCGTCGACCGCTACGTGCCGCGGTCACGTCACAACCGACCACGCCTGCGCCGTCTTCTGTATGAGGCAGAAGGGAGGCGTCATGAGGAAGCAAGGTCGCGATCGGTGGCGCGAGCTGCTGGCGGATCTCTCGCAGCGGCGGGTCCACCTGACCTGGGCGAGCCTGCTCGCCGTCGTCACGGCCACCTGCATGATGGTCCTGGCGGTCACCGGCATCCTGCTCGTCACCGTCTACCAGCCGTCCTCCGCCCTGGTGACGTACGACGGCGTGTACGGGCCGCTCGCCGGGGCTCGCGTGTCCGAGGCGTTCGACTCGGTCATGACGATCTCGCTCGAGACGGCCGGCGGCCTGCTCGTGCGTCAGGCGCACCACTGGGCGGCGCTGGTCATGCCGGCATCTCTGATCATGCAGCTGCTGGCGACCTTCTTCAGCGGCGGCTTCCGCCGGCCACGGCAGGCGGGCTGGCTCTTGCTCGTCGCCCTGTTCGTCCTGGTGCTGCTCGCCGGGTGGAGCGGGTACGCGTTGCCGGACGACATGCTGTCGGGCACCGGGCTGCGCATCGTGCAGGGCGTGACGCTGGCCATCCCGGTCGTCGGGTCCTGGGCGTCCATGTGGCTGTTCGGGGGCGAGTTCCCCGGGAAGATCATCGAGCACCTGTACGCCATCCACCTCCTTGTCCCGGTGTCGATCACTGCCGTCCTCGTGGCGGCCGCGGTCTTCTGGTGGCGCACCGGCCCGACCGTCCCGGTCAGGGCCGCAGCCACCGGCTCGACGGGCATCCGGCTCTGGCCGGATGCGGCGTTGAAGGCGCTGGGCATGAGCGCGATGACCACGGCGGTGCTCGTGCTTCTCGGCGCGCTGGCGACGATCACCCCGGTCTGGGCGTACGGCCCCTCCGACCCTGGCAACGTCGGCGCCGGCAGCCAGCCCGACTGGTACATGGGCTTCCTCGACGGCGCGCTGCGGCTGGTTCCATCCGGCTGGGAGACGGAGTGGCTCGGTGCCACGTGGACGTTCGCGGTGCTGGTGCCCCTCCTGGTCGTCGGCGCCTGGTTCGTCGCGTTGACCGTGTACCCGTTCTTGGAGTCCTGGGTCATGGGCGACGCCGTCGACCACCACGTGCTCGAACGGCCCCGCAACGCCCCGGTCCGCACCGGCGTCGGCGTGGCCGGCGCGCTCGTCTACGGCGTGCTCTGGGGGGCCGCCAGCGCGGACATCGTGGCGACCCGCTTCCACGTCAGCTTCGAGTCGGTCATCACCGTCCTGCAGGTCACGCTCGTCGTCGGACCCCCGGTCGCCTTCGGCCTCACCCGCCGCATCGCTCTCGGGCTGCAGCGCAAGGACCGCGAGATCGCGATCCACGGGCACGAGACCGGGCGCATCGTCCGGACCCTGGAGGGCGGCTACGTCGAGATCCACGCACCGGTCGACCCCGCCGAGGGGCGGCTGCTGACGACCGTCCCGGTCGGTGCCGTGCACACCCGGACCGACCAGGAGGGCCGACTGTCCGCCGGGCGTCGCCTGCGCGGACTCCTCGGGTCGCGGTTCGCCGAGGGCTACGTGCGCCCGGTCGACGGACCTCTCGTCACGGCGACGAGTGCGCGGCGTGTTGCCTGGCCGGGAGGTTCACGGCAAAGTCGGCGGTGACGCACCTCACATCGGAGTGAGGGCCCCGTCGTCGAGGAGGTGCCGAGTGACCAATACCGAGTTCGCGACGCTCCGCCGCTCGATCGAGCAGCTGCGCGTCAGTGTTGCCGGGGTGCGCAACGCCTTCGGTGACGCGCCCGAGGTGCGCAGGCTCGTGAACGATCTCGAGCGGCTCGAGATCGACGCGGGCGAGCTCGCGTCTGCCCATCCCGAACCGGCCACAGGTTCGCCGGACGCCATGGCGGAGCACGTCGTCGTGCCCGACACGCCGCTCGACGACGCCCTGTGGCGCGACGCCGACGACGAGGGCATCGGCGGCTACCACGGCGACCGGTCGTGACGACGACCGCGCAGGGGGTCGGTGCTCCGGGGCGCGCCCAGATCGGCTCGGGGAGCCTGCGGACCGACCGGTGGTGGCTGCCGCCGCTGGCGACCAACGTCGGGCTGCTGATCTTCCTCGCGTACGCCGGGGCGCGGACGTTCCAGCAGCAGTACTTCTTCGCCGACCAGCGGTACCTGACGCCGTTCTACTCGCCGTGCGTGTCCCTCGGGTGCGCGTCCGAGCCCGGGTCGTCGCACTTCGGGATGTTCCTCCCGGACAACCCGCTCATCCCGTACGCGGCGCTCAGCCTGCCGTTCCTGCTGGCCTTCCGGCTGACCTGCTACTACTACCGCCGGGCGTACTACCGGTCCGTCTGGATCGCGCCCGCGGCGTGCGCGGTGCCTGAGCCCCACGCCACGTACACGGGTGAGACGCGCTTTCCGCTGATCATGCAGAACGTCCACCGGTACTTCTTCTACATCGGCGTCGTCGTCTCGCTCATCAACACCTACGACGCCGTGCGCGCCTTCTGGCATCCGATGGACGGGTTCGTCGTCGGCGTCGGCAACTTCGTGCTGCTGGGGAACGTGGTGCTGCTGTGGGGCTACACGCTGTCGTGCCACTCGTGCCGGCACGTGATGGGCGGCCGCCTCAAGCACTTCTCGAAGCACCCGGTCCGGTACTGGGCCTGGACCAGGATCTCCGCGCTCAACACGCGGCACATGCTCTTCGCGTGGGTCACGCTCGGCTCGCTCATCCTGACCGACCTCTACGTGATGCTGGTCGCGCGCGGCACGATCACCGACTTCCGACTGATCGGATAGGAGACCCGCGTTGGTCGACACCGAACGTCATGACTACGACGTCCTCGTCATCGGCGCCGGAGGCGCCGGGCTGCGCGCCGCGATCGAGGCGCGCGAGCGCGGGCTGAGGACGGCGATCATCTGCAAGTCCCTGTTCGGCAAGGCGCACACGGTGATGGCCGAGGGTGGGTGCGCCGCGGCGATGGGCAACGTCGCCGAGAAGGACTCGTGGCAGGTGCACTTCCGGGACACCATGCGCGGCGGGAAGTTCCTCAACAACTGGCGGATGGCGGAGCTGCACGCCAAGGAGGCGCCCGACCGCGTCTACGAGCTCGAGACGTGGGGCGCACTGTTCGACCGCACGCCCGACGGCCGCATCAGCCAGCGCAACTTCGGCGGGCACACCTACCCCCGGCTCGCGCACGTCGGTGACCGGACCGGGCTCGAGCTCCTCCGCACCATGCAGCAGCGGATCGTCGCGCTGCAGCAGGCCGACTTTGCCGAGACCGGCGACTACGAGGCGCGGCTGCGCGTGTTCGCCGAGTGCACGGTCACCGAGCTGCTCACCGACGACGACCCTTCGACAGGCTCAGGACAGGCGCCGCGCATCGCCGGCGCGTTCGGGTACTGGCGGGAGTCTGGCCGCTTCGTCGTGTTCTCGGCGCCCGCCGTGGTGCTGGCCACGGGCGGGATCGGCAAGTCGTTCAAGGTGACGTCGAACTCGTGGGAGTACACGGGCGACGGGCACGCCCTCGCGATGCGCGCCGGCGCCGGCCTCATCGACATGGAGTTCGTCCAGTTCCACCCGACCGGCATGGTCTGGCCGCCGAGCGTCAAGGGCATCCTCGTGACCGAGGGCGTGCGCGGCGACGGCGGCGTGCTCAAGAACGCGAGCGGCAGCCGCTTCATGTTCGAGTACGTCCCGGACGTGTTCAAGGGCCAGTACGCCCAGACCGAGGACGAGGCGGACCGCTGGTACGCCGACCAGGACAACAACCGCCGCACGCCCGACCTCCTGCCCCGGGACGAGGTGGCACGCGCGATCAACACCGAGGTCAAGGAGGGCCGCGGCTCCCCGCACGGCGGCGTGTTCCTCGACATCGCCAGCCGCATGCCCGCGGAGGAGATCAAGCGCCGCCTCCCGTCGATGTTCCACCAGTTCAAGGAGCTGGCCGACGTCGACATCACCGCGGAGCAGATGGAGGTCGGCCCCACGTGCCACTACGTGATGGGCGGCGTCGCCGTCGACCCGGACACCGGGCAGTCGACCGTGACAGGACTGTTCGCGGCCGGCGAGTGCTCGGGCGGGATGCACGGCTCGAACCGGCTCGGCGGCAACTCGCTGTCCGACCTGCTGGTGTTCGGCCGGCGCGCCGGCCTGGGAGCGGCGGACTACGTCGCCGGCCTGGTGCGGCGGCCGGAGGTCCGAGACGCCGACGTCGACGCGGCCGCCGCGATGGCGCTCGCGCCGTTCGACCCGCCGGCCGACGGGGTGACCGGCGAGAACCCGTACACGCTCCACGCCGAGCTGCAGCAGATGATGAACGACCTCGTCGGCATCATCCGCACCGAGGCCGAGATGACCGAGGCCCTCGAACGCCTCCAGGAGCTGCGGTCCCGGCTGCGGAACGTCGTCGTCGAGGGTCACCGGCAGTACAACCCCGGCTGGCACCTGGCGCTGGACCTGCGGAACATGCTGATGGTCAGCGAGGCCGTGGCGTCGTCGGCCCTGACGCGGACCGAGAGCCGCGGCGGGCACACGCGCGACGACCACCCGGTGCTCGACCCCGAGTGGCGGCACCGGGTGCTGGTGTCGCGCTGCGTCCGCGACGATCCGGGCGGCGACCCGGTGGTGCCGCGGGTCGCCGTCGAGATGGACGAACGGGTTCCCATGCGCGCGGACCTGCTCGCGCTGTTCGACGTCGAAGAGCTCGGCAAGTACTACACGGCGCCCGAGCTGGCCGGCCACCCGCAGGGAGGTGCCGCATGAGTGAGCGAAGCGAGCGAATCAGAGAGCACAGGGCGTTTCGTGCCCCATGCGCGCACGGAGCGAAGCGAGTACGCGCGCATGAGTGAGCGAAGCGAGCGAATCAGAGAGCACAGGGCGTTTCGTGCCTCATGCGCGCACGGAGCGAAGCGAGTACGCGCATGAGCTACAAGGGCCGGTTCCAGGTGTGGCGTGGCGACGCCGACGGCGGCGAGCTCGCGTACTACGAGGTGGAGGTCAACGACGGCGAGGTCGTGCTCGACGTGCTCCACCGGCTCCAGGCCACCCAGGCGCCGGACCTCGCGGTGCGGTGGAACTGCAAGGCCGGCAAGTGCGGCTCGTGCTCGGCCGAGATCAACGGCAGGCCGCGACTGCTGTGCATGACGCGCATGTCGGTGCTCAACCCCGAGGAGGTGGTCATCGTGACGCCCATGCGGACGTTCCCGGTGATCCGCGACCTCGTGACCGATGTGTCGTTCAACTATGAGAAGGCGCGCGAGATCCCGTCGTTCACGCCGCCCGCCGACCTGGAGCCGGGGGAGTACCGGATGGCGCAGGAGGACGTCTCGCGCTCCCAGGAGTTCCGCAAGTGCATCGAGTGCTTCCTGTGCCAGGACACCTGCCACGTCGTGCGCGACCATGACGACCACAAGCAGTCGTACGCGGGCCCGCGGTTCCTCATGCGGATCGCCGAGCTCGAGATGCACCCGCTCGACGTCGCGGACCGGGTGCCGGCCGCTCAGGACGAGCACGGACTTGGCCTCTGCAACATCACGAAGTGCTGCACCGACGTGTGCCCCGAGGGGATCAAGATCACCGACAACGCGCTCATCCCGATGAAGGAGCGCGTGGCGGACCGGAAGTACGACCCGCTGGTCTGGCTGGGGCGGACGATCACGCGACGGCGCGGCTGAGTCTGCGCATCCTTCCTGATCAGGAGGACCGCCTCGGTCGACGAGTGTCGTGCGCTCCCAGGGCGCCGTAGCGTCGAGAGCGTCAGCTACCGACGGAGGGGTGCGCTTGAACGCGCCGGAGGCTCTCCTCGCCCACCGCTATCGACTCGTCAGAGTGATCGCGAGCGGCGGGATGGGCATCGTCTGGGAGGCCTGGGATGAGCACCTCCTGCGGACGGTCGCGGTCAAGCAGCTGCACACGGTTCCCGGCATCCCCGAGGAGGAGGCCGAGCTGGCGAAGCGCCGCGCCCTGCGCGAGGCGCGCATCACCGCCCGCCTCAACCACCCCCACGCGGTCCCCGTGTTCGACGCCGTCGAGCACGAGGGCAAGCCCTTCATCGTCATGCCGCTCCTGCCGTCCACCACCCTGTCTGGAGTCCTGCACCACGAGGGAACGCTGCCGCTGGCCGACGCGGCCCGGATCGGGACACAGGTCGCCTCGGCGCTCGCGGAGGCCCACCGGCTCGGGATCGTCCACCGGGACGTCAAACCCGGCAACATCCTGATCACGCCAGACGGCGCCGCTCACATCAGCGACTTCGGCATCTCGCACGCGCTGGGCGACCCGACCCTGACCGGTTCGGGCATGGTCCACGGCACGCCCGCCTACCTCGCACCCGAGGTGGCCCTCGGTCAGGAGGCCACGTTCGCCTCCGACGTCTTCTCCCTCGGATCCACGCTCTACGCGGCGCTCGAGGGGGAGCCACCCTTCGGCTCCGAGCCGAACTCGCTCATGCTGCTCCACAAGGTGGCGGCTGCGCAGGTGCGACCGCCCCGAAGCGCCGGCTCGCTGACTCCCTTCCTGCTCCAGATGCTGTCGAGGGACCCGGACGCGCGACCGACCATGGACCAGGCCGCCACGCACCTCGCCCAGCTCCAGTCGGACTCGGCACCGGGTGAGCCCACCCGGCCGCTGCCGGTCGTCGTCCTCGCGGATCCCGCCGCTGAATCCGGCGAGGTCACGGGCGAGCCGCCGACGGCGCTCGCAGAGGGGGCGCCTGGCGAACCGGAGTCGCCAGCGTCGGTCGAGCCTCCGCCCGAGCCCGGGCACCGGTCGACACGGCGCGGGCCACATGTTCGAGTGCTCGTCGCGGCGTTGTCAGTCGTCGCCGCGGTGCTCCTCGCCGTCGCCTCGTTGAACGGGTGGTTCGACGGCGCTCCGCGGGCAGCGGCCAATCTCGGCGCCGCCACCACACCGTCGGTCACCTCGACGCCGCGGGCGACCTCGACAGGTCCGTCTCCTGCTGCCGTCGCGACCGAGAGGGCACAGACACCCACGGCGACAACGGAACCGGCGCCCGAGCCGACGGCGACGCCGGAACCGCAACCCCAGTCCCAGGCTGAGACGCAGTCCACGCCTGAGTCCGCGCGGGGCGGCGGGAAGAAGGGGGGCGACGCGACGGCCGGCGCGGCTCAGCTGGCGTCGGCCGTCACGAGCTACTACGCCCTGATGCCCGAGAACACCGACGCCGCCTGGCCAAAGATGACCGCCGACTACCAGAAAAACCACGCCGGCGGCAGGTCCGCGTACCAGGCCTTCTGGGACAACATCGCCCGGGTGAGCGTCAGAGACGTGACGCCGTTGCCGCCGGATCGGGCCCAGGCCACGCTGACCTATTCGTTCCGCGACGGTCGCGTCGTCGTCGAGCGCACCGCTTTCCGGTTCGAAGAGAAGGGCAAGAAGCTGAGGATCGCTGCGACGCAGGTGCTTAGCAGCAGAGGGGCCTGAGGCGGGCCATCAGGTCCTCCACCACGGAGCCCGACGGCCTATCCGCCGTCCTCGGTGCGGGCGTCATCACGCTTCGCTCGCACGGCACGCACGATGTACACGGCCGCCAGGCCGTAGCCGACGGCGGCGATGCCGAGGATGAGCGGCGTGTGGGCCGGCCCGGAGTTCAGCTTGTCGTTCACGAAGCCGAGCAGGGGCAGGTGGTACCAGACTTCGCCTCGCACCATGTGCTCTTCGACCGGGCGGTCGTCCGCGTCCAGGTTGTCGCCCCTGGTGATGAACACGTGACGCGCCGGCTCGCCAGTCGTTCCCATGGTCGACCTGATCGACTGGACCCGGTGCATCACCAGCGTCGGGTCACCGGGGTTCGGCTGGAACGCGATGATCGACCCGGAGCGGATACGACTGAGGTCGTTGATCTCGCGAACCTCTGCGGGCGTCAAGACGTCCAACCGCGCAGGTGTCATGTCGAGTGGGAGCGTTGGCTTGACGACCGCGAGCGACCCGACCGGCATGGACGGTGCCATCGAGTTGGACAGCACAGTGAGCGGCACGGAGCCTGTGAACTTCGGAATGACAATGGTGAAGACCGCCAGTGCGAGCGTCAGCAGCAGCCCACCGTAGGTGAGGCCACGGCGGACGGCCCGCCAGCCGCTCTCGCGGAGCCGAGGTTCAGCCAAGTTCAGAGTCGGGGTCGTCATCGACATCGCCTGCCGTCCCCTTCTCCTCATGTACCGCGGGTGCACCGTCACCGGTCGGGTCGCCTCCGGCTGGCTCCTGGCCCGCAGGCTCAGCGACGCTGGCTTCAGCCGTCGGGTCTGTCGCGGTGCCCAAACCCGCAGCCACGACCGGTTCAGACTCGTCAGACACCGGCATCAGCGTCTCCGTCGGTGGGGAGATCGATACAGCCTGTCCGCGGTTCACCGGGGCGCCGTCCACATTCAGGATCGACTCCGGGGGCAAGGTCCATCCGGAACCCGAGGGGCACTGGTTAGGCGCGCTGCCCTGTGCGTAGCCATCGGTCACGGTCAGCGCCTGAGCGTAGGTGTCGACCGTGCCCGTTTCAGTGGCCGTGGTGGTCGTGAGGGTCGCCAGCATCCATGCGGGGTACAGGTAGATGTTTCCGCTACCCGTGGCGCGGTTGAACAACAGCTGGATGTCGATGTGCATGCGGCCAGGCTCGACAGCGATATCGCCGACCCAGGCGTTTCCGACACGCTCGAACTGCACTCCGTTGACATACAGGCGCAGGGCCGAGAACGGGGGCCGATCCGCGATGGCGAACCATGCAGACGGCAGCTCGATTCTCAGCGTTGCGCTCACGTCGTTCGGCCCGAAGTCCTTGACCATCGACAGTTCGGTCAGACGTCCCGTCTGGCCGCCGACATTGACCTCGGGAATCTGCTGAATCTGGACCCAGCCCACATCGAAGCCGAGCGGGTCGGTGCCCTTGCATACCGGTGGGCGGGTCGTGATCTCGGGTGGGAGACCGGAGCCGCCGGGGTCGGGGCACGTCCCGTCTGGGTTCGGCTTCACTCCGCCGAAGCACAGGTCGCTGCTGTCATTGCTGCCGAAGCGAATCTCGCCCAGGTCGGCCTGGTGCACGTCGAACCAGACCCGACCAGAGTCCAGGACGATGGTGGCGCCGGTGAAGTCGATGCGGTCGCCCATCAGCTTCGCGTCGTCGGTGACGGTGAGTGTCACGGTCACCGGAACGGTCTGCGCGTCGAGAGCGGGCGAGAACGGCGGGTAGGTGACCAAGACGTCGACCGCGCCGATGAGCCCGGACGGCAATGCCCAGCGGTCGAGGCTCAAGATGGGAGTCATCGTCGTGCCCGTGACAAGCACCTCGACAGAGATCTCCGTCGTGATGGTGTCGCCGGGCATGAGCTTGTCGCCTGGTCCCAGCGGTGCAGGACCCTTCATCCACGCCGAGGGGGAAGCCGCCAGAATCTCCACCTGACCGGTAGAGATCGTGCCGGCGTCGACCACCACGTCGTCGTTCCATCGAGCGTGTGCCGGGCCCGCGCCAAAGAGCACAGCAACGGCAGCGAGGACAACCCCCGCCGTGATGCGTGTCTTGCCTAGCATGGCTCCGACTCCTCGAACCTCAGGGAAGGTCTGACGACCCCGGTGGATAGATGCGACCGTCCGGGGTCGTCAGGTGGGGGTTGCTGCCTCAGGTCACCTGCTCGAGCGTGAACTCGAGGTCGGAGAGGTCGACGGCGTCGGAGAGGGACTGGCTGGTGTTCACCGTGAGACCTTCGTCGAAGGTCACGGTGACCTTGACGTCGACCGTCTGCTCAGCGCCGTCGTTGCCAACGAGCTCACCGGTCGGGTTACCAACGAGCTCGACCTCAGCGTCCACGAAGCCGGACAGGCTGTCGTGGGTGACGATCGACGTCTTGTCCACGGCCAGCGTGGCCGTGAGGTCGTCACCCTCGACGATGGCCTTGACGGTGCCGAGGAAGTAGACCTCATCACCCGGAGACGCCTTGAACGTTGCCAGGTTGATGGCGGTATCGGAGTTGATCGCCTCACCGCCATCGCCGAAGTACCAGCCCGAGCCGCTCTTGGGAGTGACTTCGACCAGCTCGAGGCGACCCGTGGCGATGTCGTCGTCGAGGCCTGCGGACAGGGAGTCGTTCCACAGAGCAAATGCTCCGAAGCCGCCGAGTAGGACGGCAGTGGCAGTCGCACCGGAGAGAGCGCCACGAAGCGCCAGGCCAGTCCGCCTGCCGTGACGCTCGTCGTCCCGGGCCAGTTGTTCGTGCTTCATCGCTAGTACCTCCAGTTGGGGCTGTGCCGAACCAGAATGTCCCGCCTGGGGCGAGCGATCGAGAGGCGGGCGTGCGGTGAACGCGCGAATGGCGTGGGCCGATCGAAGGTCGGCCCTCGGAACGCGAAAAACCCAGGTCAGAAGTAATTTCTGACCTGGGCTCTTGGCTCCCGCGGTAGGACTTGAACCTACGACCGTCCGATTAACAGTCGGATGCTCTGCCAGCTGAGCTACGCGGGATCGCTGGCCCCGTGTCCGAGGCCGGGTAGAACATTACCAGGCCTCTGCGGGTGCTCAGAACGCGCTGGCGGCGGTCGCGACACAGGTCACCACGGCAGCCCCACGGCGGAGCGAACGCGCTGCTCAGCGGCATCGACGAGGCTGGCGACAGCAGGATCGTCCAGGTCGACCCGCGGCCCGGCGAGCACCTGGGAGAAGAGGCTCCCGTCCACGTCCCTACGGACGGCGACCTTGGCCGTCCGCCCGCCCGGAAGCGCCACCTCCTCACCCAGCACCACCGACCACTCGACGCGCTCGCGGACGACCTGCGGCAGCCAGGACTTCGCCGAGTCGACGGTCCGTAGACGGAGGTCGGGTTCGGCGTCGACCCACTGGACCGTCACGATGTCGTGCGCAGGGTCGAACGCGGCGCGGTCGACGTCGCACCACGGGCGCCGCACGACGACGCCGCTTCGAGTGCTGATCAGCTCGGCATTCGTCGCGACCGCCCACCCGCCGTCGGCGAGGGGGGCGGAGGCGAGCACATGATCTGCGCGCGTCAGCCCGAGGGCTGTACGCACGTCGAACGGGAGCGTGGGGCGTCGCGACCACATGCGGCCACCGTAGCGGCACGCACGCGCCTCACGACGACGGCGATGACCGCGAGGCGGCATGCCAACCGGCGCGGCCGTATCGTCGAGAGGAAGGCGCCCACCATCACCGCGGCAACACGGAGGTCGAAGATGACGGCAACAGCGCTAGCTCCGAGCACCGAGCGCCCGTCGCTGTCGTCCGCGCTGCGTGCTCTCGCGCAGAACGCGGTCGGCTACTCGGCGGCTCGAGCCTCCCGGGCGCTCGAGCGCGTGTCCAGCAGGCTCGAAGGCACGGTCGAGAACGCCGTCGTGAGTGCCGAGGCGGCCGTCGTCGGTGAGGTCACGGACGTCGCCGGGGACGTCGTCGAGACGGCTGGGGACGCGGTCGAGGACGTCGCCGACGACCACGGCGTCGTCACGGGCGCCGTCGCCGGGGGCGTCGAGGCAGCGGTGCAGGACGACAACCCCGTCTGGGGCGCGGTCAAGGGGGCGTGGTCGGGCACGCGGACCAGCACCAAGGTCCTGGTCATCGCCGGCATCGCGCTCGCGTTCCTGCTCGGACCGGTGGTCCTCGTGCTGCTGCTCGTGGCACTTCTGGTCGCCGCGATCGTTCTGGCGGTGCGCCGCGCCAGGGGCTGAGGCGACGGACCGGCGGGCTAGCTCCCGAACGTCTCCAGCAGGTCCTTCTTCTCGGCAGGCGTCAGGTTGGTCTCGACCAGCTTCATGTTGAGGCCGTGGAACCGCTCGCCGAGCCGGTCGAGGTCGCCCGCGTTGGTGACGACGAAGAGCGCCGACGTACCTGGAGTGATCTCGTCGCGGATGGCCTCCAGCTTGTCCTTCGAGATGCCGAGCTTCTCCGATGCCTTGCTCATCGCGCCGAGTGCGCCACCGGCGACCACGCCGAGCACCGGCACCGCGAACAGCGCGCCGAGCAGCAGGCCCCAGAAGCTACCCCAGCCGGCTCCCCGCTTCGTGTCGTCGTGGCCGTGCTCGATCGTCGGCTTGTCCTCGCCCTCGGGCCAGGAGACCACGGCGTGGTCCTCGATGTTGACGAGGTCCTCGCTCTGGGCGTTCCTGAGCAGGGTCATCGCGTGGTTCGCACCGTCCGGGGTGTCAAACTTCCAAACCGTGAATGCGGTCATGGCGCACTCGGCCTCCTCTAGTGGCTCCTCGGCCCATGAGCCCACGCGCCCCGGTCACCCGGCATCACCCGCGACGGGTGAACCGCCGGAGACGACCGTCGTCGCGCCGTTTGGTCGATGCCGAGTGTCAGCGTGAGCGCCGAGGGAGCGGCGCCGTTGCCGCGTCTCGACCTGGTGCCCCGTGCAGGACTTGAACCCGCGACCGAGAGATTATGAGTCTCCTGCTCTGACCAGCTGAGCTAACGGGGCGCGCCGCGAGCCTACCGGAGCGTCCCGGGAGCGCAGAGGTGGACGCAGGTGCCGCTGGTGATGTGGCACTTTGGTTCCTGTGTGGTGGCTAGTCATCGGGGGAGCCCTCGTGGCGGTGGGCGTCGTGATGGCGGTCCGGGCGGCGTCGAACGCGTCCGACGAACGGGCCACCTCTGCCGGCGGTCTCGTGCTGGCACTCGGTGTGAGCCTGGTGTTCTGGGGTCTGGTGGGCGTCGTCATCGGGATCGTCGTGGTCGCCCGCTGAAGGCGCTGGGCAGGGTGGGCGTGGAAGAATGCCCGGCATGGCGATGCGAGAGATCCGCGTGATCCCCGACCCTGTGCTGCGCACCGTGTGCGACGAGATCACCACGATCGACGACGGCGTCCGCGGCCTGGTGGCCGACCTGGTCGAGACGGTCGACGCCGAGGGGCGCGCCGGCCTCGCGGCCAACCAGATCGGTGTGAACCTGCGCGCGTTCTCGTGGAACATCGACGACGAGGTCGGCTACGTCCTCAACCCGCGCATCGTCGAGCTGTCCGACGAGCTGCAGGACGGCGACGAGGGCTGCCTCTCTGTCCCCGGGCTGTGGTACCCGACGAAGCGTGCCTGGTACGCGCGCGTCGAGGGTACCGACCTCGACGGCAACGCCGTCGTCGTCGAGGGCACGGGCCTCATGGCCCGCTGCCTGCAGCACGAGTGCGACCACCTCGACGGCAAGCTCTACCTCGACCGTCTCGAGCGCAGCGTGCGCTCCAAGGCGATGCGGGAGCTGCGCGAGCGCCTCTGAACCACTTCCGCCTCGCGCCGTGGGACGCCGTCGGGCATCATGGCGCAGAGCGAACGCAACACCGCAGGTGACACGCCGCACCGCTGACCTGATCGAGGACGTAGGGGAAGACGGACCTCGACCCAGGGAGGAACAATGTCCGGCGCCATCACACGCGGTGTCCTTTTCGTGCACTCGGCTCCACGTGCCCTGTGCCCCCACGTCGAGTGGGCGGCGGGCAACGTGCTGTCCGCCCGCGTTTCTCTCGACTGGACGGTGCAGCCTGCCGCACGCGGTCTTCACCGTGCCGAGTACTCGTGGCAGGGCCTGCAGGGCACCGGCGCGCGCCTCGCGTCGGCGCTGCGCGGGTGGCAGCACCTGCGCTACGAGGTGACGGAGGAGGCGAGCCACGGCGCCGACGGCGCCCGCTGGTCGCACACGCCAGACCTCGGCATCTTCCACGCGATGACCGACGTGCATGGCAACGTCGTCGTGCCCGAGGATCGCGTGCGGTCCGCGCTCGAGCTCGCGCACGACCCGCGGGCGATGCAGGACGCCCTCGACCTCGCCCTCGGCAGCGCGTGGGACGACGAGCTCGAGCCGTTCCGCTACGCCGGGGCCGGTGCCCCGGTGCGCTGGCTGCACCGCGTGGGCTGAGCCCCGCTCCCTGGGAACGACGGCGCCCCGCAGACCTCCGGGTCTGCGGGGCGCCGTCGTGAGCCGTGCTGGGTGTCAGGCGTTCGTGACCACCAGGGCGACGTTGTGGCCGCCGAACCCGAACGAGTTGTTGAGCGCGACGACGTCGCCCGCGGGCAGCTTCTCCGGGACGTCGCGGACCAGCGGCACCTGGAGCTCGGGGTCGGGGTTGGACACGTTGATGGTGGGCGGGGCGAGGCGCTCGTGCACGGCCTTGACCGTGAACAGCGTCTCGAGCGCGCCCGCGCCGCCGAGCAGGTGCCCGGTCATCGACTTGGTGGCCGAGAGCAGCACGTGGTCGGCCTCGCCGCCGAGCAGCGTCCGGATCGAAGCCGTCTCGGTGAGGTCGCCGACCTTGGTCGACGTCGCGTGGGCGTTGACGTGCACGACGTCGCGGCCGGTCACGCCGGCGTCCTCGAGAGCCCGGCGCATCGCCGCGACCTGACCCCGGCCCTCAGGGTCGGGGGACGTGATGTGGTAGGCGTCCGAGGACAGGCCAACGCCGGCGATCTTCGCGTACACGCGGGCTCCGCGGGCGGCAGCGTGCTCCGCCGACTCCAGCACGACGACGGCCGCGCCCTCGCCGATGACGAACCCGTCCCGGTCGACGTCGTACGGGCGCGAGGCGCCCTGCGGGTCGTCGTTGCGGAGCGACAGCGTGCGCGACGCCGCGAACGCGGCGATCGGCATCGGGTGGATGGTGGCCTCGGTGCCGCCCGCGACGACGACGTCCGCGCGGCCGGTGCGGATCATCTCGACGCCGTAGCCGATGGCCTCGGCGCCCGACGCGCAGGCGGAGACCATGGCGTGCGCACCGGCGCGGGCGCCGATCTCGAGCTCGACGTACGCGACCGGCGAGTTCGGCATCAGCATGGGCACCGTCATCGGGAGCATGCGGCGGGCGCCGCGCTCACGCAGGGTGTCCCAGCCGTCCAGCATGGTCCAGATGCCGCCGATGCCGGAGGAGACCACGGCGCCCAGACGCTCGCCGTCGACCTCGGGGGAGCCGGCGTCGGCCCACGCCTCGCGCGTCGCGACGATCGCGTACTGCGCGGAGGGGTCCATGCGCTTCATCTCGGGGCGCGTGAGCACCTCCTCCGGCTTGACCTTGAGGGTCGCCGCGAAGTTGACCGGGATGCCGTACTTCTCGGCCCAGTCGTTCTCGAGCGTCCGCGCGCCCGACTCGCCGGCCAGCGCTGCCGCCCAGGTGGAGCTGGTGTCGCCACCGAGCGGGGTGGTGGCGCCGAGTCCGGTGACGACGACGTCGCGAGGTGCGGTCATGGCTGGGGCTCCTGGAGGTGAGTGGGCGGAGTGGTCCGTGCGGGTGGTTCCGACGGGCTCAGCCACCGGTCAGCGGTGGGTGAGCCCGTCGAGACCACGAAGAGCGAGGCTCAGGCCTGGGCGCCGGTGATGAAGGTCACCGCGTCGCCGACCGTGGCGAGGTTCTTGACCTCCTCGTCGGGGATGCGGACGCCGAACTTGTCCTCGGCGTGCGTCACGATCGTCATCATCGACAGCGAGTCGATGTCGAGGTCGTCCGTGAAGGACTTCTCGAGCTGGACCGCGTCGGTGGGCAGGCCCGTCTCCTCGGCGACGATCTCGGCAAGGCCCTCGAGGATCTCGGTGTCGGTGTAAGCCATGGGTATTTCCTTCTCTTCGGTGGGGTCCGGGGCCGGCGGCACCGGGAGTTCGTGGGGGAACAGGGGCGAGGCTACGGCAGCACGACGACCTGGGCGGCGTACACCAGCCCGGCGCCGAACCCGATCTGGAGAGCGACGTCGCCGGACTTCGCCTGGCCCTCGGACATGAGGCGCTCGATGGCGAGCGGTACCGACGCGGCCGACGTGTTGCCGGTGTCCACGATGTCGCGGCCGACGACGACGTCTTCGGGCAGCTTCAGCTGCTTGACCATCTGGTCGATGATCCGCATGTTCGCCTGGTGCGGCACGAACACGTCGATGTCCTCGGGGCCGACGCCCGCGGCGTCCATCGCGGCCTGCGCGAACTTGCCGACCTGGAAGCTGGCCCACTTGAAGACGGTCTGGCCGTCCTGGCGCAGCGTCGGCCAGCCGAGCGACGGGTCCGCGCGCAGATCGGTCCACGAGTGCGTCTGGCGGATCGTCGAAGCCTTCGAGCCGTCCGAGCCCCAGACCGTCGGGCCGATGCCCGGCGTGTCCGAAGCGCCGACGACGGCGGCGCCGGCGCCGTCGCCCAGGAGGAAGGAGATCGTGCGGTCGGTGGGGTCGATGATCTCCGAGAGCTTCTCGGCCCCGATCACCAGCACGTTGCGCGCGACGCCCGAGCGCACCAGCGCGTCGGCCTGGCCGATCGCGTAGCAGTAGCCCGCGCACGCGGCGGAGATGTCGTAGGCGGCGGCAGGGTTCGCGCCGATGCGGTCGGCGAGGATGGCGGCCGCGGACGGTGTCTGCGTGAAGTGCGTGATCGTCGACATGACGACGGTGTCGATCTCCTCGGGCGCGACGCCCGCGGCGGCGATCGCCTTGGTCGAGGCAACCTCGGCGAGGTCCAGCACGTCGCGGTCGGCGCCCGCGCGGCGACGGGTCGCAATGCCGGTGCGCTGGCGGATCCACTCGTCGGAGGAGTCGATGGGGCCCGCGATGTCGTCGTTGGTCACGACGAGCTCGCCGCGCTCGGCGCCAATGCCCAGGATGCGCGAGTACGCGACCGGCTGGGCCTGCTTGAGCTGGACGGTCATGCTTGGGCTCCGTTCCTGCGCGCGGCGTCGGAGTGGGTGGCGACGAGGTCGCGCGCGGCCTCGACGTCGTCGGGCGACTTGATCGCGACGAGCTCGATGCCCTTGAGCGCGCGCTTGGCGAGGCCGGTGAGGACGCCGCCGGGCGCCAGCTCGAGGATCGCGGTGACGCCGCGCGCGGCGAGCGTCTCCATGATGAGGTCCCAGCGCACCGGAGCGGTGACCTGCGCGGCGAGGCGCGAGAGCACCTCGGAGGCGGTGCCGAAGCTGTGCGCGCCGCCCGTGTACGCGGCGCCGTCGGCGTCGGAGAGGAACGCGACGCGCGGGTCCGTGGCGGGCCAGGCCGTCGCGACCGGCTCGAACGCCTCGCGCGCGGAGTCCATGAACGGCGTGTGGAACGCGCCGGCGACCTGCAGGGGGATGACCCGGGCGCGGGCGGGGGAGTTCTCGCCGAGCTTCGCGAGGTTCTCGAGCGCGCCGCCGGCGACGGTCTGGCCGGCGCCGTTGACGTTCGCGGGCCACAGGCCCGCCGCCTCGATCGCGGCCAGCACCTCGGCCGGGTCGCCGCCGACGACGGCGCTCATGCCCGACGGCGCAGCGGCGGCGGCCTGGGCCATCGCCTGGGCGCGACGGGTCACGAGGCCGACGGCACCGGCGTCGTCGAGCGCGCCCGCGACGGCGGCGGCGGCGAGCTCGCCGACGGAGTGGCCGGCGGTCACGTCAACGACGTCGGCGGCGCTGCGGCCGTCGAGGACGACACGCAGCGCGAGCAGCGACGAGGCGACGATGAGCGGCTGGGCCACGGCGGTGTCGCGGATGGTGTCGGCGTCCGACGTCGTGCCATGGGCGACGAGGTCGAGGCCGGCGGCCTGCGAGGAGGTGGCGAGGAGGTCAGCGACGCCGGGCAGGTCGAGCCACGGTGCGAGCATCCCGGGGGTCTGAGAGCCCTGTCCAGGGCAGACGACGGCGAGCACGGGTCAACGGTGTCAGAAGGCCGGGCTTGCGGCGCGTACCGACGGGCACGAACCTGCCCGAGAGCGCTTGTGGGAATCCCACAAGATCGGGTGCTACCCGAGCTGGCCGAGCGCCAGCGCGACCTGGAGGACGAACGACTCGCGGGCGTCCAGCGGGTCCCAGCCGGTGATCTCCGAGACCTTGCGCAGGCGGTAGCGGACGGTGTTGGGGTGCACGTACAGCTGGCGGGCCGCGGCCTCGAGCGACCGGCCGGTGCCGAGATAGGCCGACAGGGTCTCGAGCACGTTGCCCGTGGCCGCCTCGAGGGGGCGGTACGCCTGCTCGACCAGCGTGCTGCGGGCGGCGTCGTCGCCGGTCAGCACGCGTTCGGGCAGCAGGTCGTCGGCGAGCACGGGCCTCGGCGCCTGCGGCCACGCCGGGGCGGCGGCCAGGCCGGCGAGGGCCGCGGCTGCCGAGCGGGCCGCCTCAGCGACCGACGGGACGAGGCCGCCGATGACGACCGGGCCAGGGCCGAAGCGCGCCAGCAGGTTGGTGGCCGCGGCGACCAGGTCGCCTTCGCCGCCGAGCACGAGGACGACGCGGTCGCCGTGGATCCCGACCAGCGCGTCCCCGGCCGCGCGGCGAGCGGCCCGTCGCAGGTCGGCGGTGTGCAGCTCGTCGAGCTCGTCCGTCGTCGTGCCGACGACGACCAGCGACTGGCCGCGCCCGCTCCAGCCGAGCGCGGAGACGCGCGAGCGGAGGGAGTCGTCACCGTCGCCGCGCACCAGCGCGTCCACGACGAGCGCCTCGAGGCGGGCGTCCCAGGCACCGCGCATCTCGGCGGCGCGGGCGTAGACCTCGGCGGCCGAGAACGCGACCTCGCGCGAGTAGCGCAGCACGGCCTCGCGCACCTCGCGCTCGGCGGCAGGCCCGGCGATCTGGTCGGCGTGCGACTCGACGACGTCGACCATGAGGCGGACCAGCTGCAGCGTGTGCTGCAGCGAGATGGACTGCGTCAGCTCGCGCGGAGCGGCGGCGAACATCTCGCCGACGCCACTGGGAGCCGCAGACGGGTCGGCGAACCACGTGACGAACGCCGTGATGCCCGACTGGGCGACAAGGCCGACGTAGGAGCGGTCCTCGGCGGGCAGGTCGCGGTACCACGCCAGCTCCTCGTCCAGCCGGCGCAGCGCGGCTGCGGTCAGGAACCCGGTGCCCTCGCGGACGCGCTGGACGGTCGCTGCCCGGTGCTCGAGGCTGCGATCGGCGTTGGTCGGGGGGAAGGGCACCGCTCGAGGATACGTGCACCAGCGCAGCATCGACCACGCGAGCATTGTGGGGATGCCACAAATGGACGCACCGCGACCCTTCCATGGCACGCCACGGCGGGCCGGGTCGGCGGAGCGTCGATGCGACGTCGGGACGGCACCGCCACTCGCGCCCCACGGCTCGCGCGGCCCTGCTCACGGGCGCCTGTTGTGGTTATGGTCAGGACATGGCCCTCATGCCCAGGCTCCGTGCCTTGCTCCGCCGGCCGTTCTCGGCCTCGACCGTCGGTGCCCGGCGGCCGACGCCTTCGGCCCGGCGCCGCGGTGACACGGTTCAGGAGGACGCTCTGCGCGCGATGCTGCTCGACGACCCCAATGACGTGCGGGCGTTCGACGCCCTCGCCGAGCTCGTGCGGCGCCGCGCCGTCGAGTCCCCCAACCCCGATGACCCGCTGACCGCGACCGCCGACGAGGAGACGCAGGCCGCGCAGCGCCAGCGCGCCGCCGACCTCGCCGTCTGGTCCCTCGCCGAGGAGCTGGCCGGCCACCCGCGCGGCTGGTACCCGCTCCTCGAGCTCGGCCGGCTCTCGCTGGCGTCCGACCCGGAAGGCGCCGTCCGGCGCCTGGCCACGGCCTCTGAGCGTGACCCCGAGGGGCGGGCCCTCGCCGGCGGTCTGGAGATCCTGCGCGGAGCCGGGATGCCCGTCGAGGCCCTCGGTCTCGGCGTCGGCCACTGGCGGGCGCGCGAGCACACGCCGGAGGTGGGGCGGCACCTGGTGCTCGCGGCGCTGGAGGCCGACCGCGTCCTGGAGGCTCGCCAGCACCTCGCCAGCCTGGACCTGCACCCCGACCGCAACGCCGTCGCCCGGCTCAAGCCGGAGCTGGAGCAGGCGATCGCGGCGTACGAGGCCGCGCAGCAGACGACGCCCTGACGCGTGACCGGCCGTGCGACAGCGGCGATGACGTAGAAAGGCCTCCGCCCACCGCATCAGCTGACGCGGTGGGCGGAGGCCTCTGTGCTCACTGGAGCGGGACGGTCAGCTCTCGCCGCCCGCGTTGCCCGACGTGCCGGCGTTGACGTCCAGCAGGCGGTACTTCTCGATGGCCTGACCCACGACCTCGGGCGCGACCTCGCCACGGCGAGCCAGCGTCTGCAGCGTCTTGACCACCATCGACGGGCCGTCGATGAGGAAGAAGCGGCGGGCGGCGGCACGCGTGTCGGAGAAGCCGAAGCCGTCGGCGCCCAGGACCTCGTAGTCGCCCGGGACCCACTTGCGGATCTGGTCGGCAACCAGGTGGTCGTAGTCGCTCGAGGCGATGAACGGGCCACCCGCGCCCTGGAGCTTCTCGGTCACGAACGGCGTGCGCGGCGCGGTCGACGGGTCGACGAACGCGGCCTTCTCGGCGGCCAGGGCGTCGCGGCGCAGCTCGTTCCAGCTGGTGACGGACCAGACGTCGGCCGACACGCCCCAGTCGTCGCGCAGGAGGTGCTGGGCCTCGAGCGCCCACGGTACGCCCACGCCCGAGGCGAGGAGCTGGGCGCGAGGACGGCCGTCGGACGCGATGTCCGACTGCGAGATGCGGTGGATACCGCGCCTGATGCCCTCGACGTCGACGTCCTCCGGCTCGGCCGGCTGGACCATCGGCTCGTTGTAGACCGTCAGGTAGTACATGACGTTCTGGTCGCGGCCCAGCTCGTCGTGCACGCCGTCGTCCGACGGGCCGAACATGCGCTCGATGCCGTCGCGGACGATGTGGCGGATCTCGTAGCCGTAGGCCGGGTCGTAGGCGACCATCGCGGTGTTGGTGCCCGCGATGAGCGGCGAGTGGCCGTCGGCGTGCTGCAGGCCCTCACCCGTGAGGGTGGTGCGGCCCGCGGTGGCGCCGATGATGAAGCCGCGCGTCATCTGGTCGCCGGCGGCCCAGAACTGGTCGCCGGTCCGCTGGAACCCGAACATCGAGTAGAAGATGTAGACGGGCACCATGTGCTCGCCGTGCGTGGCGTACGTCGTGCCGACCGACTGGAACGCGGCCGCGGAACCGGCCTCGTTGATGCCGGTGTGCATGATCTGCCCGGCCTCGGACTCCTTGTACGAGAGCATGAGCTCACGGTCCACGGCGAGGTAGTGCTGGCCACCCGTGTTGAAGATCTTCGCGCTCGGGAAGATCGCGTCCAGGCCGAACGTGCGCGCCTCGTCGGGGATGATCGGCACGATGCGCTTGCCGAACTCCTTGTCCTTGATGAGGTCCTTGAGCAGGCGCACGAACGACATCGTCGAGGCGACCTCCTGCGTGCCAGAGCCCTTCTTGAGCAGCTCGTAGGCCTTGGGGTCGGGAAGCGTGATCGCCTTCGGCGCGTGACGGCGCTCCGGTACGAACCCACCGAGCTGACGGCGGCGCTCCAGCATGTAGCGGATCGCCGGGTCTTCGAAGCCCGGGTGGTAGTAGGGCGCGCTGTACGGGTCCTCGAGCTGCTCGTCGGGGATCGGGATGCGCAGCGAGTCGCGCAGGGCCTTGAGCTCGTCCGACTTGAGCTTCTTCATCTGGTGCGTCGCGTTGCGGCCCGCGAAGCCGGAGCCCAGGCCGTAGCCCTTGACCGTCTGCGCGAGGATGACCGTCGGCTGGCCCTGGTGGGAGCGGGCGGCGGCGTAGGCCGCGTAGATCTTGCGGTAGTCGTGACCACCGCGCTTCATGTTCCAGATGTCCTCGTCCGTCATGTTCTCGACGAGGGCCTTGGTGCGCGGGTCGCGGCCGAAGAAGTGCTCGCGGATGAACGCACCGGACTCGGCACGGTACGTCTGGTAGTCGCCGTCGGGCGTCACGTTCATCAGGTTGACCAGGGCGCGGTCCTTGTCCGCGTTGAGCAGGGCGTCCCACTCACGGCCCCAGATGACCTTGATGACGTTCCAGCCGGCACCCTTGAACTCGGCCTCGAGCTCCTGGATGATCTTGCCGTTTCCACGGACCGGGCCGTCGAGGCGCTGCAGGTTGCAGTTCACGACGAAGGTCAGGTTCTCCAGGTTCTGGTGCGCCGCGAGCTGCAGCATGCCGCGCGACTCGGGCTCGTCCATCTCACCGTCGCCGAGGAATGCCCAGACGTCCTGCTGGGCGGTGTCCTTGATGCCACGGTTGTTCAGGTACTTGTTCGTCCAGGCCTGGTAGATCGCCGACGCCGGGCCGAGGCCCATCGAGACCGTCGGGAACTCCCAGAAGTCGGGCAGCAGGCGCGGGTGCGGGTAGGAGGGCAGGCCGTGACCGGCCTTCGACTTCTCCTGGCGGAACCCGTCGAGGTCCTCCGCCGAGAGGCGGCCTTCGAGGTACGCGCGGGCGTACATGCCGGGGGACGCGTGGCCCTGGAAGTAGACCTGGTCGCCGCCGCCCGGGTGGTCCTTGCCGCGGAAGAAGTGGTTCAGGCCCACCTCGTAGAGCGTCGCCGACGACGCGTACGAGGAGATGTGGCCACCGACGCCGATACCCGGCTTCTGCGCGCGCGTCACCATGACGGCGGCGTTCCAGCGGTTCCAGCCGCGGTACTGGCGCTCGAGCGACTCGTCGCCCGGGAAGTACGGCTCCTCGTGCACGCCGATCGTGTTGACGTACGGGGTCGCGAACGACGCCGGGATCGACACGTTGCGCTCACGCGCGCGGCGCAGCAGGTTGAGCATGACGTAGCGGGCGCGAGGTCCGCCCTTCTCGTCGATCAGCCCGTCGAAGGACTCGACCCACTCGGCCGTCTCGCCGGGGTCGATGTCAGGGACCGAGCTGAGCAGACCGTTGATCAGCGGTCCGGTCTCGTCGTACGAAGCCACCAGCAACCTCTCTCTTGTCATGACCGGGGTGCGTGCGCACCACACAGCCACGCCTGTCGTCGTCGATTCACCCCCATTGTGTCCCCATCCGCACCACCCGCACACTGCATCTCGTGGGCGGAAGTCGTGACGTCGGTCATGCTGTTGCCCGCTCAACAACGCCCGCCCGACGTCGCTGGACGGCTTCCGTGGGCGCCGCGAGTGCCGCCGTCGTGCGGATGACAAGGCGCGCGGCGCTCAGGTGGACTACGTTGACCACCATCCCGGACCGCACGGCGGCCCGGCGTCGACTTTGCCGAAGGAAGGAATGGAACAACCACGTGGGTAAGCAGACGGATCCCCAGGCCGACCGCCTCGGGTTCACGCCCGGCCAGGTGGTACAGGAGTTCGGCTGGGACGACGACGTCGACGACGCGCTGCGCGCGGCGATCGAGGAGATCACTGGCGGCGAGCTCGTCGACGAGGACTACGACGACGTCACCGACGGTGTCATCGTGTGGTGGCGCGCCGACGACGGCGACCTGACCGACATGCTGGTCGACGCCCTGACGGTGCTCGACGACGGCGGCGCGGTGTGGCTGTTCACGCTCAAGCCGGGCCGCTCGGGCCACGTGGGCCACGACGAGATCCAGGAGTCCGCCACGACCGCGGGCCTGCATGCGATGACGACGTTCGCCGTGGCGGACGACTGGTCGGCGACGCAGCTGTCGAACCGAGGGCGCGGGCGCTGATGCCCCTTCGGCCCGGTGACCCCGCGCCCGACTTCACGCTGCCCGACACGCACGGCACGCCCGTTCACCTCGCGGACCTGCGGGGTGAGACCGTGCTCCTGGTGTTCTACCCGTTCGCGTACTCCGGCATCTGCACCGGCGAGCTGTGCGAGCTCCGGGACAACATCGAGGAGTTCGAGACCGCGGGGGTGCGGCTGCTGGCCGTCTCCACCGACCCGGTCTACGCGCTCAAGGCGTGGCAGCAGCAGGAGGGCTTCGGGTTCGACCTGCTCAGCGACTTCTGGCCGCACGGGTCCGTGGCCCGCGCCTACGGCGTGCTGGACGAGGAGCGCGGGCACGCCCTGCGTGGGTCGTTCCTCATCGACGCCGACGGCGTGGTGCGGTGGTCCGTCGTGAACCCGCGGGGCCAGCGACGGGATCTCGAGGGGTACCGGGCCGCGCTCGCGGAGGTCTGAGTCCCCTATCCTTGGGGGTCGCGCGCATCGGCGTGCGGTCCGCGCCCTCGGGTGCGGGCAAGGGCCTGTAGCTCAGTTGGTAGAGCGCCACGCTTACACCGTGGATGTCGTCGGTTCGAGACCGGCCGGGCCCACCATCAGGGGTTTGTTGGCTCTGACCTGCGTTGATGTTGCCGCCGGACGTGGACGCGCGAGGACTCCAGTAGACGCTCCCAGCCATCCGGTGCCCCGCTGGTGCCCCATAGAACGACGGCTCCCTGTCGCCGCCTGGCATAGGCGCTTGAAGACCGACCTGCGCAAGCGGCGCGTGAGTCGAAGCGGGCGAACGGCGACGGGTCCGGTGAGGCGGCCCAGGTGTACAAGTTCGTCTCAGGGGTCTTCAAGGGCCGAGTCAAGGCCCTCTGGCCGGCGGAAACGCTGAGGTCAGGGGCCTTTCGTCGTGGCTCTGGGCCCCTGATCGGGGGTCTGCTGGCCGTTCGCCGCGTCGAAGCGGTTACTGGTCGAGCCAGGTGTCCCCAGGAAGCCAGGTGGCCCGCAGAAACGCCGCCGCCTGACGCAGCGCGCGCGATTTGCGGGTGACCCACTCGTCTGCGGTTCTGTCGGGGGGACAATGGGTAACAGCATTGTCTGCCGAGATGAGGAGTTTTGGGTGCCCCAGGGAACTGTCCGATGGTTCGACGCCGACCGAGGGTTCGGCTTCCTCGATCTCGGGAACGGTGCCGAGGATCTGTTCGTGCATGCCTCCGAGATCGTCGGCGGCGACGGACCGAGGCTGCTCCGCGAGGGGCAGGTCGTCGAGTTCGAGGTCGGTGAGGGTGACCGTGGCCCGCAGGCGCGCCGCGTCCAGATCACGGGCGACCGGGCCGCTGACGCGCCCGTCGGCGTGCTCGGCACCGTCGCCTGGTACGAGCCGGCCAAGGGATATGGCTTCATCAGTCCCGACGACGGTCGCGTCGAGGTCTTCGTGCACAGCTCGGCCATCGTCGGGGGCGGTGTGATCTCGGAGGGGCAGCGGGTGGCGTTCCTTGTTGTCGAGGGGGAGAAGGGGCCGCAGGCGGACCACCTGCTTCCGCTCAAGGCGGAGGTTGCACGGCCGGCATCCGACGGCGCGGACGGCACGGTGTCCTGGTACGACGGGACCAAGGGTTTCGGGTTCGTCGTGCCCGACTCGGGTGGCGAGGATGTCTTTGTAACGTCCGTGCGCTCGGCTCGGGGGTGACCGAACTATCGGAGGGCGCCCGCGTGACGTATGACGTCGTCGACGGCGACAAGGGGCCGAATGCCCGCAACGTGCAACTGGTGCGCGGCTCCGGGAGTACGCGCACGGCCACGGAGCGCGGTCGGTCGAGCCGTCCCGGGGCGTCCGGGGGGCCTGTGCGCGGAGGTGAGGGAACCGTCGCGCGCTACGACCCGGAGCGCGGTTTCGGCTTCATCACCCCCGACGCCGGGGGCGCGGACCTGTTCGTGCACGTGTCGGTCATGAGGGGTGGCGAGGTCCTCGAGGAGGGCGATCGGGTCCGGTTCAAGGTGCGTCAGAGTGACCGGGGGCCGCAGGCCGACAGCGTCGAGCTGATCTGACTCGACAAGCTCCGCCGGAAGCGCGCCTGGGCAACTCGGTCACCTCGTCGGTGCGCCGGTCAGCGCTCATGGGCTCAACTTCGGGGAGGGATCGACGAGTGTGGATCGCTCGGCGACTTCTGTGGACGGCGCCTCGGGGGCTCGTGCCACGATGGGGCGCATGAGGACACGACCGCGCGAGGGGCTCAAGCCATAGCCCCAGTTCGTCCCTCACCGAGGGATAGCGGGCTGGGGCTGCTGAGACCCTCGGAGGCCCTCGTGTCTCGTACCGACGCTCATCTTCCTCTCCGCGTCCGCGTCGCCCGTCGCGACGTTCCCCGCGTCGAAGTCCACGACCACGCCGACGGCGTGTGCGAACTTGCCGACCCGTTCGACCGCGACGCCCTGTGGTCGCGCCCGGGCGGCTGCCACTGGCAGTGGCTGTGGGACGGGCACGGGCTGTGCTCGTGCGAGATGTGCCACGGCGGCTACGGGCTTCGCGCAGAGCGCCGCGCGGACCGTCAGCGCACCAACCGCGTCCTGCGCGTCCTGGCCCACCGCTGGAACGCGGGGGAGGACGACTCCCTCGACGTGGCCTGATGTGCGCCGGCGACCTCAGCCGCGGCGGTCGTTGAGCACCCAGGCGGCGGCCGCGGAAACTGCCGCGGCGGTGAACACCGACGGCCACGCCCCGATCTTCTTCGCCAGCGGGTGCGAGAGCCCGAACGCCGCCAGGTAGGTCGCAACGAGCGCGGCGGTCGTTGCGGGGCCGGACGTCCTGGCCCACTGCATCCCTGCGGTCACGCCGGCTGCCGCCAGCACGACCCCGGCCAGCGGGCGCTGCTTGGTGGCCCGCCCGACGGCGAACCCGCCGACCAGACCGGCGGCGACGATGGGGGCAGTGGGAACCGTTGTGGACATGGACGTGACGGTACCCCGACGGCTGACTTGGGACGTCGGCCGCATCGTCGCCCATCGCCGCTCCGCACGCTTCGCGCGGCCGTCGCATGGGTCTTGCGCACGTCGTGGTTCCGGCGCGTCGGGCCCCGGATCATGCCGCCGTTCGAGCGGGCCATGCCGCGGCTCACCGGCGGAAGGCTCACGGCCAGCGGGCTGCTCATGTCGGCGCTGGTGCCGCACACCGTCGGTGCCAAGTCAGGCCTTCTGCGGCAGACCGAACTCATGTGTGTGCGCGACGGCGGTACGTGGCTGGTCGGGCCGGGCGAGCTCGGCCTCACCGATCAGTCCGGAGCGCACCGCGGCACGGGAGATGGTGAACGCGATCACCGCGCAGGCCAGCCAGGCGGCGTTCGCCGCCACTGACGAAGTGCCCCTCTGCGTGGTCCGGATACGAGCGTCACACCCGTATCCTCCCACGTCAGAAGGGCATTTCGACTTCCCGGACAGCCACGCGCGGCAGCCTGGCCGTGGATCAGGGCTCAGTCGGTGAGGGCGTCCTTGAGGAAGGCGACGGCCTGGGCGATGGCGGCCTTTGCGGCGTGGGTCTCGTGCAGGGAGTTGACCATGACGAAGTCGTGGATGATCGCGGCGTAGCGGACCTGGGTGACGGGGACGCCGGCGTCACGGAGCTTGCCGGCGAAGGCCTCGCCCTCGTCGCGCAGGACGTCGGCCTCGCCGTTGATGACCAGGGCGGGCGGGAGGCCGGTGAGCTGCTCGGTGGTGGCGCGCAGGGGCGAAGCGGTGATCTCGGCGCGCTGGTCCTCGTCGGTCGTGTACTGGTCCCAGAACCACTTCATGCCGGTGCGTGAGAGGAAGTACCCGTCGGCGAACTCTTCGTAGGACGGGGTGTCGAACGCCGCGTTCGTGACGGGGTAGAACAGCACCTGGGCTCGGAAGGTGACGTCGCCGCGTTCCTTGGCCATGAGGGTCAGGGCGATGGCCATGTTCCCGCCGACCGAGTCGCCGGCGATGGCGATGCGTGAGGGGTCCAGGCCCTCGTCGGTCCCGGACTTCGCGACCCAGGTGGCGACGGCGTAGGACTGCTCGTTCGCCAGGGGGTAGCGGACCTCGGGGGAGCGGTCGTACTCGGGGAACACCACGGCTGAGCCGGTGCCGACGGCGAGGTCGCGCACGAGGCGGTCGTGGGTGTGGGCGTCGCCGAAGACCCATCCGGCACCGTGGGTGTAGACGATCACAGGCAGCAATCCCGTCGCACCCTTGGGCTTGACGATGCGGGTCTTGACCGTGCCGGTGGGTCCGCCGTCGACGGTGATCCACTGCTCGTCGACGTCGGGCTGCCAGATCTCTGCGTCCTGGACGGAGTCCACGGCCTTGCGTCCCTCGACGGGGCCGAGGTCGTAGAGGTAGGGCGGGTTCGCGGTGGCGTCGACGAACTCCTGCGCGGCCGGCTCGAGCGAGATGTTGTGCGGGTTGCCGTTCATGAGGGATTCCTTTGCGGTAGCGGGTGCGTGGAGCGGGTGGCGACGGGCGGCCAGGGTCACGCGAGCTCGGCGAGGGCGTCGGTGATGACGTGGGCGACCTCGGCCGGGTGGGTCTGCATGACCAGGTGTGGTGCATCGAGCTCGGTGATCGTCCGCAGGCCGGCGCGCTTGTACCCGAAGCGTTCGACGTCCGGGTTGATGGTGTGGTCGGCCGCGGCGACGATGCCCCAGGCGGGCTTGGTGCGCCACGCCGCCACGGGAGCCGTCTCCCCGAAGGCGGTGGCCGACAGCGGGCGCTGGGACACGGCGAGGACCTCGGCGACCTTCGGGTCGACGCCGGCGGCGAAGACCGCCGGGAAGGCGTCGATCTTCACCGACACGTCTGTGCCGTCGGTTCCGTCGGGCAGCGTGTACGGCTGGTAGACGAGGTTCGCGGCGAGCTCGGAGTCGGGGAAGCCGCCCTGCAGCTGCCCGAGGCTCTCGCCTTCGTCGAGCGCGTAGCCGGCGACGTAGACGAGGCCGACCACGTTCTCCGCGGCGCCGGCCACGGTGATCACGGCGCCGCCGTAGGAGTGTCCCGCCAGCAGGACGGGGCCCTCGATCTGCTCGACGAACCGCCTGATGAAGGCGGCGTCACCCAACAGCGAGCGGTTGGGCACGGGTGGCACGAGGACCTTCACACCCTGGTCGAGCAGTGCCCGGGTGACCGGGCCCCAGCTCGCGGCGTCGGCGAACGCTCCGTGGACCAGCACGACGGTCGTCTCGGTGGTGGGCATGGCGGGCCCCTCTCGGTGGTGGTGCCGGATGATGACCCGGTGAGACCCATCCCATGCGAACGAGCCGCCTTCCACCACGAAGAACACACGCAGTCTCGTGGTCTGTCGGGTTCTGAGGTGACGAGGGGATGGTGAGCGGGCAGCGCACCCTGCGGCGGCTGCTTCGTGACCACCGGCTCCGGTCGGCGCTCACCCTCGAAGGGCTTGCGGAGGCGTCCGGCGTGAGCGACCGCACGATCAGCGACCTCGAGCGCGGCGCGAGCCGGGCACCGCAGCGGCGCACTCTGACCTCACTCGTGACCGCGCTGGCCCTGGCGCCCGACGAAGCTCGGGAGGTCTTCGAGCTGGCGGGCCAGGCACGCCGCACCCCCGAGCCCAAATCGGGATCGCTCCTCGAACCCGTCAGGGTCGACGACTTCACCGGTCGCGGTCCCGAGCTCGACGCAGCCCTGCTGGCCGTGGCCAGGGACGAGAACACCGGGCAGGCGCCCCTGGTCGTGATCTGCGGCCCGGCCGGCGTCGGCAAGACGACGCTCGTCATCGAGGCCATGCACCGCCCCCAGCAGGTGCGGCGGCGGCTGTTCGTCGACCTCAGGGGCCTGTCGGGCAACCCGCTGACGCCTTTGCAGATCCTGCGGCTCCTTCTCGAGCAAGTCGCGCCCGGCGATGTTCCCCAGGCCCGCACCATGGTCGCCGCGGTGCGCCTGTGGCGGGACGCCGCGTCGCGGGAACCGACGATCGTGCTGCTGGACAACGCCGAGACCGAGAGCCAGATCCGACCGGTGCGGGTGGTCGGGGCGCAGTGCGCACTCATCGTGACCGCACGACGCAGCCTGTCCGGGTTGGAATCCGTTCGCCGGATCACGCTGACCTCCATGTCCCCGGCGGACTCTTTGCGACTCCTCGAACGCATCGTGCCCGAGCATGTGCAGGACAAGGACGCCCTGGAGGAGCTGGCGACGTTGTGCGAGGGCGTGCCCCTTGCGCTGCGCATCGCAGGCAACCGGCTGGCCGCGCAACCCCAGTGGCGCGTCGCCGACATCGTCGAGCGGTTGAGCGCGGACGATGCCCGGCTCAACCAGCTGCGGGCCGGGGACCTCGCCGTCGGGGCCGCGCTGTCCGTGTCCTACGAGCAGCTGACCGACCGGCTCAGGACGCTGTTCCGGACCCTCGCGGTGATACCGGGAGGCAGCTTCGGCCACGACCTGGCAGCTGCCTCGATCGGCGGCGCGCAGCATTCGGTGCGCGACGACCTGGACGAGCTGGCCGACCTGGGGCTCCTGCAGTCGCTGCGCGGCAACCGATTCCGGTTCCACGACCTCGTACGCCTGTTCGCTGCAGAGAAGCTGCGCGACGACTCCACGACGGACGAACAGTCACGAGCCCACAGGGACCTGTTCGGCTACCTGTTGGCCACCACCTGCGCGGCCGGCGCGTGGTTCGAGCCCAAGAAGGTCAGCGCAGGCACCGAGTCCGACGCTGCGACGCGCGCGCCCCACGCCCCGAGCGCCACGCAGTTCCGCAACGCCGATCAGGCACGGGACTGGTTGCGTGACGAGTCAGTGAACTGGTTGGCGGCTCTGCGTGCGGCGGCGAACGCCGGGGACGACCGCACGGTCGTGGACGTTGCTGATTCGCTGCACTGGTTCTCCGACCTGTGGTCGCGCTGGGGGTCGTGGCACGAGGTGTTCGGGCTCTCTGCAGCGGCCGCGACACGACTTGGTCCGAGAGAGCACGCGGTCCACATGGGGTACCTGGCGTGGGCGCAGCTCGTGGAGATCGAGTCATTCGAACAAGCCCTGGCCTCAGCGCGGGTGTCCGTGCGAGCCGCACAAGAAGCCGGCAGCCAAGGGCTCGAGGGCTGGGCGTGGTTCTACGTCAGCTGGGCTCAGTGGCGACTGCGGGACCTCGACGACGCACTCGGGGCCGCAGTGACCGCACGTGACCTGCTCGCGACGGCGGGCGACACCGACGGCCGGGTCCAGGCGACCCTCGCCGCAGCCGCAGTGCTCGACGACCTCGCCCGGTTGGGAGACGCGGCGGAGCTGCACCAGCAAGTCTTCGACATCGTCGACTCCGCAGATCCGCCGATGAGCCACCACCTGGCACAGTTCACCCGAACCGAGGCGGGCATCGGCAGCGCGGTGCGCCACCTTCGTCTGGGAAACGGAGCCGAGGCGCTGCTCTGGGCGAGCAAAGCGCTCGAGGCGGCGAAGAGCATCCAGCTCCATCGAGGGATCGGCAACGCCAGGCGGCTTCGTGGCGAGGCACTGGCGATGCAGGGAGACCCGGAGACGGCCCTGCGCGAACTGACCCGCGCAGCAGACGAGCTCGACGCCGCACACGAGCTCGAGCTCGCGCGCAAGGCCCGAGACTACGCGAGCACGCTCCGCAAGTAGTCCCATCAGGGACCCGAGAGAGCGGGCGGTGTGTCGCGCCTTCGGGTCTGCTGCACGGATAGGTGACAGCGGGTCTCAGGCGGCGAGTGCGACCTGAGGGGTGTTGATGGTCTCGTACTCGATGGGTGTCAGGCGACCCGGGCGGGCCCGGCGTCGTCGACGGTGGTAGGTGCGTTCGATATGGCCTCGACGTCGTCACGGAACTCCCTGGGATGGGGTCCGGGCACGGTGCACATCCTTCCAGCAGCACCTCACGGCACCACAGGTCAGGTGTCACCTATCCGTGCAGCAGACCCCTCGACCCAGTCGCTGTCGGGTGGGGAAATCGGGTTACACCGTGGATGCCGCGGGTCATGACGAGCGGTTGAGCGTCATTGGGATCTCCCCGGGGCCGGTCGGGAACACCGCCTGGCGGAAGGCCAGAGGCCTCGCGGCACTTCTGGCCAACGGGCAGCCGACCGGCGGGACCTGTCGCATCCTTGCTGACAGGCGTGCCCCGCGTTCCTCTGCGCCACCCCGGAGGAGGCGCTCGATTCGGCTTGATGCGGGGCCTCCTTGGGTAGACTCGGGACACATGGCTCGGCCCTGACCAAGCCCGGTTCTCAGGGGCACGTAGGGGGCACGACACTGGCAAAGGCAATTCCAGAAACCGCGGAATTTCAACGATCCGCGAACGCGGTCCTAAAGGATCAACTTCTGATCGATCTCTCGGCCGCCCTTCGGCGGCCGGTCGGGTCGGAGGCCCAGGTCCGCGGAATTCCGCGGACCTGGGCTTTCGCGTCTCGGGGAGTCGTGGACACCTGGAGTTGCCACGACAAATGACAATCAGCCACATTCCCGGCCGTTGATGCGGACGGCGACGGCGACCTCACCGTCACGTGCAACGTTCTGAGTCGTCCGGGCTCTTCCCATGGGCCTGGCCTGCGCCTATCTTCTTGAGTCGTGGTCAAGTCACAGGGCGGGCTGGCCCTGGAGGTGCACAACCTGAGCAAGCGCTTCGGCGACCGCGTCGCGTTTTCCGACGTCTCGTTCGAGGTCCGCGTCGGCGAGGTCTTCGGCTTTCTCGGCCCCAATGGTGCGGGCAAGACGACGACCGTGCGGACCTTGGGCACGCTGCTCGAGCCCACTGCGGGCTCGGCGGTGGTGGCCGGGATACCGCTGCGGCCCGAGAACGGGGTCGAGATACGCCGGCGGATCGCGATCATGCCGGAGTCGCCCGGGCTCTACCTGCGCCTGAGCGTGCGGGAGAACCTGGAGTTTTTCGCTGATCTGTACGAGGTGGACGGTCCGCGGGAGCGCATCGACGGGGTGTTGCGCGCCGTGCGGCTGGCCGACCGGGCCGGGGACCTGTGCGGCGCCCTCTCCAAGGGGTTGCGGCAGCGCGTGGCCTTGGCCAGGGCTCTGCTCAGCGACCCGCAGGTGCTCTTCCTGGACGAGCCGACTGCCGGGCTGGACCCGGTTGCCGCGCGCGAGGTGCACGCGCTGATCGGCGGTCTGCGCCGGCGCGGCGTGACGATCTTCCTCACCACGCACCGGTTGGAGGAGGCCGAGCGCCTCTGCGACCGGGTCGCCATCCTGAGCACCACCCTGCGTACGGTCGGTCGTCCGGACGAGCTGCGCGACCAGATCTTCGCCCAGTCGCTCACGGTCCGGCTCGTCGCGCCGCTGCCCGACCCCGTCGCGACCTTCGGCGGTCTGCCGGGCGTCACGGGCTGGGCCGCGGACGAGTCCGCCGGCTATGCGCTGACGGTGAGCGACCCTGCGGTGGCCGCACCCGGGGTGACGCGGGCACTCGTCGCCGCCCGCGCCGACGTGCTCTCCATCAGCCGGTCGCAGCGGTCGTTGGAGGACGTCTACCTCGAGCTCATCGACCCCGCGGCCATCGACACTGATCACGAGAGTGGGTAGGGGCATGAGCGTGCGACGGGTGCGGGCGATCATGCGCAAGGAACTGCGGGAGATGCGCCGCAAGACGTCGATCGTCCTGACCATGGCGATCGTCCCCCTGGTCTTCCTGGTCCAGCCCTTGGTGGCGGTGTTCGGCCTGAGCGCGTCATCGGCGCCCGAGCTGGCGCGCGCGCACATCATGCTCTTCATGCTCGGCATCCCCGCGATCGCACCGGCCTTCCTCGCCTCGTTCGCGGTGGTCGGCGAGCGGGAACAGGGCACGCTCGAACCGGTGCTGGGGACGCCGATCCGGCGCGAGGAGCTGTTGCTGGGCAAGGCGGTGGCTGCGCTACTGCCCTCGCTGGGTGTCGCCTACGGCGTCTTCGCGATCTTCGTGGTCGTCGTCCGGCTCTTCGCAGACCCGCTGGTGGCGTCAGCGATCCTGCCGTGGCAACAGATCGTGATCCAGGTGCTCTTCACACCGCCGATAGCGCTCCTGTCGATCTGGCTCAGCATGGCGATCTCGGCTCGGGCCACCGACGTCCGCGTGGCCCAGCAACTGGGCACGTTGGTGGGTCTCCCGGTCGTGTTCCTGGCCGCTCTCATCGCCAACGACATCATCCACGCCACAGCCAAGCTCGCGGTCCTCGCGGCGGCGGTGCTGGTGATGCTCGACGTCGCTGCGCTGCGCTTCGTCTCCGCCACCTTCAACCGGGAGCGGTTGATCACCAACACCCGGTAGGGCGGCACGCGTCCGCGGCTGGGCGCGACGGGGCCGGTCCATCGCGAAGGTGGTTCGTTCCATGCCGGGCTCGTGCCGGGAGAGCCGCGTCACTTTACCGGGACGGCGACGTCGACAGGATCGTGGCCGACGTCGCCTAGGCCTCGATGGGGGCCACAGCCAACGGGCGTGCGCTCGCCGTGTCCATCGGCGACCTCCGCGCGCGTTGGCGAGAGCAGATCAAGGCACGATCGAACTCTCCGCATGGCCCCTGTCCGACACGCTGTTCGCTCAGCCCGTGGTCACGGCGGAGCATGTCGCAGGCGTCCTCGGGCTGTCGGATCGCGGGGCACGCAACATATGCATGTCGACGTCACCTTCGGAGACCCGATCTGGCCCGCACCGCAGCCAATCTGGTGAGTCGAAGTGTGACTTGCAGGAGTCGCTGAGGAACACATTGCCCAGAAGTGTTACTAAGATGGAGCGCATGGTCACACCACTTCCGGTCGCGGTGCCTGCGATGGGCTACGAGGAGCACGTGTGGCAGGCCGAGCCCGACGGGCTGCACGGTCGTGCCCGCGTCGCTGCCGCCAGCGGGCCTTACCGCTCGACCGTGACCCCGCCGATCGCCGACTACACCCCGAGCCTGCCGACCGGCCTTGCCGCCGACGCGGAGGACGCGACCACCGCGCTGGTGCGCTTTGACACCTACGCGCGGTCGGTCCTCGGTGCCGACAGCCCGACGCTCGGACCTATGTCCTCGATCCTGCTGCGCACGGAGTCCACCTCGTCCTCGCAGATCGAGAACTTGACGGTGGGCGCGCGGCAACTGGCCTTGGCGGAGATCGACCAGTCGAGCTCGCAGAACGCCGAGGTGGTCGTTGCCAACGTGCGCGCCATGGAGGCCGCGCTCGATCTCGCCGACCGGCTGGACTCCGACGCGATCCTGACGATGCAGCGCGAACTGCTGGAGGCTCAGTCGGGCTCGCAGGAGCACGCCGGCCGCTACCGCGATGGCCTGGTCTGGGTCGGCTCCAGCGGAATCACGCCACGCGGTGCCAGCCACATCGCGCCTCAGGCCGAGCACGTGCCCGCTGCGATGCACGACCTCGTGGCGTTCATGCGCCGAGACGACATGCCGGTGCTGGTGCAGGCCGCGATCGCGCATGCCCAGTTCGAGACCATCCACCCTTTCGCCGACGGCAACGGGCGCACCGGCCGAGCGCTCGTGCACGCCCTTCTGAAGTCCAAAGGCGTGCTGACGAGCACCACAGCTCCCGTCTCCGCCGGGCTGCTGCGCGACACTGAGGGCTACTTCCGCGCGCTCGGCGCCTACCGTGACGGCGACGCCCGCCCGATCATCGAGGGGTTCTCCGACGCGAGCCGGTTCGCCGCCTCGTCTGGAGCCGAGCTGGTCGACGACCTGGCCGTGCAGGTGGAGTGGTCCCGCGACCGGATGTCGAGCGTGCGCCGCAATGCCGGTGCCTGGAAGGTCCTGCCGCATCTGGTGGCCCACCCCGTGGTGAACGCCAATCTGCTGATCGAGCGGCTCGGCATGAACGGCATGGGCGCCCAGCGCGCGCTCGGCCAGTTGGTCGACGCCGGGGTCCTGGAGGAACGCACCGGCATGCAGCGCAACCGGGTCTACCAGCATGACGGGATCATCGAGGTCCTGGACGTCTACGCCCAGCGGCTGCGCCGCGGCTGAGCAGCAACCCGACCGCCGCGACTTCCGGGCGCACGGCACGTCGAACCTGATGGAGAACGACATTTGCGGGCCGTTGACCCTCCTTCTGTACGCCCAGGACAGCTCACCTTCCGCACGAACCTCCAGCGACAGAGCGCGACACACGTCCGTTGGTGGCGCTTCACGGTCGAGGGTGTAGTGGGGGCCTGAAGCCGCCGGCCCAGGACACCGGCCTCGTCGCGGATCGATGTCGAGACCGGCGGCGAGCGGGAGTGTCGGTGTCCTTTCGTAGTCTTTCCGCGTGACAGCACTGAGCGCCGCACTCGCGGCACGGCGACATGCCGCGACGAACAGCGCCTGGTCGCTGCTGCGCGCCTCGAACGCACCGGTGGCTGTTGCGATTCTGGGCAGCCACCTCGCCGGGGAGACGCGGACGATGGCGGCGCCGCTGCTCTTCGAGGCGGTCGAGGCGGACCTGGACGAGCTCCGCGCCCACGGCTTCGAGCTGCCGCGGACCGCCGTCCAGTACTGCGGCGACTGGCTCGCCTCCGGGTACCTCGTCCGCCGTCCGGGCCAGGCACGCGAGGAGGTGTACGAGCTGAGCGAGGGCGCGCTCGTCGCTATCCGGTTCGTCGAGCAGCTCGCCGACCCCCGGCCGAGCGTCACCGAGTCGCGGCTGGCGACGATCGTCGAGCGCATCCACCAGCTCTCCGTCGACACTGACCCGGACGTCACACGCCGGATCGCGGCGCTCACGGTGGAACGGGACCGGATCGATGCGCGGATCGCTGCGCTGTCGGCGGGCGAGACCGACGTCTTGCCGGAAGATCGCGCCCTCGAGCGCGTCGTCGACATCCTGTCCCTGACTGCGGAGGTGCCCGAGGACTTCGCACGCGTGCGCGCCTCGCTCGAGCAGCTCAACCGCGACCTGCGTGCACGGCTCGTCGAAGAGCCGGAGTCTCGCGGTGCGGTGCTCGACGACGTCTTCCGCGGCGTCGATCTCCTCGCCGAGTCCGACGCCGGACGGTCGTTCGCGGCCTTCTACGCCCTGGTGCTCGACGCCGAGCGGTCTGCGACGTTCGAGGACGAGGTCGACGAGCTGATGCGGCGGCCGTTCGCCCGTGGCCTGACCCGCGAGCAGGTGCGGACGTTGTCCCGGCTCCTGCCCGCACTGCAGGACGGCGGCAGCGAGATCCACCAGGTCATGACGTCGTTCAGCCGGAGCCTGAGGCGGTTCGTCCAGAGCGAGGAGCTGGCCGAAGACAGGCGAGTGCACCGGCTCGCGCGCGAGGCGCTCGCAGAGGCGAGCTCGCTGGCCGAGCAGGTCCAGCCCTACCGGTCGCTGGGCATCGACCTGCGGCTCACCGCGGTCACGGCCAGCCAGATCTCGGCCCTGCGTCTGCTCAACCCTGCGGACAGCGAGACCAGCGAGCTCGTCGCTTCGGCACCATCGGCGACAGCCGACCTTGCCGCGCTCCGCGAGTTCGTGCGGGCGTCGGAGATCGACCTCGACGAGCTCACTCGGAACGTCAACGAGGTGCTTGCCGAGCGCGGGCCGTCGACCCTCGCCGAGATCCTCGACGCGCGGCCCGCGACGCAAGGAGTTGCCTCCGTCGTCGGGCTGCTCGTGCTCGCCGAGGAGCATGCGACGCGCACAGACTCCGGTCGCCTGGAGCACGTGCAGTGGCCGACGACGTCCGCCGACGGCGGCGTCAGGCCGCAGGAGACGCGCGGGGCCACCGTCCCTGAGTACCTGTTCGAGGACGCCTTGCCATGAACGAGACAGCCCTGACCGAGACATCCATCGCAGGGGCGGACGGAGCGGAAGTGGCCACCCAAGAGGGCGGCGACCGCCTGTGGCGCGGAGACACCGGCACCCTGCGGGAGCCCTCTCGCCGGGCGCTCGCGGCGCTGGTGAAAGGACCGTATGTGTCGGCGGAACGTCACGGCGACGTCTGGCGTGCCCTGGTCGCCGACACCGACGCGATCCGGTCCCGCCTGGCAGACATCTTCCTGGACCTGGTGGTCGACACCACTCTGGGCATCGCCTTCATCCGGGGTGCCCAGACCGATGCGGGCACCGCTCCGCAGGTGGTACGGACCCTGCCGCTGACCTTCATCGACACGGTTCTGCTGCTCCACCTGCGGGGCGAGCTGGTCCGTTCGGGCGGATCTGGGCGGGTGATCGTAGGCAAGGACGAGGTGTTCGAGCAGCTCCACGTCTACCGGGCGGCCTCCTCGACCGACGAGGCCGGGTTCACCAAGCGCATCAACGCCTCGTGGACCAAGTTCGAGAAACAGAACCTGCTGGCCAAGATCAGCACGGAAGGCCGGTTCGAGGTCTCGCCGGTCCTCCGGCTCGTCTTCGGGCCGGAAGAGATCGCCGCGGTCAGCGCGGAGTACAAGCGGCTGCTCGGCGGCGGCACGCCCGACGGTGCGACCAGCGAGACTGCCGAGTTCGAGGGCGAGGACGAGGAATGACCGCAGTGCACCCCGGCCAGTGGCGGCTCGAGCACCTCGAGCTGGTCAACTGGGGGACCTTCCACGGGCACCACACCATCGACGTCGCCCGCAAGGGATTCCTGCTGACCGGCCACTCCGGCTCCGGCAAGTCCTCCCTCGTCGATGCGATCACCGCCGTCCTGACGCCCCGGAGCAAGACGCGGTTCAACGCCGCTGCGGCCGACGGGTCCACGCGTGCCGACGACCGCACGGTGCTGTCGTACGTGCGTGGCGCCTGGCGGCGCGCCGCCGACGGCGACACCGGCGAGATCGCCACGCAGTACCTGCGCACAGGCGCCACCTGGAGCGGAATCCTGTTGCGCTACGCCAACGGCACCACGAGGCCTGATGGCGCCCCGCAAGTGGTGACCCTGGTCAAGCTCTTCCACGTCAAGCGCGGTGCCACGAGCCCCGGGGAGGTGCACGACCTCCACCTGATGCTCAACGACCAGCTCAGGCTGCTCGAGCTGGAGGAGTTCGCCCGCAACGGTCTCGACATGCGCGGGATCAAGCGGCGCTGGCCGGCGGCCGACGTACAGCCGGACCACTCGCGCTTCGCCGCAAAGTTCTCCAGGGCACTCGGCATCACGGGGGACCGCGCGATCCTGCTCCTCCACAAGACACAGTCCGCGAAGAACCTCGGCTCCCTCGACGAGCTCTTCCGCACGTTCATGCTCGACGAACCCTCGACGTTCGCCATCGCCACACGGGCCGTCGAGCAGTTCACCGAGCTCTCCCAGGCGCACGACGCCGTCGTCCAGGCGCGCGAGCAGGTTAACCACCTGACGCCCCTGGCCGCCCTGTCGCAGGAGTACGACGACGCCGGCGCGGCCGCGCAGGACGCGGAAGCTTTGTCGGTCGCGCTCGACGACTTTACGCAGTCCTGGAAGCTTGAGCTCACCCGGCAGGCGCTCGCGGGAGCGTCCGACCTCGCTGCACGGATGGACGAGGCACAGCGGCTCGCGCACACGGCGACGAACGAGGCCGAGCTGCGGGTGAGGGAGGCTCAGGCGCTGGTCGACGCCCGTGGCGGCGCAAGGCTGGAGGCGCTGGACGCACAGCTTGACGCGGCGACCGCCGCGCTGACATACACGCGGGCCGAGCGGGACCGACTGGAACGGGAACTGAGCTCGGTCGGAATCGCGATGCCGGAGTCGTTCGAGGACCTGGCCGAGCTTCAGCGCACGGCGTCGGCGATGGTCGCGGCCGCCGAGAGCGACCAGCAGGAGGCCGAGGCCCGGGTCCGCGAGCTGCACCAGCAGCGAGCGCGGCGCGCCGAACGGCGTGATGTGATCACCGCCGAGCTGCAGGCGCTGCGCAACGAGCGGTCCAATGTCGGCAAGGCCCTGATCGACGCGCGTCGGCTGATCGTCGAGGCGACCGGGCTCCCGAGGTCATCGCTTCCGTACGCCGCCGAGCTGGTCCAGGTCCGGTCCGCGCACGCCGACTGGACGGGGGCGATCGAGCGGGTGCTGCGCCCGTTCGCCACGGTGCTGCTCGTTCCCGCAGCGCACGAGCTTGCGGTCAGTGCCGCGGTCGATGCCGCACACCTGCGGGCGCACCTCAAGCTCGAGGTGGTGCCCGCGGTCGCGGACGCGCCGCGCCGGCCGTCGTCGGAGGACTCGCTCCTGTACCGCGTGGATGTGGCTGACCATCCGATGCGGGCGTGGCTGAACGCCGAGCTCGGCCGCCGCTTCGACTACCTGTGCGTCGAGACCGCGGCGGAGCTCGCCGGTGCCGACCGTGCGGTGACGCGCGCCGGCCAGGTGAAGCGGGCGAAGCGGTCGTACGAGAAGGACGACCGGTTCGCCGTCGACGACCGGTCGCGCTGGGTGCTGGGCTTCGACAACGCGGCCAAGGTCGACTTCTTCCTGGACCAGCTTCGAGCCGCCAACGACGAGCTCAAAGGGCTCGACTCAGAGCTCGGCACGCTGAGGCGCGACAATCTCGCGCACCAGAACAGGCTGCGGGTGCTCGGCTCGGCAGGGGGGATCGAGTGGCCGGCCATCGACGTCGCAGCACGCGAGCGCAAGGTCTCCGAGTCGACGCGCGCCCGGGCCGAGCTCCTCTCGGCGGACGGCGACCTGCGGCAGTCCCAGCACCTGCTCACCGTTGCTGAGTCCAAACGTGAGGAGGTGCGCGCCGAGGACGGAGAGGCGGGCAAGGCCGCCGCGAAGGCAAGCGCCGAGCTGGCCATCCTCGAGTCGTCGGTGCGCGAGCTGGAGTCGGCGGACATCGGAGAGGTGACGCCGAGCGTCGCCGCACTCCTAGAGGCCGAGTTCTACGCGGTCCGGGCCACACGCCAGGTCACCCACCAGTCGATCGACGGCGACTCGCGCAAGGTCTCCCAGGCGCTCCACCTGCGTGGGCGGGAGGCGCTGGCGACCCGCAACGAAGCCCAGCGCAAGATCACCACGCTTGCGGGGGACTTCCTGCGGCGCTGGCCTGCGTTGGCCAGCGACCTGACCGACGACGCCGAAGACCGGCAAGGGTTCCTCAAGATCCTGGGGGGCCTGCGCGCCGACCGGCTGCCCGACTTCGAGCATCGGTTCTTCGACCTGCTGCGGGAGCAGTCGCAGCAGAACATCGGTCTGCTCGCCCAGGAGATCCGCCGGGCGCCGAGCGAGATCCGGCGCCGGGTCGACCCGATCAACGACTCGTTGCGCCGCAGCCAGTTCGGTCCGGGCCGCTACCTGCAGATCCACGTCGACGAGGCCCGGCCGGCCGTCGCCGTCGAGTTCCTGCGCGACCTCAACACGATTGCGTCCGGGTCGCTGGCCGCCGACGAGGACCGTGCGGACGCGGAGGCGCGCTTCGCGGTGCTGGCGCGGGTGATGCGCCAGCTCGGATCGTCAGAGACCGCGGATCGCAGCTGGCGCGCGCAGTGCCTCGACACTCGCCGACACGTGCGGTTCGTCGGGCGTGAGGTGGACGCGGACCTGACCGTCGTCGACGTCTACGACTCGGGGGAGGGGCGCTCGGGCGGCCAGAAGCAGAAGCTTGTCGTGTTCTGCCTGGCGGCGGCGCTGCGGTACCAGCTCACGCGGGACGCCGAGGACGTGCCGTCGTTCGGGTCGGTCGTCATGGACGAGGCGTTCGACAAGGCGGACGCCACGTTCACGCGCATGGCGCTCGACATCTTCCGCGAGTTCGGGTTCCACATGATCCTGGCGACGCCGCTCAAGCTCCTGCAGACCCTGGAGGACTACGTGGGCGGCATCGCGCTCGTGACCTGCCGCGACTCGAAGGACTCGCAGATCGCGCCGGTCCCGTTCGACGAGCTCACCGAGTCTGCGCAGGGCGCGGGAGCCGAGGCCGCAGAGCCCGACCAGGCGATGCTCGAGCTGGAGCTCGACCGGTCGTGAGCTCGATGGTGACTCCCGACGCCGCCCGTGCCGCGGTGGCCAAGGTCTACCAGCGCCGGTTCGCCGAGTGTGCCACGGCCGGCACGTCCGGCGGCGGGCTGCTCGTAGACCTGCCGCTGCATCCGCCCACGGAGACGGCTGCCCTGCGTAGCCCTGGCACGGTGGCGGAGTGGATCGCGTCGTGGCGCGCGCTCGACCCGGGTGCCGGCGGCTCTGGCGTCGTCTGGGATGCTCGCCGCTGGGCGAGCATGGGGACGCAGACCGTGCCGGCTCGCCTCCAGCTCGGCGGCCCTGAGCAGGTGGCGCGGTTCGTCCGGAGCCTGGGGCACTGGCGGACGGCCAGCTCCCGCGCGGTGCGGCTTCGCGAGGCGCTTCCGGCGTCCGACGCCGTCGCCGCAGCCGTCCAGCGCACCCTGCGCGCCGTCGTCGAGCTGGCGCCGGACGACGTCGAACGCCTGGTGGGAGTGCTCAGGTGGCTGTTGGAAAACCCGCGATCGGGTCTGTTCGTGCGGCAGCTACCGATCCGCGGCGTGGACACCAAATGGATCGAGCAGCACCGGCCCACGGTTTCGGCGCTGTTCACCGCGGCGACCGGCGCTGAAGACCTGGGCCTCGCGACCAGACCCGCCCTCGTGCGGGTTCGGTTCCTGGACGAGGCCCTGTCTCCTGGCCGCATCACGGACCTCTCGGCGGCGGTCGACGAGCTGGCGAAGCTCCCGGTCGCTCCGGCGCGCGTCGTCGTGGTCGAGAACCTCGAGAGCTTGCTCTCGCTGCCCGAGCTCGACGGCGTCGTCGCTGTCCACGGCCAGGGCTACGCCGTGCGGGTCCTCGACCAGATCCCGTGGGTGCGTGCGGCCGACGTCGTGTACTGGGGCGACCTCGACACGGACGGCTTCAACATCCTGAGCATCGCGCGGGACAAGGTCCCGCAGACGCGGTCCGTCCTCATGAACCGTGCCGCGGTGACAGCCCATCTCGATCTCGCGGTGCCCGACCCGAAGCCGAGGCGCACGTTCGCGGGTCCTCTTACTGATGTCGAGCTCGATGCGCTGGAAGCGCTGCACGACGCCGGCGACGTGCGGATCGAGCAGGAACGGATCCCGTGGGGCACAGCTATGAGTGCGCTCCGCAAAGAGCTCGTCAGACGCACGTCGAGCACCCGTGTGCGTGCTTAGTGGGCGGTAGGGCTGGCCGGATGGGGTCACGGGTCACTTGGCGCTCGCGACGTCGAAGGCTGAACGCACTGGCCCGGACACACCCAGCGCTGCCGCGTACCTCAGCAGCTGCGCGCAGCGAGCGCCCGGTGTTGCGAGGCAGCGCCGGAGCGCGGAGTGGGCGACCGGCTTGCAGTGACGGCGGTGTGGCCGGCCTGCCCCAGGCCGCGGACCACGACCGCGCGGATCGTCTCGTGGTCCTCGCACACGCCGACCGTCAGCATCGCACCCTCCGCCTCGGCAACCCCGGTCGACCCCGAGCGTTGCGTACCCTCTCGAAGACTCCTCTAAGGAACGCGCAGAGCGGGGCGTCGTTCAGTCGGGCGTCGGGCTCGGGTAGTACCTCGCGTACTTGCGCCGGTAGTTCTGTGTGATGGCCTCGACCACGAGCCGGCGCCGCACACCGCCGTCCCCCCGCGGGTAGCGCAGCGGGTGGGCGACGCCGCCGCGCGCCTTGATCCGCCGCAACTGCGTGCGCAGGTCCGGATCGACGTAGCGCAGCAGCAGCCCGAACGGCACCACCGTGAACAGGACCTCGGCCGTCGCGCGACGCGGAGCGAGGCGTCGACCCAGCACCACGTCCTCGACCAGGACCTGCGCCACGTTGACCCCGGCCGCCGTGACGTAGTGGTTGTTGCGCCCGATACGAGGGTTGACCTCGAAGAACACGTGCCGGCCGCCGCGCTCGTCGCGCTTGAAGTCGAAGTTCGCGAACCCCACGTAGCCGACGTCGTCCAGGAACCGCCTCGCGGCGTCCATGGCGTCGTCGTACGGCTCCACGAGGATCGCCGCCGGGATGCCCAGCGTGCCCGGGGTGTGCTCCTCCAGGAGCACCCGACCGCTGGACAGGAGGGTCACCTCGCCGTGCGAGTCCCGGTAGGCGGTCAGGGAGCGCACCTGGGTCTCGTCGCCAGGGATGTACGCCTGCACCAGCAGCGTGCCGGGGTAGCGGGCGGCGATCAGGCGGTCGAGCAGCATCGCGAGCTCGTCCGGGCTGCGCAGCGTGTGGACCTTCTGCTTGCCCGGGAAGTCCGTGCGATGCCACTCGGAGCTGTCCGAGGGCTTGGCGACCAGGGGCAGGCCGACGTCCGACGCGAGCCTCCTCGCCAGGTCGCCGGTCGCGACGGACCCGCCCTCGGCCACCAGCGCGGCGACGTCGACGGGCACCGTGCGCGGTGTCGCAATCCCGAGCCGTGCACACACCGCGGCGAAGCCGAGCTTGGTGCTGATCGTCTCGAGCACCTCGGGGCCGGGGTACTGGACCACATAGCCGGCGGCCTCGAGGCGCTCCCGGTGGCGCACGATGGTCTGCACGTGCCAGTCGGAGTTCGTCAGCAGTACCAGAGTCCGGCCCGCGGGCTGCCGCGCCTGCTCCTCCAGCGCGGCAAGCAGCACCTCGGCGTCGTCGAGGTCGGGAACGACGACGTTCTTCACGAACGCCGAGTACCGCATCGCCCGGGTCGCCACGGTGGACAGCACCGTCGACGACACCCCGTACTGCTCGTGGAACGCGCGGCACAGGCTGTACATGCCGATGTCGCCCCCGATCCCGACGACCGCGAGGCTGGCCGGGTGCGTCGTCGGCAGGACCATGCCGACAGCGTGACATGCGCACTCCCCGAATCCGGGGAGCCGCCGTCCGGGTTGTGCTGCGACGCACCGGCGGAAAGACGCTTGCAGTCCGGCGCGCCAGTGCCACCCTGGGCACAATGGCACCGATGAGGGACACCTCCCGGTCCCACCTGGGCCGCGACTCGCTGGTCATGACGGTGGGCACCGCTGCCTCGCGTGCGTCCGGCCTCGTCCGCACGATGCTCCTGGTCGGGGCCATCGGGCTCGTGGGCTCGGCCGCCAACGCGTTCGACATCGCCAACACGCTGCCGAACATGCTGTTCGCCCTGCTGACCGCGGGAGTGCTGCAGGCGGTGCTGATGCCGCAGATCATGCGCGCGCTGCAGCACGACGACTCCGAGCATCGCCTCGACAAGCTCCTCACCCTTGCCACCCTGACGCTGCTGCTGCTCACTGTCGTGCTCGTCGCGCTCACGCCGTTGCTGATCCGCCTGTTCACCCTCTACGGCGGATGGAGTCCGGACAGCCAGGCGCTCGCCGTCGTGCTCGGTTACTGGTGCGTGCCGCAGGTGTTCTTCTACGGCGTCTTCGCCGTGCTGGGCGAGGCGCTCAACGCGCGCGGTCAGTTCGCGGCGGTCGGCTGGGCGCCGATGGCGAACAACGTCGTGGCGGCGCTCGGCCTCGGGGTGTTCATCTGGATCTGGGGGCCGGCACCGGACCACGGGATCAACGACCTCTCCGCCTGGACGCCGGCAAAGACCGCCCTCCTGGGCGGCACCGCGACGCTGGGCATCGTCGTCCAGGCCGCCCTCCTCCTCGTGGCGCTGCGAAGGGGCGGGTTCCGGTGGCACCTGAGCCTCGGCCTGCACGGGATCGGGCTGCGCTCGGCGAGCAGGGTCGTCGGCTGGACCCTGGGTGCGGTCCTGCTCGAGCAGGTCGGCGTGACCTACCTGAAGAACGTGACGAGCGCCGCCGGCGAGCTGGGCGCCCGCCTCGGGGAGGCGTTCGCCGGCAACGCGGCCTACACGAACGCGCTGACCGTGTACCTGCTGCCGCACTCGCTGGTGGTGGTCTCGATCTTCACGGCGCTGTTCCCGCGGATGAGCGCGGCGGCGGTGGCGGGCGACCTCGACGGCGTCCGGGCCGACATGTCGGTCGGCCTGCGCTCGGCGGGGATCTTCACGATGCTGTCCGCCGCCGCCATGGTGGTGCTGGCGACCCCGCTCACCAAGGCGCTGCTGCCCTCGGCGAGCTCGGCCGAGATCCGCGCGGGGGCGCCGGTGCTGCGGGCGATGGCGCTCGGGCTGGTCGCCCTGGGTGCGACGGTCATGGTCAAGCGGATCTACTTCGCGCTCGAGGACGGTCGCAGCGTCTTCGTCATCCAGGTCGTCGCGACGCTCAGCATGGTCGGGGCCCTCTGGGCGGCGACCCTGGTGGTGGGGCCGCGGCGATGGGCCGTGGCCGCCGGTGCCGCCTACGCGCTGTCCACCTGGATCTCCGTCCTGCTCCGCGCCCGCGGCATGCGGCGCAAGCTGCACGGCATCGACGGCCACCGCGTGCTGCGTCTGTACGTGCGCTGCGGGGTCGCCGCCACGGTCGCGGCCGCCGTCGGCTGGGGGACCGTCCGGCTGCTCGGGTCCTCCGCCGACGCGCGATGGGCGCACGCCGTGCTCGTCACCACCGTCGCCGGCCTGGCGATGGCGGGGGTCTACGTGGGCTTGCTCAAGGCGATGCGGGTCAGCGAGCTCGACGACGCGATCCGCCCAGTGCTCCGTCGGCTGCGGCGGAGCTGACCGAGGGACTCCTATGAGGGCCCGTGTTCGGCGAGCCACGCCGTCGCGCGTCGGCGCGACGCCTGCGCGAGCCACGCGTCGCGGATCACCTCGGCAAGCTCGTCGCGGCTGAGCTCGGCCAGTCGTGACTCGCGGACCAGCACCGACGGGTGCCCGTCGAAGTGCGGCGTGGTGAAGAACGGGTTCGACTCGTCCTGCAGCAGCGCCTGCTTGTCCTCCTCGGAGGCCACCCACAGGACGATGACGTCGTCGTACCGCTCGCCCGTCTCGGGGTCGACGGCGTCGGGCCGCGGGTTGCGGAAGAAGACGAAGGACTTGTGACCAACCTGGTAGACGACGTTGCCGAGCTTGCCGCGATCCACGGTGACGTGCGGCATGGACAGCGCGATCTCATGGACGTCGGCGAGCCTCGCCCGGCGCGACTCAGGCATGCACCGTCCCTCTACCCGGACCTGCTCGCTCAGGCCGCCCGCTCGTGGTGCGGCCGCAGCCTGCGGACGATCCGCTTGGCGGCCGGCAACCCCCGCTCCCACATCGTGTAGAGCGGAGACAGCGGCACGTCCAGCGTGCCGATCAGCGTGTCCTCGTGGTGGGCGAATCCGCGCTTGAACTCGCCGATCCCGTCGTTGAGCAGGCCGTTCAGGTCATAACGTTCGTTCCCGAGCGCGCGGGCATCCATCATCGACGCCCAGTACACCGGCGCCATCCCACGCAGGTGCCGCCCGGCCTCGTTGCTGCCGGCGTAGAGCTGGAACGCCGTGGACGACGACGTCGCGGCCCACGCGAAGCAGCACGGCTCGCCTGCCTCGTCGTAGGCGGCGACGACACGCGAGTGCGGGCCGAGCTCCCGATGGATGGCGAGGTAGTAGTCGTCGTCGTGCAGCGCGAAGCCGGCGCGCTCAGCGGTCTCGTGGTAGACGCGAAGGACGTGGCGGACGTCCTCCACGTCGGTGACGAGGCGGATGTCGAGCCCGTCCCGCTCGCTCTTGCGGATGTCGTGCCGGGCGGAGTGGTGCATGTCGCGGAGCAGCTCTTCCGGCTCGTGCGTGAGGTCAAGGATCACGGTGGAGGGGTAGAGGATCGTGTTGCGGGCGGGGCGCGCCGGGAGGGCGCCGAGCGGCGTGTCCTCCGGCCAGTCCGGCTCGAACGTGACGGCAACGCCGCCGACGTGGTCGGCGCACCAGTCGATCACGGCACGGCACGATGCCTCACGGGTGGCCTCGGTGCCGAGGCCGTTCGGGCCCTGACCACCCCCCGTCACGACGGGCCCGCGCGGCACGTAGCTCAGTGCATTGAGCGGACGGGGGAGATGGCGCACGAGCACCTGCGCGAGCCCGACGGGGCCGCCGCCGTCGGCGGTGATCTCCAGGTGGTGTGCCGTCCAGTCGCCTTCGCTCTTGACCTCGCCCCAGCCCCACAGCTGCAGCGGGTGGCCGCCGAGGGCGAGCACCGCGGCGTCCCAGGTGTCGCGGTCGGCAACTTCCCGCACCGACAGGCCGTGAGACCTGGTTCGAAAAGGCTCGTTCACCTTCCTCACCCCCATCCATCCGGATCAACGGTGCGGCCCGGCGGCGGAAGCCGCAAACGAGAGGGGCCCGGCTCATCACGACGTTGAGCTAGCGGCGGCACCGCGCGACGTCAACACCTTCGGCGATTCTTGGAGCCCGCGTGCTTACCTGGATCCTGGCGCCGGACCGGTGCACGCACGACGCCGGTCCGGTGCTCGGCAAACAGGGCTCAGCGACCCAGCACGCTCGCTACGACGTGACCGTCAGACCCGGCGCACTGAGTCCTGGGGGAGCTGTCTGGGGACGAGGGTGATGCTGCCCGTCAGGCCGCGGTCGCGCACCGGGGTGTTCCTGGTCGCGCGCCCTGACGAGAGCCAGCGCGCGATCGTCGTGGCGTGCGCCGTGCTCGCGTTCGTCGCGCGCCTTGCCCGCGCGGGCGGCATCCCCGGCCTGTGGGCGTACGGCGGCTACGACGACGGCGTCTACTTCGCCGCGGCCGACGCGTTCGTCCACGGCAGGGTGCCCTACCGGGACTTTCTCTTGCTGCATCCCCCGGGCATCGTGCTCGCCCTCGCCCCGTTCGCGGAACTGACCCACTGGACGCCTGACGCGCAGGCCCTCGTCATGGCGCGCGTGGCGTGGATGGTCCTCGGCGCGGTGAACACGGCCCTCGTCGTGCGAGTCGCTGGAGCGGGAGGCCGCCGGTCGGCGCTCACCGCCGGTCTCCTCTACGCGCTGCTGCCGGTGGCGACAGGGGCGGAGTACCTGACGATGCTCGAGCCTCTCGGCACCACCGCCGTGCTGGCCGCGGTGCTTCTTGCCCGCCGGGCGGAACGCGCCGGTGCGAGCGGGTGGTGGTCGTTCGGCTCCGGTGCGGCCGTGGCCATGGCCCCGATGACGAAGATCTGGGGTGTCGTCGTCGTGGGGGTCGTTCTTGCGTGGCACGCGTGGCGGCTGGGGCCACGAAGCGCGCTCCGCGCCGCCTCGGGTGCGTTCGCAGCGGCGCTCGTCGTGATGGGGCCGTTCGCGGTGCTCGCCGGCGGGAAGTTCTGGCGCGACGTCGTCGTCGACCAGCTCGGACGACCACGGGCCCCGGTCAGCGCAGCCGCGCGCCTTGCGGGCCTGACCGGCACGAGCACCTCGGCGCTTCCCGGTGCGGCGGTGGTGGCCCTCGCGGGGGTCGTGTCCGTTGCGCTGATCGGCTGTTCGATCATCACTTGGCGTGCGCGTCGTGGCCGGCTCTGGGTCGTGCTGCTCGGCGTGCAGGTCGCCGTCCTGGTGCTGTCGCCGTCGTACTTCACCCACTACGCGGCGTTGGCGGCACCGTCGCTGGTGCTCGTGGTGGCGTCGGCCGTCGCCTCGGCGCCGCGCTTGTCGCGAGCGTCGATCGCGGTCGCCGCCTGCGCGGGCCTCGCCTGCGCGACCGTGTCGGCGCTGTCGCCCTCGGCGGTACCGTTCCCGGCGCAGACCGTGCGCGCGTTGCTGCCGACGGCGGGGTGCGTCCGCAGCGACTCGCCCGGAGCCTTGGTGCTGCTCGACCTGCTCAGCCGGGAGCTCAAGAGCGGCTGCACGGTTCTGGTGGATCTCTCGGGGATCTCTTACGACCGGCGCGGCCGCTCTGCGACGGGTCCAGTCTCGCGACGCTCGAACCGTCTGTACCAGGAGGAGGCCGTCGACTATCTGGCCTCGGGCAGCTCGGCCGTCCTTGTCCGGGGCCTTGGCGACGGGTTCTCCGGGGGCACCGTCCAGAAGATCCTCGCGGGGAGGCAGCTCGAGCGCGTCGGGGGGTATGTGCGGGTGCTCACCCTTCCCGGTGGGGTGCTGCACGACCCCGCCGGTTGAGCGCTCGAGCACCACGGGCCGCCGCGGGCGCGAGCCTTGCCGGGATGCGTCCGCGGCTAGAGCGCTCCCCGCCGCATCAACCGGCGCAGCGCTGCCGCGCCGATCGGGAGCTGCACCCAGAATGTCGCGAGCCGGAAGAGGACCGTGGCGGAGACGGCGACACCTGGCCGGAGCCCGAGGGTTGCCATCGCGGCGACGATCGCCACGTCGACGGACCCGATGCCCCCGGGTGTCGGGACGACCGACCCCGCCGCGTTCCCTGCGAAGTAGACGATCGTCACCTGGATCAGGCTGCGATGCTCGCCGAAGGCGGCCAGGCTGCAATAGAGCGCCATGATCCACGCAAGGTTCGTCACCACGATGCCCAGGATGGCGAGCGCGAGCTGGCGCGGATGACTGCCGAGGGTCACGAAGAGGGGCCAGGCCTGGCGGAAGACCGGCACGAGCCTCTTGCGCAGCCAGTCACGCAGAGGGCGGACCAGCAGTGCGGCTCCCACCGCCGCCACCACCGCGGCCAGGGTCAGCAACAAGGCCGGGCTCGTCGTGGGGATCGGGGCGCTGGAGGCGCCCGAGAGCACCGAGAGGACCACGATGAGCAGCACGGTGACGACGAACTGTGACACCTGCACCAGAGCGACCGTGGCCAGGGCGCGCGCGGCGGCGACCCCCCGGCGGATGAACATCCGGACGTTGAGTCCCGCGGGGCCGAGGCCCGCGGGCGCCGAGATCGCCACGAACGAGGCGGCGACCTGAACCTGGACGGTCCGCCAGAAGGGCAGCCGCTCGGGCGCGAGCGCGACATACGTCGTCGCCACGCCGACGTAGGTGACCAGGCCGAGCAGGAAGGCGGCGGCGCCCCACCGCCAGTCAGCAGCGGTGAGGGCCGCGCCGATGTCCCGGAGGTTGACAGTCGTCAGGACCGCCAGGACGGCGACCGCCGCGACGATCGCGGTGAACGCCTGGCGACCACCCAGCCTGACGAAGTGCGCCGGCTCCGTGTCGGCAGCCGGCCCCGGGCCGACGACGGCGTTCCGCAGCTCGCCCAACAGCTCGCGCCGGCCGCGCAGCTCCTCGCGTGTCGCCCGGGGGAGGGCCACGGGCTGAAGGAGCGGGCCGAGCGCTCGGAGCTCCTCCGGGGCGAGAACCGATCGCGCCGACTCGAGCGCGCGGTCGACGCCCGCGTGGGCGGCGAGCAGCGCCAGCATCTGGGCGAGGTCGACCCGTCGAAGGAGGTCCGACGCGGCGATCGAACCCGACTCCCACCCGCTGAACCACACCCGCGGCCGTGCGCCTGCATCGACCAGCACCGTCCGGGAGCTGAGCCGGCGGTGTGCGACACCGCGCCGGTGGGCACGCTGGAGCTCCTGCCAGATGCGGGTCCCCAGATCGTCCGTGAGCTCGGGAGCTGCGAGCTCGTGGAGCGGGACCGCGCCGGCGGGCCCGTCATGAACGATCACCGTCGAGTCCCGAGCCACGGCCACGCCGTGCACCGCCGGCGCACCCACCCCCGACTCGCGGACGAGGGACGTGACCGCGGCGAGGTGCTCGGCCGTCTCCCGGGCCGAGAGTGGCGGCGTCCCGAGCTGACGGAACCGGACCGCCTCCCACATGCGAGACACCAGGGCGACCGCCTGCCGGTCACCGTCGAGGACCGTCAGCTCGAAGTGTCGCCCGTCGTCGGCGACGAGCGCATAGCGACGGAGCTCGTCGTCCGGTCGGCGCACGATGCTAACGGGCTCCAGGCCTGCCCGACGGACCGCGCCGACGAGGTCGTCGCCGTACGCGCGGTCGGTGGGAACGCCGAGCGCGTACCGCACGGTCAAGCCGGACGCCCTCCCGAGGAGCAGCGCGAGTGCCGAGCCGAGCAGCCCCGCCTGGGCGGTGACGACCGCAACGCCCACAGTCACCCACACCGCATACCACGACCACGCAACGCTGCGCCGTTGGCGGCGAGGCCCGGCAACCGTCAGCAGGGCCGAGATCATCGCCAAGGAGACCGAGACGGAAAGCTCCGCCTTGCCGTCGCGCACGACGGAGAGCCCGCGCACCAGGTTCCCAGACCCGAACTCGTGTAGCAGGGCGATCGCCGACGCGCACACCACGACGCCGAGCACTCCCGCGAGGAGGCACATGGCGGCTTGGCGCGCAGCCCGCCGCGCCAGCAGCTCGGCAAGCACAGCCAGTGGGACGACCAGCGTGACGATGCGCTCGAGGATCGCTGCCGGGACGATCAGGAACTGCCGCAGCACGCCTTCCAGCCCCTGAACGTCCTGGGCCAGACCGGTCGTGGTGCCGCGGGCGAAGGAGGCCAAGAGCAACGTCAGGGCGACGCCGAGGAGCGACACTGCGATCCCCAACGCGTCGGACCGGTCGCGCAGCGCGTGCGGCACCGGCTCGTCCGTGATCGTGACGGCGCCCGGGCCGCCCTCACGCCCCTCTGCGGCGGCGGACCCTGGCGACTCGGCGCGCCCGGCCATACTGGCGACTTTAACCGCGAGCGGCCAGTGGCCGCCGAACCAGGCAGGATGTCGCCGTGAAGATGCCGCGCTGCAGTCCTCCTTCCGAACCGGTCATTTTCACGATCGCCGACGACCCCCCCAGACCCGCGGTCGACGCGGCGATCCGAGCGGCACTTCGGTCACAGCGCACCCGACTGGAATGTGTTCAGGTCGACGTCCTCTCCGACGACGCCTGGCCGGAGGAGCTCAACAGCGTGGTCGAGGTCGCGCAGGCGCGGCTACGAGCCGGCCGGGCGCGCGACATCACACTGGACCTCGACCCTCGCGACGACACGGACTTCGACATCGCCCTGGCGCTCGGTCCGTACACCATCGGGGGGACCGGGCTAAGCACCAGCGGGCACATCGTCTGGTCTTCTAACGACACGGGTTCCAGCGCGGGGTTCGAGCTGACGCCCGCGGAGGAGGAGGACGTCAGGGCAGCCATCACAGCCGCCGGTGGCGCCGCCGAGCATCTCGTGACCTTGTCGAGCCACCGCCTCAGCAGAAAGAGCCTGACGGCGCTGCCGGTCGGCGGGACCACGCCCGGCGCAGAGCGGTGGACGCCGCCGCATGGCTTCCGCGCCTACGAGCGCACCGTGCGCTTGGGAACCGGACCTGACGTCTGGACAGCAGCGTCCACGGCGGTCCTGGCGTGGGGTGTCAAGATCCGGAGCGGGTTCACGGTCGAGCCGAGCCACCCGTCCGGAGTCCGGCCGGGCGAGCGGTACTGGCTCGTCGCGCACCTCGGCCCGGTCCAGGTGCGCGAGCCGGTCGAGATCGTGGCGACCGTCGTGACGGATCAGAGGGCCGGTTTCGCGTACGGGACGCTGGACGGTCATCCGATGGTCGGCGAAGAAGCGTTCATCGTCCACCGAGACCAGGCGGGCGTCGTGTCTCTGACTCTGCGGTCCCTCACGCGCGCCGGCAGGGGGCGGTGGCGCCCGCTGTTCCCGCTGGTCCTGATCGCCCAGAGGGTCTATCGCGCCCGGTACCTCAGGGCTCTCGGCGGCGGGAGCGGCAGCTGAGCTCAGCGCCGTGCTCGCGACCGCTCCGACGGGTCCCCCGCGGCGCGGCGACCTCAGACCCGATGGACGGAGGCGCGCGCCCCCGCACGCAGGAGCGCGCGCAGAGCATCCGACGCCGCGTCGTCGTCGAGCCCGTCGACGACGACGCTGGGCCCGGTAGACGTGCGATCCACGAGGTCCTTCGCCTCCCTCAGGCCGAGGCCGGTGAGCGCGCGGACCTCCTTGATCGTGTGGATCGGCGAGTCGCCGGGATCGACGAGAACGAGCGCGATCCCCGGTCTGAGCGGGAGGTCCGCCACCGGGTGGCCCTCTGCGGCTGCGAGCACGTCGTCGGACACCTGAGGTACCCAGCGCACTCGCCGCATGCCGTCGACGACGACGCGATGAAGCAGCATGACGCACCCGACCCAGGCGACCAGTGCGACCACCGCCAGGGGGATCCCGTCAAGTCCCCAAAGGCTCCCGTCAACGACCACGGCGGTAAGGCCGAGAGCGAGGATCTTGGCAGCCGCGCCGGCGGCGGTGCGCAGGTTGCGAAGCGACTCGTCCGGCCCGCTCGTCGCGCGGACGCCGCGGAGCCGGAGGTAGGCGTGCGCCCGCCGCGCCTCGCTGGGGGTGAGGCCGCTCGCCAGTGTCCAACCTGGAAGTTTGGACCCCGCCGTCCAGCGCTCGGCGCGCGCGAGCGCCGCCACGAGGGGGGCGGGCCGCGGGTCGAACAGCGCCAGCACGCCGGTCCGGTCGAGGGCGCCCTCGTCGAGCACGCGAACTCGCTCGTCGCTCACGCCGCGGGAAGCGGCGCGCGGGCGGATCGAGGACTCGAGAGCCACGATCGCGATGTACCAGAGAACCCAGCGCCACCAGGTGTCGCCGTCGGGACGCGGGGACGCGACCAGCAGCACGGCGCTGGCCGCGGTGAGGAGCAGCAGCCGCCGCGCGATGGTCATGCGCGGAGCGTGTCATAGCCGCGCAGATCACGTCAGGGTGAACCGCATCCAGGACCGTTGGCGCCGGGCTCCTGACGCCGAACGGATCCACCGGATCTCGCGCGACTGGTCCGGTGAGCGCCGCCGTGGACGCGGTCCACGGCGGCTCTCACCGTCGCCTACGGCTGGACTGCGTAGGGGACGCGCTCCCAGCTCAGCACGTGCTCGGCGCCCGGCCGGTTGATCGTGACCGAGAGCCAGTCCTTGTTGTTGTCGGACCCGTCCACCGTGATCCGCTGGAGGTTCTCGGCCGAGCCGGTCACACCGTAGGTCGTCAGCCACGGCGAGCCCGCCGCGAGCGGGTGATCGCTGTTGTAGATGTGGCTGTCACCGTTGATCAGGTACGCCTCGCCGTCGAACGTGCTCGACTCGTCGACGATTGCCTGGACCAGCGGCTGGAAGGCCGAGATGTCCTTCGCGAAGACCGGCGTGTAGGTCGGGTCGAACATGTCCGCCTGCTGCATCAGCACGACGGCGCGGTCGTGCCGCTGACGCGCCTGCGCGAACGCGTCGTGCACGACGGCGATCGCGTTGGCCATGCGGGCGTCCTCGGCCGCGAGCTGCTCGGACGTGGGCTGCGTGTTGCCGATGCCGTCCCAGGCCTGGCGGCCGTCGTTGCTGCCCACCACGTCGTAGACGGCGAAGTCGACGCCGTCGCGGCGCAGCTCCACGTTCTCGGGGAACCCGGCATCGGACTGCGAGTCGAGGCGCACCGGGTTCTGGCCCAGCGACCAGCCCGGGGTGGAGAAGAACACGGAGCGGTCGAAGGCCAGCCGCTCCAGAGGGTTGTACCCGCCGTTGTTCGCGCGGTGGCAGTCGGTCCACTCGTTGTCGCCGGGCACATACACCAGCGGGTTCACGAACGCGTCGAAGTCCGACTTGATCGTGCGGTACAGCTGGTCGTCGCAGCGGGTGGACCCGTTCTTGATGTCGCCGACGTGGAACGTCATTGCCGGGTCGGCTCCGTTGATCTGGTCGACCCACTGCGGGAACAGCGCGAGCTGGGCGGCGCCGTAGGGCACGTCGCCGATGACTGCGAAGTGGTAGTGACCCGGCTTGTCCTGGCCCGGTGCCGCGGTGGCCGCGGAAGCCGCGGTGATGCCGACGGCGCTGACTGCCGCGACGGCGACGGCCATGGAAAGCACCGAGCGTGCGGTTGCTCGCATGAGGTTCGCTCCTCGATCACGAGGTGTGGTGTCTGCGCCCCGGCAGGGTGCCGGAGGGCGCAGCCCTACCTTGGCCGCGCGATCCCAGACGGGGGCCAACGAGCGATGAACCGTGCGTGAATAGTCAGCCCACGGCACGAGTCGTCCGGGTCTCACGCCCTGACAGATGCGCGTCGCACGAACGGGAATCCGTGAAGGGGAGTGCCGTCTCAGGCGAGCGGCAGGGTCAGGACGACGGTCGTGCCACGCTCGGAGGTGTCGGCGACCGTCACGGACCCGCCGTTGCGCACGGCGAGGTCGCGCACGAGCGCCAGCCCGATCCCGAACCCGGTGCGCCTCACGGCTCCCGGGGCAGCCGGCGGATCGGCGTGAGCAAACCGGTCGAAGATCCGCTCCGGCGCGATCCCGCGGATCCCGCCCGCGTGGTCCGTGACCGAGAGGTCGGCCTCGCGGCCGCGAGCATGCAGCCGGACCACCACGTCCGCGCCGTCGGCGGAGTGGTTCACCGCGTTGTCGACCAGTGCGGTGACGCAGCGCCGCAGGCTGCTCTCGGGGATGCGCACCTGTACGGTGGGGTCGTGCTCGAGCTCGATGGTGATGTGGCGCGGTGCGGCCAGCACCCGCATCGTGTCGATCGCGGCGGCGCTGGCGGCGACGGCGTCGGTGGGCGGGGCGTGCGGGTCCGGCGGGTCGCCCCCGGCCGCCAGGAGCAGGTCGTTGACGATGTTGACGAGCGTGCGCGAGTCGGTGCGCAGCTCGCTGATCGCGCCTGCTGAAGGGTCGTCGGGGGCGGTGCGGTGCTGGAGCAGCTGCAGGCGAGCGTCCAGCGCGGCCAACGGCGTGCGGAGCTCGTGGCTCGCGTCGGCGACGAACGTGCGCTGGATGCGCAGCGCCTCCCCGAGCGGTCGCACGGCGCGCCTCGCGATGAGCCAGCTCACGGCGCCGGCGAGCACGACGGCGACGGCACCGATGGCCACGAGCGCCACGATCAGGTCGAGTGAGTCGACGTAGATGCGGTGCTCACCGGGCTGGAGCGGCTCGATCACCTCGCCGGGCCGTGACCGCTGGAGCACGGCGAGGACGGCCCCGCCGATGATCACCAGCACGAGCAGGCAGGTCGCTGCGGTGATCTGCCGGCTCACGGAGCGCGCCGCCCGGCGCACGGCGCCGGCGTCGCTGTCCGCCTCAGGGACCCCGTTCCAGCGGCGTGTCACAACGACCCCAGCCGGTAGCCCTGGCCACGGACCGTGACGACGATTCCCGGGTCGGTCTTGCGGCGCAGGTAGTGCACGTAGGCGTCGACGGTGCCCACCTGGCCCTCGCCGGCGAAGACGGCGGCGGCGATCTGCCGGCGTGAGAACGTGCGGTGCGGCTGGCGGGCCAGCAGGCGAAGCAGGTCGTTCTCCTTCGGTGTGAGCACCACCGGCGCGTCGTACGGGGAGTACAGGCAACGGCTGTCCGGGAAGTACTCCCAGGTGCCGATCGCGACCGCGTCCTGCTGCTCGCCGTAGATGCGGCCCAGGGCACGGAGGCGCGCGAGCAGCTCGTCGAACTCGAACGGCTTGACCAGGTAGTCGTTGGCGCCCGCATCCAGCCCGGTGACCTTGTCGGGCACCGTGCCCAGGGCCGTCAGCACGAGGATCGGCGTGGCGATGCGCGCGCGGCGCACCGCCGCGACGATCTCCAGGCCGTCGACGCCGGGGAGGCGCCGGTCGACGACCATGAGGTCGAACTCGCCGTGGAGCGCGGACTCGAGCCCGTCGATACCGTCGGTGCACAGCGTCACCCGGTAGGTGTCCGAGAGGTAGTCGGTCATGACCGGCCCGAGACGCGCATCGTCCTCGACCAGCAGCAGCCGCGGAGCCGCTTCACCGTCCGCCATCAGTGCCTCCCACCCCATCGCGTCGACCATGCCTGCGCGCGCCCAAGATTTCGCGAAGGTACGCCTTCCAGGATTCTTGGTGTCGGCGCGCAAGGCTGCCGCCCATGAACCTGCTGTCAGCGATCCTGCTCGGCGTCATCGAGGGCGTGACCGAGTTCCTGCCAGTGTCCTCGACCGGCCACCTGACGATCACCGAGAAGCTGCTCGGGCTGCCGGTCGACGACCCCGGCGTGACCGCGTTCACGGCGATCATCCAGCTCGGCGCGATCGTCGCCGTCGTCCTGTACTTCTGGCGGGACATCCTCACGCTGGTGACGGCGTGGGCGCGCGGGCTGCGCGACCGCGAGGCCCGCGACCAGGACTACCGGCTGGCGTGGTTCGTCCTCGCTGGGTCCGTGCCCATCGGCATCATCGGGTTCTTGGCCCGTGACATCGTCTCCGGCCCCCTGCGCAACCTGTGGGTGGTCGTCGGGGCGCTGCTCGTCTGGAGTGCCGTGATGTGGGCCGCCGAGCGGGCCGCGACGCTGCGGAAGAGCGAGCGGAACCTGTCCCTCGCCGACACCGTCGTGATCGGCCTGGTGCAGTGCCTGGCGCTGGTGCCGGGAGTCTCGCGCTCCGGTGCCACGATCAGCGCCGGCCTGTTCCGCGGCCTGGACCGCGTCGCGGCCGCCCGGTTCTCGTTCTTGCTGTCGATCCCGGCGCTGGTGGCGGCCGGTGGCTATGAGGCCGCGACGAGCGCGGGAGACCTCAGCGCCACGGTGGGGTGGGCTGCGACCCTCGTGGCCACTGCGGTGAGCTTCGTCGTCGCGTACGCCGCGATCGCGTGGCTGCTCGGGCTGGTTGCGCGGCGGCCTATCACCATCTTCATCCCGTACCGGATCGGCCTGGCGGCCGTGGTCGCAGTGCTGCTCGGGGCGGGCGTCATCAGCGCGACCTGATCCGCCGCACGACCGGTCCGGTGGTGCGCTGTGAGCACTGGACCGGCCACGATATGGCTCATGTCCGAGACGCTGATGCGCGCGGCCGTGGGAGTGGCCCTGCTGGTGGCCGTCGCCACCGCCGTCCTGTGGGTGGCCCACGTGCCGCGGCGCTGGGCGCCGGCGTGGGCCGTGCTGCGGGGCGCGGTCCAGCTCGGGGCGATCAGCCTGGTGCTGCGCGGCGTCATCGGGGAGCCGCGCTGGGTGGCCCTCGCCGTCGGCGTGATGTTCACGGTCGCCGTGACGACGGTCGCGCGTCGGCTTGGGTTCAGCTGGTCGCGGCTGTTCCTGGTGGCCGCCGCGATGGCGGCGGGCGTCGTCGTCGCGCTCGGGACCGTGTTCGCCACCGGGGCCGTGGAACCGTCCGCGCGGTATGCCCTCGCGCTGGGCGGCATCGTGATCGGCGGGTCGATGACGACGGCGACGCTCGCCGGCCGCCGGCTGATCGCCACGCTCCAGGCGCGATGGCCCGAGGTCGAGGGCTGGCTCGCCCTGGGCGCGACGCGGCGGCAGGCGACCGCGGCGATCGCCCGCGAGGCCGCCGCCGAGGCGCTCGTCCCCTCCATCGACCAGACGCGCACGACCGGCCTGGTCACGCTGCCCGGCGCGTTCGTCGGCGCCATCTTCGGCGGTGCCTCGCCGATCGACGCCGGGCGGTTCCAGATCGTCGTCCTCGCCGCGATCCTCGCTGCGGGGTCCGTGACCGTCGTTCTCCTCCTGCGGGCGCTGGCCCCCGTCTCGACCCGGCCGCAGGCGCTCACGCCGTAGCCGGGGCCGCGTCAGCCTCGGCTGAGCGTGAGCTGTCGTAGGCCGGCGCCCGCGGCGAGCCCCGTCGCGACCGCCAGGAGTACGACCGTGGCGACCCAGCTCGGCACGAACGGCGTCGCGAGAAGCCCGAAGTCGCCGGCGAACACGCTCGGGTCGCCCGCCCGCACCCGCAGGCCGAAGACGAACGCGAGGACGGTGGCGGCCGCCATGGCGACGGTCAGCACCAGCAGGGCCACCGCGCGCAGCCGCGCGGGCTCGTCCGCCGGGACGCGCCGCAGCACGGCGGTCGCCGCCCACGCCGTCGTCGCGATCACCGCGACTCCGGCCAGTGCGAGGAGCGAGAAGGCGAAGACGTTGGCACCCGAGTGGACGGCGTGGCCGTCCGAGATCGCCGTCGCGACACGCAGCACGCCGAACCACACCGCGACTCCGACGACGGGGACGGCCACGTAACCCCAGACGCGCGGCTGCTCCCCGTGCAGCAGGGCTAGCGCTGCCGGGGCCGCGGCCACCGCCAGCGCGAGCAGCGCCACCACGGCTGCCACAGCGAGGAAGCCCCAGAGGCCCCCTGCGGCGGTGTCCTCCGCGAGCTTCTGGAAACCGATGACGGCGACGGCGAAGATGCCCGCCGCCCAGACGGCGGTCGCCATGGGGGACCGTGTGGTGGACATCAGCAGCTCCTCGGAGTCCATGCGGGCGCGTGCCGCGCCCCGCAGCGAGTCGACGATCAGGAGGGGGTGGCGCTGAACGCGCAGGTCACGCAACAGTTGGGCGTACTCGGCGCTGTACCGGCGCCGCCAGCCCTGCGGGTAGCACGCCAGGAGTGCTTGGACGAGCTTCGGGTCGCGGGTCATGCCAGATCGAGCCTCAGCCGGGTCAGGCTCAGGTTCGCGAGCCGCTGCATGCGGTTCGCCTGTGCCGACAGCTCGGCCGCGCCCGCCGAGGTCAGGCGGTAGGGCCGGCGGCGCCCGTCGGCGGGGAGGGGCTCGATCAAGCCCCGCTCCTCCAGGCGTCCCAGCGCCGCGTACAGCGTCCCTGGCCCGAGGGTCACGCCGGCATGCTGCGTGATGTCGAGGGTGATCGCGTACCCGTGCTTCGCGCCGTCGGCGAGGCTGGCCAGCACCAGCAGCGCCGGCTCGGCCCAGCGGCCCAGCTCGTCGACCATGTGCACTCCTCTTCGTCGCGCTCTATCGCCGACCGTACTACGTCCGACGATATAGCGCTCGGTGAAGAGGTGACAACGGCAACAGCCGAGCAGGATGTCGGTGTGAAGTCGCCGCTCCGCACCCTTCGCGCGGGCGTCGCCTGGGCCGCGCGGACCTCGTGGTTCCGGCGCGTCGGCCCACGGGTCATGCCGCCGTTCGAGCGGGCCATGGCCCGGCTGACCAGGGAACGGGTCACGGCGAGCGGGCTGCTCCTGCCCTCGCTCGTGCTGCACACCGTCGGTGCCAAGACCGGCCTGCCGCGGCAGGCCGAGCTCATGTGCGTGCCCGACGGCGGGACGTGGCTGGTCGCCGGGTCGAACTACGCGCGGAAGGTCCATCCCGCCTGGAGCTGGAACCTGCTCGCCGACCCCGACGCCGAGATCGCCTACCGCGGCAGGCGCATACGTGTGACCGCCGCGCTCGTGCCAGACGACGAACGCGAAGCCGTCTGGGCCACCCTGGAGCGGCAGTACCCCGGCTACCGGAAGTACGAGACCGCCTCGGGTCGAAAGCTCCGCATCTTCCGCCTCGCGCCGCGGTAGCCCTTGGCCGGCGATGCAGTGATCACTCGTCGCGGGTCGTTGCAGTCGGCATGAGCCGGCAGGCTTCGGTCGGAGCAGACGGGTCTTCATGTTCGATCTCGAACACGCACTCACTGCATTCGCCCTCGGCGAGGATGTGCTCGCGCCCGTCATGACCACACGCCGGGCAGTCCCCGAAGCGTGGAGTCGAGCGATCGAAGAGCCTGCGCCGGCCCGCAGCCGCCGTCGCGTGCCAGAAGGGCTGGCGAGTGAAGCCAAGTCGATCGAGCTGCGCGGGGGCGGCCCGTGGCGTCCATGACTGGCCGAGGTCGTCCACCAGCGTGAACTGAGGGTCTGGGATCTTCAGCACTGCGCGAATGGACTCGCGCACGTCCTCCTCGACGGCAGCGGCGCTGGCTACCTCGGTCGAGAACGAATCGATGACTGCGATCCACCTCTCCGGCGCAACTGGGAAGACCTCGACGATGAATGGCACCCGGGATCAGTGCTCCTAGCCCGTGAAGCAGAACCTTGCTCGATGCGAGGCAAGGTCGGCCGTCATCGTCTCATCGACGTCGCGCCGTGAGCCACGGGGCGGCGTGCGCGTGCGCACGTGCTCGTCGGAGTCGTCCATGAGCAGCTCGAGCACCGCTCGCGACGTCCTCGTGAGGTCGCTGGCTCGGCGAAGGAGTCACGAACCGGACATCGTGACCATTTCGTAACCTGCACACTCTTGCGCGAGTTTTTCCGATGGTTAGATTTAGGCGCGACCGAACCAGAAGCGCACCGGCAGCGAGGCCGACGCTCGAACCGCAGAGAGGCGGGCGCACTGGTGCAACTGCAGGTGGAAGCCGAGCATCGCGTTCTCACGCCGGTAGGGAAGCGGAAGCCGCTGCAAGGACGGATCCGCAACAGCAGGGTCCTGATCCTGATGTGCATCCCGGCCATCGTCTTCTTTCTCGTCTTCAGCTACGCCCCGATGCCGGGCGCGTGGATCGCGTTCACCAACTTCAACTACCGGGACGGGATCTTCGGCAGCCCGTTCGTGGGACTCCGCAACTTCGAGTTCCTCATCAAGTCGGGCCAGCTCTGGCTGCTCACCAGGAACACGATCCTGTACAACCTGGCCTTCATCGTGCTGGGGAACACCCTGCAGATCGCGCTGGCCATCATGCTCAACGAGATCCGGTCGAAGTACTTCAAGAAGATCAGCCAGGCGGCGATGTTCCTGCCGTACTTCATCTCCGTGGTGCTGGTCGGGGTCATCGCCTTCAACCTGCTGAACTACGACACGGGGGCGCTCAACACGCTCATCCAGCAAGCCGGCGGCGACCCGGTCAAGATCTACAGCATGGCCGGCGCCTGGCCGTTCATCATCATTCTCTGCCACCTGTGGCAGAGCGCCGGGTACGGGTCCATCGTCTACTTCGCAGCGATCATGGCCATCGACAGCTCATTGTTCGAAGCGGCAGCGATCGACGGGGCATCCGCCTGGCAGCGCATTCGCTACGTCATCCTCCCGAGCCTGCGACCCACGTTCGTCATCCTGCTCCTCTTCTCGCTGGGCGGGATCATGAGGGGCAACTTCGGGCTCTTCTGGAACCTGGTCGGGAACAACGCGGCGCTGTATCGGACCACGGACATCATCGAGACCTCCGTCTACCGGATGATCATCTCGCAGAACAACTTCACGTCCTCGACCGCGGTCGGCCTGTACCAGTCCCTCTTCGGGTTCGCCCTCGTCATGCTGTGCAACTGGATCGTGCGAAGGGTCAACGAGGACTATGCGCTTTTCTAGGACCAAGGACGCGCGGCCGGCCTCGATCGTCGCGCGCGACCGGGCGCACAAGGTCAAGCTCGACTCCAGCGACCGGACGCTGCGCGGTGTCTCGTACGTCGCGGTCACGCTGTTCGCGCTCTTCTGCGCGCTGCCGTTCGTGCTCATCATCTCGGCGTCGCTCTCCAGCGAGTCCGAGATCATGAAGACGGGCTTCGGCCTGCTGCCCAAGGGCTTCACGTTCACCGCCTACGAGTACATCTTCCGGGCGCCGCGGCAGATCATCGGCTCCTACGTCGTGACGATCGTGATGACGTCACTGGGCACCGCGATCGGCCTCTTCATCATCGCGATGACGGGCTACGCACTCCAGCGCAAGGACTTCCCGATGCGGAACGGGATCTCGTTCTTCATCTACTTCACGACGCTGTTCTCTGCGGGCCTCGCGCCCACGTACATCTGGGTGGCGCGTTATCTCGGCCTGCGCGGGTCGTACCTGGCGGTGTTCCTCCAGCTCCTGATCACGCCCTGGCTCATCATCCTCATGAAGAACTTCGTGCGGTCCGTACCGTACGAGGTCGTCGAGTCCGGAAAGGTGGACGGAGCGGGAGACTTCCGCATCTTCCTCCAGCTCGTCCTGCCCATGATGAAGCCGGCTCTCGCGACCGTCGGTCTGTTCCTCGCGCTGGGGTACTGGAACGAGTGGTATCTCTCGTCGCTCTACCTGGGCAGCACCGTGGAGTTCAAACCGCTGCAATACCACCTGTACAACATCATCAACACGGCCAACGCGCTGCGAACCTCCGTCGCCGGATCGAACGTGAGCATCACCGAGCTGCCGTCCAACACGCTCAAGATGGCGAGCGCCGTCGTCGCCACCGGACCGATCGTGATGCTGTACCCCTTCGTCCAGAAGTACTTCGTCAGCGGCATCACCGTCGGGGCCGTGAAGGGCTGAGATCTCGCCCGTCATCGCCCAGGCACACGCACCGGCACCATCTCACCAAGTCAGGGAGTCTCAATGAGGAGAATGTCTCGTGCCAGCGCGGGGGTTGTGACCCTTGCTCTGGCCATGAGCACCGTGGCCCTCGCGGGCTGCAGCCCGGAGAGCGAAGCGTCCGGAAAGCCGACCCAGATCACGATGCTCGTCCTGGGCGACAAGCCCACGAACGGCCATCTGGAGGCGATGCTCGCGAAGCTGAACAAGAAGCTGACGAAGGAGGCGAACGCCACCCTCGACCTGTTCTACGTCGAGTGGGCAGACTGGCAGACCCAGTACAACGTGCAGCTCCTCTCGGGTGACGACAACGTCGACCTGATCACGACGGCCACCGACTGGCTCTTCGCCTGGGAGAACGCGGGCAAGGGCGCGTTCCTCCCCCTCGATGAGGAGATGCTGAAGGCGAACGCGCCCAAGACCTGGGAGCAGGTCAACGCCGACGGGCACTGGGACCTGACCAAGCTCGACGGGAAGATCTACTTCATCCCGGAGGACAACTACACGCAGTACACGAACCACGGCATGTTCTACCGCGGCGACTGGGCCACCAAGGCGGGTATCCCGAACGGCACGATCACCAGCTTCGAGCAGTTCACCACCTACTTCCAGTGGGTGAAGAAGAACGTGCCGGACGCCTACCCGTGGGACGTCGCGGGCGCGAACGAGGCCGCGCTCACGGGGTACCTCCAGGGGCACACGGACAACCAGACGATCCAGCAGATCAGCGCGGGCAACTACTACCCCTTCCAGACCACGGAGTCCGACCCGAATACGGTGACGTCGTGGTACATGGAGGGCGACGAGCTGCTGCAGGCGGCGCAGCTCGCGAAGAAGTGGAACGACATCGGCGTCTGGCGCGAGGACGCGCTGAACTACGACGGCCAGACCCGTGAGGAGTTCTACGCGGGCCTGTCGGGCGCGGACCAGCACCACACGCAGACCTTCGTCACCCAGGTCGTCCACAACATGAACGAGAAGCAGCCCGGCTCGGACCCGAAGTTCTTCTACTTCGGCCAGGAGAACGGCAACGTCTTCAAGGACATCCTGACGCACGGTGCGATGGCCGTGAACGCGACGTCGAAGAACCCGGAGAAGGCCCTCCAGGTCTACGACATCCTCCGGAACGACAAGGAGGCCTACATGCTGCTCAACTTCGGCATCGAGGGCACCGACTACGTTCTGACTGACGACGGTAAGCTCGGCTACCCCGCAGGCTACGACTCCTCGACCGACGCGCTCGGCTCGAACTTCTGGGCCGGCCGCATGGACGAGTTCGAGCCGGACAAGGTTACGGACGCGCCGAACAAGTGGGACCTCTACAAGGAGCTCGACGGCGTCGCCAAGGACTACCCGTACTCGACGCTCGTGGTGAACAAGGACGCGATCGACCCGACCCTCGCGGCGATGGGTGGCGTGCTCTCCGAGTACATCCCGCAGCTCCAGTACGGCAAGTTCGACGACCCGGCTGCCGCCATCGCGGAGATGCGCCAGAAGCTGAAGGACGCCGGCTACGACGACGCGCGCGCCTCCATCCAGGCCGACCTCGCGAGCTGGTCGAAGGAGCACCCGCAGTAGTCCGCTGTCACACCGAGTGCTGTGCGAGCCCGTGCGATCAGGTGCGCGGGCTCGCACAGCCCGTCCGAGAGGCCAGACGAATGAGCGAGCTCTTCGCCGCCGACTCACCACTCCTGCGGTTCCTGACGAAGGTCGCGGACGTGATGATCCTCAACCTCCTGTTCGTCGCGACATCCATCCCGGTCGTCACGCTCGGAGGGTCGCTCACCGCGCTCCACCACACCGCGATGAAGCTCGCGAGGAACGAGCCCACGGAGGTGGCGCGGGACTATCTCCAGGCGTTCCGCAGCAATCTCCGCCAAGGCACCCTCCTCAGCTTGACGCTCGCGGGCCTGGCGCTGGTCCTGACCGCGTGGTACGTCGTCGTCGAACACCTCGGACTTCCGGCGCTCGTGCAGCTCGTGCTCTATGGCGTCCTCTTCCTGGTGGGTTTCCGGTTCGTCATCGCGGCGCTGTTCGCGTTCCCCTACCTGGCGACGTTCGAGAACAGCGTGTGGGAGGTGCTGAACAACTCCCGCCTCATGTCGCTGCGGCACCTCCTGGCCTCGCTCACCGTGCTCACCCTGACGGCGCTGCCCATCGTCATCACCGTCTTCTACCCGGCGGTCACGGTGTACGGCCTGCTCTGGTTCGCCGTCGGCTTCGCCGGGGTCGCCTTCGTGAACGGCGTCGTGTTCACGAACGTCTTCGACCGGTACGCGACACCTGCTCCGGCGGTGGGGGCGCAGTGACCGTCGGGTTGAGCACCTCCGGCCTTGTGATCGACGGCCAGGAGCAGCTGCGGCTGTGCGCGTCCCTGTTCTACTTCCGCCTCCCGCGCGAGGTCTGGGCCGCGCGCCTGGCGGCGGTCCGCGCTTCCGGCTACGACCTCGTGGATGTCTATCTCCCGTGGAACTTCCACGAGGTCGCCCCGGGCCGCTGGGACTTCTCGGGCCGCCGCGACGTCGGCGCCTTCCTGGACCTCGCGCACGAGGCCGGGCTCGGCGTGATCGCCCGCCCGGGGCCGTACATCTGCTCCGAGTGGGACGGCGGCGGCCTGCCCGCATGGCTCGGCCTGGAGGAGGGGCTGCAACTGCGGCAGGCCGAGCCCCGCTACCTCACGGGCGTCGAGCAGTGGTTCGAGCGCGCGCTGCCGCTCCTGGCGCAGCGCGAGCACGGGCGGGGCGGGGCCGTCGTCGCCGTCCAGCTCGAGAACGAGCTCGACTTCTTCGACACCGCCGACCGCGCCGCCTACGTCGGGCACCTGCGCGACCTGGCGATCCAGCACGGCATCACCGTCCCGCTCGTCGCGTGCGCGGGCCAGGGCGACCTGACCGGGGCGACGGGCGGAGTCGCCGGCGTCTTCCCGGCCGCGAACTTCTACCCCGACGACAGGTCGCCGGACATCGAACCCGAGGTCCGCCGGTACGCGGACCTGCTCGCCGAGTCGGGGCAGCCACTGCTCGTCACCGAGACCAACCGGCAGCACGCGACGCTGCGCCGCCTGCTCGTGAGCGGCGCGAAGGTGATCGCGCCCTACCTGCAGGCGTCGGGTTTCGACCTCGGCTGGACGCCGTCTGTCGGCAACTGGGGCAACCCGGGCGGCTTCATGGCGCACGACTACGACTTCGGTGGCTACATCGATCCTGTCGGGGCCGTGCGCCCCGAGCACGCGGAGGCCCGCGTGCTGTCCGCCGTCCTGCGCACGCTGGGTGCGGCCCTTGCCCGCGCCGTCACCGAGGCCGCCGACGGCGCCTTCCGCACCACGGCCGCCACGACCAGCTCGCCCTCGCGCCTCCTGCTCGACGGCGGTGGCAGCCTCCTCGGCGTCCCGAACCTCACGGGCAAGCCCGGCGCCGTCACGCTCCCGCAGGCCGACGGCGTCCCGGAGGTCACCGTGCCGCTGCCCGCGGCGTCGTGCCTGCTGGTGCTGCGCGACCTGCCGCTCGACCGGTTCGGGCTGGTCGGCACCCTCCGCCTCGCGACGGCGGATCTGGTCGGGGCGGGCCCGGACGGTCTCGTGCTCTCCGCCAGGGCCGCGAGCGTCGTCGTGCTCCAGTCGCCCGACGGCGACCCCGTCCTGGTCGAGCTCGTCGAGCCCGCCGCCGGCTCCCCGGTGAAGGCGAACGTCGTCTCGGGCGACGTCGCGTGGGACGTCGTCGTTCTGCATCCCGACGACGTCGGCGAGGCCCCGCGGGGCACGCCCGCGCGGTTCGACGACGGCGCCATCACCGTCGTCGTCGACGACGCGGTCCGCCTCGACCTGTCGACGCGCACCCCCCGGACCACGCCGCACGAGCTCGCGCCCGCGTCGGAGGCGGTGGGCGTCCACCGCGGCCGCACCCACTACCGCGCCGACCTGGCCGGAGTGCACGAGCTGGTGCTGGAGGGTGCGGCGGACATCGTAGACCTGACCCTCGACGACGAGGTCCGGCCGACGCTGGTGCCCTTCGGCGCGTCGGTCGTGGTGCCGACGGGCGGTGCCCAGCGCCTCGAGGCCACCGTCGAGACCTGGGGACACGCGAACTTCGACGACGCGCGCCTGCCCGCGCTGCGCCTGGGGTCGCTGCGGGGGCTCGGCCGCGTCTGGTCCGTCGTCGCGCGGGAGGACGTCACGGCGCTCTGGTCTGTCGAGGCGGGCGAGGCGGGCGAGGCGGGCGCGGCAGGCAGGGCGGGCGCGGGGTGGCCGGGCCGGCCCGCGCCGATGCGCGGCCTCGCAGGGTGGAGCAGCACCCGCATCGGTGAGCCGGTCACGTACCGGCGCAGCCTGCCGGTCGCCGTCGGGCACCATCACGCCCTGCGGTGGCAGGGCGTGGAGGGATCGGTGCGCGTCACCGTGGACGGGCATCCCGGCGTCGTGACGCGGGAGGACCCGTGGGTCCACCTCGCACCCGGCGAGGGCAGTGACGTGGCCGTGACGATGCCGCACCGTCCGGGGGCGTCGTTGCGGGCCGAGCTGTTCCGGCTGGAGCCGGTGCGCGGCTGGGAGGTCGAGGCGCAGCCGGACCACGCGATCGACCTGCTCTCGACGCAGCACGCACCTGGGACCGCCGTCCGGCTGCCCCTCGCGCTGAAGCCCGGGGAGGAGACCTGGCTCGACGTCGTCGTGCCGGCCGGCGGGCTGTCGCTGCGGTTCGAAGGCCGGCAGGTGCGGGTGGCGGCCTTCGCGCACGGCGAGCTGCTGGGTCGCGTGTGGCTCGAGGACGCCCAGCGTCCCCGGTTCACCGGGGGAGACCCAGGGCGGCTGTGGCTGCCCCGCGCGTGGAACGACGCCACGCTCCGGCTCCTGGTCCGTGCGACCGTAAGCGACGAGTCCCCGATACTCGGGGGTGTGCAAGTCACCGCGGTCCAGGAGTGAGCATGGCAGTGCCCAGGCGGACGTCCCGCGACATCCGCAGCGAGTCCCGGCTCGACGTCATCCACGCCGTGCTCTCGGCGGGTGAGACCACCCGCAACGAGGTGGCCCGGTCCACCGGGCTCAGCCCCGCGACGGTCGCGACGGTGATGGGCGAGCTGATGGCCGAGGGGATCGTCGCGGAGACGCGGCTGACCGTGGGGCGGGTCGGGCGCCCGACGGCGACGCTCGCGATGAACGCCTCCCGCGGCCGTGTCGTCGGCATCGACGTCGCCGAGACCTACGTGCGCGCCATCATGTTCGACGCCGCCCTGAACCAGGTGGGCTCCCTCGAGGAGCCGCGGGACGAGCACGAGGTTGCCCCGATCGTCGTCGTCGAGGGCATCGGCCGGGTGGTCGACGCGCTGCTGGCCACCACGGGGACGGCTCGCGCCGACGTGCTCGGTGTCGGCGTCGCGCTGCCGGGCGTGGTGCAGGGGGCGTCCGGGCCGTCCGTCGTCGTGCCGCACTGGGGCTGGCACCGCGTCGAGCTCGACAGGCTGCGCGACCGGGTGGGGTTGCCGCTCGTCGTCGACAACCCGCTGCGGGCCATCGCGACCGCCGAGCTCTGGTTCGGGCGGGGCCGCGAGTGCTCGAGCCTCGTGACCATCAACCTCGGCACCGGCGTGGGCGCGGGCATCGTGCTCGAGGGGCGGATCCTGCGCGGCGCCACGAACTCTGCCGGGGAGTGGGGGCACTCGCTCCTCGTCCTCGACGGACGCGAGTGCCGGTGCGGTCGGCGCGGCTGCGTCGAGGCGTACGTCGGGGCGCCCGGGATCCAGGAGACCCTCCGCGAGATCGCCCCGGACCACCCGCTGGTCGACGTGGACACCCAGCCCGACTTCATCGCCGCGCTGGCCGCGGCGGCCGGGCGCGCGGACGCGCCGTCGGGCGGGGACAAGGCGGTCCAGGAGACGATCGCGCGCACCGCGTACTACCTCGGCTCTGCGATCGCGGACCTGGTCGCCGTGGTCAACCCGGAGGTCGTGACGCTGACCGGCTGGACGACGTGGCTGCTCGGGGAGCACCTGCTGCCCGCCACACGGGCGCACCTCGTCGACCAGGCGCCGGGCCGCTCGGCCGCCGACATGGCGCTCGAGGTGTCCACGGTGCGGGGGAACTCGGTCGCGGCCGGGCTCGCGACCATCGCGCTCGAGCGGTTCCTCGCCGACGCCGGCCTGCTGACGACGCAGCTGCCGACGGCGCTGTGATCAGCGGCGAGCCCGCGACCCCAGCAGGACGCCGGCGATGCCGAGCACGACGAACACCGGGATGATCAGGAACGCGGTGTGCACGCCGGCCTGGTCGGCAAGCGCGCCGAGCAGGAAGGGCACGACGCCGACCGCGACCGAGGACGCCACCATCATCACGGACTGCGCGGAGTCGACGGGGCCACGGGCGGTCGCCAGGAACATGGCGCCGCACAAAGGCCAGAGCAGCCCCACCCCGAGCCCCGCGAGGACCAGCCCGGCGATCGCGACCGCAGGCGACTGAGCGGTCCAGAGGACGGCCCAGCCCGCCGCGGCGGCGACGAAGGACCCGGCGACCAGCCACCGAGCCGGCCAGCGGCGGGTGGCAGGCCCGGAGATCAGTCGGATGAGCGCCATACCCCCGACGAAGCCCGCGATGCTCCCGGTAGCGACCCCCACGGACGCTCCCGTGGCCTCCTGGATCAGCGACGCCGCCCAGAACGTCGTCGCGAACTCGACCGCGGTCCCGGCAAGCGCTGCGACGAGCAGCAGCCAGCCGTCGAGGCCCAGCGTGAGACGCTCGCGGGCCGGAGCGTCGCCGTGCTTGACGGCGACGCGCGGCGCGCGGTCACCCGCGGGGATGCGCGCCCAGACGAAGAGCGCGGCGCCCGCGAGCGGCACGGCCGTGAGCAGGCCGGCGCGCCACCCGAACCCGGCGGCGACGGCGGCGCCCAGGACGAGCGGTCCCATGACTCCGGCGACCGTGCCCAGCCCGTTGCCCACGGTCAAGGTCGCGCCTGCGCGCGGGCCGTGGTGAAGGGCCAGGCCGGCGGTCCCGGCACCGATCCCGAGGGTGCCGCCCGTCGACATGACGACGACGGCGAGCAGGCCCGGGACGAGCGCCGGCGACGCGACGAACACGGCGAGGCCCGCGACCATGAGCGCGCCGCTGACCAGCAGCGTGGTGCGCCGCCCGAGCGCCGGGACGACACGCGGGAGCAGGAGGCCCGCAGCGCACGCACCCACGGCGAGGGCGGTGCTGTGCAGTCCGATGAGCGTGTCCGACAGCCCGCGCTCGCTGCCGAGCAGCTGAGTAGCGGGGCCGAACATGTACAGGACCCAGCCCCACAGCGCGAAGGTCAGGTACATCGACCAGGTGAAGCGGTCGTTCGACCGAGGGGCTGCCGGTGCGGTGGTGTGCAGCGACTCCTGGGCGAGCGGGCGCAGGAGGGTCTGGTCGTCGTTCGGCACGGGGTTCCTTGGCGGCATGGAGTCGGGGTCGATGGCGCAGATCTGCGCTCACCTGGCATTGACAGGGTGACGGCATGACGGCCCGCTGCCAAAAGCGTGGCCGAGCAGGACTGCAGGTTCGACGCGCACGGCGAGAACCCGCGGGTTGTCAGCGCCGGTAGCTTCCACCGATCGGGTCGTGAAGCTGGACCTGTCCGGAGTCGCGCCAGTTCAGAAGGAATCCCGCGGGCACAGGAGCCCACGGCGTGCAGCCTCCGTCGTCGAGCGCGCTCCGGGAGATCCGCCGCGGCCCGAGCGTCTCCTCGCCGAACTCGGCCAGTGACATCGACCCGCTCGGGCGGGTGTTGCCGTGGACCTGGGACTTGCGCAGCCCGGCGTCGCGCAGCATGCGGAGGGCGGCAGCGGGGCTCTCGGCTCGCACGGCGATCCTCGCCACCCACCCGCTCGCGCGGCCGTCCTCGACCGAGTACACGAAGACCTGATCGTCGAACGTCATGGCGAAGCCGGGGCCGCGGCGCGGGCGATCTCGAGCCATTGGTCGAGTTCGTCCGCCTCCTCCCACAACTCATACAACTCCGAAGAAAGGCTACCGTCGGTCACACGGTCGATCTGGGTACGGACCCACTCGACGCGCGCAGGCGTCAACTGGTCCGAGAACGCGTCGAGGTCAAGATCGGGAACCGGGTTCGCAGCGAGCCCGCGAGTTGCTTGGACCAACGCGCCGAGTGCGACCGCGATCTGACCGCCGTCAACGTCGACGTAGGCAGGATCCTCGAACGCCCACATGATGTTCTCGAACGTGAAACGGCCTTGCCGGATGTTTGCCACCAGGTCGGCGGCGCCGTCGTTCTCAAACGGGCCGATGCCCCAAGCTCCCATGACCGGCGATTCTAGGGAGCGCCGCGACGACAGCGCTCGCACCGGCTCGCCTCCAAACAGCCCGCGGCCGGCTTTACCGACGACTACCGTCGCTCGGGTGGCCACGTTCGACGACATCGCCAGCACCGCCGTCATGGTGCCGATGCTCCCGTGCCTCGACGTCGACGCCATGGCCGCGTTCTGGACGGCGCCCGGCCTCGAGCGCACCTACAGGCAGATCCGCCCGCACCCGTACGTGATCCTCGAGCAGGGCACGATCTCGCTGCACTACTACGGCATGGACCCGTGGGACCCGGCCGAGAGCCACTCGTCGTGCGCGATCGCCGTCGTCGAGACCCGGCCCCTCTACGAACGGTTCGCTCAGGGAAGCGCGAGCTGCACGGCAAGGTTCCGGTCTCCGGCTTCCCGCGCATCACGCGGCCGCGCGAGCGCGCCAACAACGGCGGGCTCAGCGGCTTCAGCGTCATCGACCCGCCCGGGAACTGGGTCGTGTCAGCAGGGTCGCGCGGGAGCCGGTCGAGAGTGACGGCGAGCGCGTCACGTGGACGTCGTCGGGCGGCAGGAACCTCGCCAAGGCGCTCGAGAGCTCCTTCGTCCTCGCCGACTCGTACGACGACGTCAAGCAGGCGCGCAAGGCACTTGGCGGGGCGCTGCGGTGCGCCGCGGCTGACACGCCCGGACGACCGTGCGCGGGCGCTCGCGTACCTCGTGGAGCTGGCCGTGCGGGGCGAAGACGTCGCGTCCGCGCGCGGCACGCTCGCAGAGCTGGAGGCACTGATGCCGGCGCTCGGCGAGCAAGCGGCGACGCTGCGCGACGACGCCCGGCAGGTCGTGGCGGAGGCCTGACCAGGTCTGGCGTGCAGGTCGCCGCGCCGCTAGCCTCGCGCCAGCTGTCCGGCCGGGCAGGGACCCGGCCGAGCAGCAGAGGGACGACGATGCCGACGACGAACCCGAACCTCACCAAGGCGCAGCGCCGCGAGGCGGCGCTGTCCGAGGCGCTGGCACTGAAGAAGAAGCAGGAAGCGGCCGACCGCCGCGCCCGCGTCGTGACGATGAGCGTGCTGGGCGTCGTCGTGCTCGCTCTGGTCGGGATCGTGGCGTTCCTGTTCGTCCGCGACCACCGCACCGACGCCGCGAACCCGGTCGACGAGATCCCGCTCAGCCAGGTCGCGGACGTGCCCTCGACGGCGCGCGACGACGGTGGCATCCCGCTCGGGACCGACCGCTCCGCCGGAGGCCCGTCGACCGACGGCGTGCCCGAGGTTGCGGTCTACTTCGACTACATGTGCCCCAACTGCGGCATGTTCGAGCAAGCGAACCAGGCCAACCTGGAGTCGCTGATCCAGGACGGCGCCGCCAACGTGGTGATGTTCCCGGTCTCGATCCTCGACCGAGTCTCGCAGGGCACGGGTTACTCGACGCGCGCCGCGGCAGCGTCGGCGTGGGTCGCGGACAAGGCGCCTCGGCACTGGCTCGACTTCCACGAGGCGCTATACGTCGGCCAGGCAGAGGAGCAGACTCCGGGGCTCACGAACCAGCAGCTCGCCGACCGCGCGGAGCAGGCCGGAGTGCCAGCCGACGTCGTCGCCGGCATCGCTTCGGGCGAGGCTCGCCGGACGTTCGGCCAGTGGGTCTACTCGGCGACCGGCGCGATCTCGGCCGACCCCACGTTCCAGGGGACCCCGACCATCAAGATCGGCGGCAAGCGCTGGGACGGCACCTGGACCGACCCGGCCGCGCTGCCGCAGGCCGTCGCCGACGCGACGAAGTAGGTCAGCCGAGGCCCAGGCAGTACGCCAGCACCGCCTGCTGCACGGGCAGCAGCGACGCCTTGAACCCGTACCCCACGAACGCCCCGCCCGGCTCGACGGCGTCGGCCGAGACCTCCCTGCCGCGCGTGAACGGCTAGACGGCGGCGACGTCGTCGGCGGTCCAGTCGTCCAGGCTCACCAGGCTCACCAGGCTCACCAGGCTCACCAGGCTCACCAGGCTCACCAGGCTCACCAGGCTCAGAGGCATCCGCCGAGCGTAGGGGAATGTCGCCCGGAAAATCGGCGCCGCTCCGGACCCTTCGCACCGCTACGGTGCGCGCATGTCCTCGACACCGGCTCCGATACTCGTCTCGTCGCGCAACCCGGAGGAGTACCGCGCGTTCTTCGCGCTCACCTCCGCAGACCTCGCGTGCCGGGTACTCGACTGCTCCGCCGGGGCGGCGGGGTTCGCCGCGGCGGTCAACGCGGCGGGCGGGGACGTCACCGCCGTCGATCCCGTGTATTCCGATCTCGACGCCCTACGGCTCGAGGTGGAGCGCTCGGCCGCGGACGGCGTCGCGATCATCGACGCGCACGACTCGCGGTTCACCTGGGGCTGGTACGGGTCGCGCGAGCGGCGCCAGGCGCTGCGCGACGACGCGCGCTCCGCGTTCCTCGCGGACCTCGCGGCTCACCCGGAGACGTACGTCGTGGGCGGCCTGCCGGCGCTGCCGTTCGACGACGACGCGTTCGACCTCGCGCTCTGCTCGCACCTGCTGTTCACGTGGGCCGACGTGTTCGACGCCGAATGGCACCGTGCGGCGCTGCGGGAGCTGCTGCGTGTCGCGCCGGAGGTGCGGGTGTTTCCGCTGGTGCGGCAGGGTGCGGGGGAGCCGGTCGAGTTCCTGCCCGCCCTCCTGGAGGAGCTGCGAACCGAGGGGCGTACGGCCGAGGTGCGCAAGGTCGGGTACGAGTTCCAGATCGGCGCGGACGAGATGCTGGTCCTGCGGCGCTGACTACGCACCAATCTGGGGACAACCGCGGACCGTCGTCGGACCCGGTCGCTAGGCTCCCCGCGTGACCATCGAGACGACGACCAGCCCCGCGCTCGACGTGCTGCGCCGCGTCTTCGGATACGACTCCTTCCGTGGCGAGCAGGCCGCGATCATCGACACCGTCATCGACGGTGGCGACGCACTCGTGCTCATGCCGACCGGTGGCGGCAAGTCGCTCTGCTACCAGATCCCGGCGCTCGTCCGCGCGGGCACCGGCGTCGTCGTCTCGCCGCTCATCGCCCTCATGCAGGATCAGGTGGACGCGCTCGCCGCGCTCGGCGTGCGGGCGGCGTTCCTCAACTCGACGCTCGACGGCGAGCAGCGGCGCGCGGTCGAGCGGGCGTTCGAGGACGGCGACCTCGACCTGCTCTACCTCGCGCCCGAAGGGCTCCGGACGCGGGCCATGCTCGACCTGCTCGACCGCGGGCACATCGCGCTGTTCGCCATCGACGAAGCGCACTGTGTGTCTCAGTGGGGCCACGACTTCCGGCCCGACTACCTCGAGCTCTCGATGCTGCACCAGCGCTGGCCGGACGTGCCGCGCGTCGCCCTCACCGCGACGGCCACCGCGGCCACGCGGACGGAGATCGCCCAACGGCTCGACCTCGGCGGGGCCCGGCACTTCGTCTCCAGCTTCGACCGCCCCAACATCCAGTACCGGATCGTCCCGAAGGACCGCCCGGAGCGGCAGCTGCTGGAGCTGCTGCGCACCGAGCACGTCGGCGACGCGGGGATCGTCTACTGCCTCTCGCGCGCGTCCGTGGAGAAGACGGCGGCCATGTTGGTCGAGAACGGCATCGAGGCGCTGCCGTACCACGCGGGCCTCCCCGCGCAGGTCAGGGCAGTGAACCAGGCGAGGTTCCTGCGCGAGGACGGCCTCGTCATGGTCGCGACCATCGCGTTCGGCATGGGCATCGACAAGCCCGACGTGCGGTTCGTCGCGCACCTCGACCTGCCCAAGTCCGTGGAGGGCTACTACCAGGAGACCGGCCGCGCGGGCCGTGACGGCCTGCCCTCGACGGCGTGGCTCGCGTACGGGCTGGCCGATGTCGTGCAGCAGCGCCGCCTCATCGAGACGTCCGACGGCGACGCCGCGCACCGGCGCAACCTCAACGCCCACCTGGGCGCGATGCTCGCGCTCTGCGAGACGGTCGAGTGCCGACGGGCGCAGATGCTCGCCTACTTCGGCGAGGAGCACGCGGGCGACTGCGGCTCCTGCGACACCTGCGTCGCGCCGCCCGAGGCCTGGGACGGCACCGTCGCCGCGCAGAAGGTCCTGTCCGCGGTGCTGCGGCTCGCGCGCGAGCGGGGGCAGAGCTTCGGCGTCGGGCAGGTGGTCGACATCCTGCTGGGCCGGGACACCGAGAAGGTCCGGCGGTTCCGGCACCACGAGCTCTCCGTGTACGGCGTCGGGACGGACCTGGCCGAGCCGGAGTGGCGGGCCGTGGTGCGGCAGCTCCTCGCGCAGGGCCTGCTTACGGTCGAGGGCGAGCACGGCACGCTCGTGCTCACCGAGGCGAGCGGGGAGGTGCTGGCCCGACGCCGCGAGGTGCGGATGCGGCATGAACCTGCGCGCGCCGCGCGGGTCGCGAAGTCGCGCAAGACGAGCCCCGCGGCCGACGTCGCCGAGGCCGACGTCCCGCTGTTCGAGGCGTTGCGCGCCTGGCGCGGGGGCGAGGCGAAGGCGCAGGGCAAGCCCGCGTACATCGTGTTCGGCGATGCGACCCTGCGTGCGATCGCCGCCGCCCGGCCGGGAACGCTCGACAAGCTCGCGACGATCAGCGGCGTCGGCGAGAACAAGCTCGAGCGCTACGGCGAGGCGGTGCTCGCGGTGGTCGCTGATGCCTGATGACGCGATGTTCGCCAAACGCGTGCCAGTGCCCCGCGGCGCTGAAAGACTGGTGACGACTCGGCGGCACCGTCCGAGCGTGCGTACAAGGAGGTCGGCTCGTGCCCACCCGTGAATCGCGCCGCCTGCGCGTCGTCGTGGCAGGCGGCCACGGCAAGGTCGCGCTGCATCTGACCCGGTATCTCGCGGAGCGCGGGCACGACGTCGTCGGCCTGGTCCGCAATCCCGCGCACGTGCCCGACATCGAGGCGGCGGGCGGCAACGGCGTCGTGATCGACCTGGAGCACGCCGAGACCGCCGACGTCGCGGAGGTGCTGAAGGATGCGGACGCCGTCGTGTTCTCCGCCGGCGCGGGCCCGGGCAGCACCGCGGAGCGCAAGTACACCGTGGACCGGGACGGAGCGATCCTCCTCACCGCGGCGGCGAGCGAAGCGGGCGTGCGGCGCTTCATCCAGGTCTCCACGCAAGGTGCGGGCGCGCCCGCACCCGGCGGGTCGACGCCGGTCTGGGCCGCGTACCTCGACGCCAAGACGCAGGCGGAGGACGACCTGCGCAAGAGCGACCTCGACTGGACGATCCTTCGCCCAGGCCAGTTCACCGACGCCCCGGGCACCGGCCGGGTCACGCTCGCGGGCGACCGCGTCACACGCGGCACGGTGCCGCGCGCCGATGTCGCGGCCGTCGTCGCGGAGCTCGTCCTGTCGGGCGGTGCGGTCGGGCGCACCCTCGCGCTGACGAGCGGCCAGGTCCCGATCCCGACGGCAGTCGCGGCGACGGGCGCCTGACTCCGGCCCTCAGCCGGGCCTCGCGGCCTCCTGCTCACTCACACCCTCGCCCCCGCGACAGTCGGCGCCGCGGCCGCAATCGGCGCCGCGGCCGCAATCGGCGCCGCCGCCAAAGTCGGCGCCCCCGCGCGTTACGGGACCCTGGGGCTCCGGTTAACACCCCGGATATCCGGAGCCCCAGAGTCCCGCAACGCTGGTGTCGGGGGCAGCGGCAAGGATGAGGGCGTGAATCGTGTTCTAGCCGGCGACGGCGAGCGGGGGGCCGCGCTCGCCCGCGTCGTGCGCGACGGCGAAGGCGGCCGCCCCGCACCGCGCTGGACCTGGGACGACACCAACCGCTGGTACCCCGCGCTGCTCGACGCCGGCGTGCGCGTCGAGCGGGCGCACGACCTGCGGCTCGCGCACATGATCCTGCGGCGCTCGCCGCTGACCGCGCAGACGCCGTTCGCGCAGGCGCAGCCTGGGCCGTGGGACCGGCTCGAGCCGGCGCCGGCCGGGCCGCCGCCGCCCGTCCCCGGCGTCGGCCCCGCGCCTGAAGGGCTGTTCGACCTCGGCGACCTGGCGCACTCCGCGCACCCGGAGCACGAGGACCTCGACCCCGCCGCCGAGCTCGCCGCCCAGGACGCGGCCGTCGCCGCTGCCGGCGACCCCGGCCGCCTGCGCTTCCTGCTCGCCGCCGAGTCCGCAGGCGCCCTCGTCGCCGCGGAGATGCACCACGCCGGCTTGCCCTGGCGCGCCGACGTGCACGACGCCATCCTCACCGAGCGCCTCGGCCCGAGGCCGCCGCTCGGGCAGCGGCCCGTGCGGCTCGAGGCGCTCGCGGTCCAGATCCGGGAGGCCCTCGACGCCCCGCCCGCCCTCAACCCCGACTCGCACCCCAGCCTGCTCAAGGCGATGCAGTACGCCGGAGTCGGGACGAAGAGCCTGAGCAAGTGGGAGCTCGAGGAGATCGACCACCCCGTCATCGCCCCGCTGCTGGTGTACAAGAAGCTGAGCCGGCTGCTCACGGCCAACGGCTGGAACTGGCTCGACACCTGGGTTCGCGACGGCCGGTTCCGGTCCGAGTACGTGGTCGGCGGCGTCGTCACCGGCAGGTGGTCGAGCGTCGGCGGGGGAGCGCTGCAGCTGCCCAAGGACGTGCGCCGCGCCGTCGTCGCCGACCCGGGCTGGACGCTCGTCGTCGCGGATGTCGCGCAGCTCGAGCCGCGCGTGCTCGCCGCGATGAGCGGCGACGAGGCGATGGCGGCCGCGGGGCGCGGCGGCGACATGTACGCGGGCATCGTCGCCTCGGGGGCCGTGGCCACGCGCGAGCTCGCCAAGGTCGGCATGCTCGGGGCGATGTACGGCGGCACCACGGGCGCGAGCGCGCAGGTGCTGCCCAGCCTTGCGCGGACGTTCCCGCGCGCGATCGCGCTGGTCGAGGAGGCAGCCCGGGCGGGCGAGCGCGGCGAGGTCGTCTCCACCTGGCTCGGACGCGGGTCGCCGCGGCCGGGGGAGTCGTGGGACGAGGTCCAGGCCGGCGCGTACGACGCCGACGACGGCGCACGGGCGCGGTCGTTCACGCGGTCCTGGGGCCGGTTCACGCGCAACTTCGTGGTGCAGGGGACGGCGGCGGAGTGGGCGCTGGCCTGGCTGGCCTCGGTGCGGCGGAGGCTCTGGGGTCTGGGGGAGGCGACCTCGACGAGCTCCGTCACCGGAGCGGACGACGTGTTCGCGCGCCGGCCTCACCTTGCGTTCTTCCTCCACGACGAGGTGGTGGTGCACTCCCCCGCAGAGATGGCAGACGACGTCGCGCGCGAGCTGCGCGAGGCAGCCGCCGAGGCGGGGCGCCTGTTGTTCGGTGACGCCCCGGTCGAGTTCCCCCTCACGGTCACGACGGTCGAGTCGTACGCCGACGCCAAGTGAACTTATGGTCGGCCCCATGACAGCCGCACCCACGCTCGGAGACGTCGTCGCCGTCCTCGAGGGCCTGTACCCACCCGCCACCGCGGAGGGGTGGGACTCGGTCGGCCTCATCGCGGGGGACCCGGCCGCCCCGGTCCGCAAGGTGCTCTTCGCCGTGGACCCGGTCGCGACCGTCGTCGACGAGGCGCTCGAGTGGGGCGCCGACCTGGTCGTCACGCACCACCCGCTGTTCCTCAAGGGCGTGCACTCCGTCGCCGCCACCACGTTCAAGGGTTCCGTGGTGCACCGCCTGCTCACGGCCGGCGTCGGGCTGTACAACGCGCACACCAACGCCGACTCCGCACCGCGCGGCGTGGCGGACGCGCTCGCCGACGCCGTCGGGCTCGTCGACCGTGGGCCGCTCGTCGCGCACGCGGAGGGTGCGGAGACCGGGATCGGACGCGTGGGGCGCCTCGCCGAGCCCGCCACCCTCGGCGAGTTCGCGCGGCGCGTCGCCGCGGCGTTGCCCGCCACCGCGCAGGGCCTTCGCGTCGCGGGCGACCTCGACGCCCCCGTGAGCACCGCCGCCGTCGTCGGCGGCTCGGGCGACTCTCTGTTCGACGCCGTCCGGTCCGCCGCCGTCGACGTGTACGTCACCTCCGACCTGCGCCACCACCCCGCCTCCGAGCTGCGCGAGCGCGCCCTGTTCGAGCGCGGCACCCCCTACCTGGTGGACACTGCGCACTTCGCCTCCGAGTGGCCGTGGCTGCGCTACGCGGCGACGGACCTCGCGGCGGGCGTCACCACGCTGCTGGCAGCACGCGGCGAGGACGGTACGGTGACGTGCAAGGTCTCCACCCGGGTCACCGACCCGTGGACCACGACCGTGACAGCTCCATGACAGACGCCAGGAAGGACCCGCGGTGACCACTGCAGCCCCCGAGGACCAGCTCCGGCTGCTGTCCCTGCAGGCGCTCGACAGACGCGCCCAGCAGCTCGCCCACTCCCGCCGCACCCACCCCACGCTGGCCAAGGTCGCCGAGCTCGACAAGCACATCGCCGACCTGCACGGCTCGCTCGTCGACTCGCGGACCGCCGTCAGCGACCTCGAGCGCGAGCTCGCCAAGTCCGAGGCCGACGTCGCGCAGGTGGTCGCCCGCGCGGCCAAGGACCAGCAGCGGATCGACTCCGGCGGCCTGAGCGCCCGGGACTCGGTCGCCGTCAGCGACGAGCTCGCCTCGCTCGCACGTCGCCAGGCCGCGCTCGAGGAGGTCGAGCTTGAGGTCATGGAGCGCCTCGAGGCGCACCAGGACGCCCTCGCCAAGGTCGAGGCAGCACACCAGGAGCTCGTCGGCGCCAAGGTTGCCGCCGAGGCCGAACGCGACGCCGCGTTCGCCGATATCGACGGTCAGGCCGCGGCCATCGCGGCCGAGCGCGCCGACGCCGCCGGCGGGATCGACGCCGCGCTCGTGAAGCTCTACGACCAGCTCCGCACCCGTCTCGGCGGGACCGGCGCCGCGGCCCTGCGCGGCGGTCGCTGCGAGGGTTGCGGGCTCGAGCTCAACCCCGGTGACCTCGGGGCCGCCCGGTCGGCCGCTGCCGACCAGGTGGTGCGCTGCGAAGAGTGCGGCCGCATCCTCGTACGCGTCGCGGAGTCCGCCGTCTGATGGGAGCCTCGGGCGGCCGCGAGCTCGTCGTCGAGGCCGACGGCGGGTCTCGCGGCAACCCCGGGCCGGGCGGGTACGGGGCGCTCGTGCGCGACGCCGCCAGCGGGGCCGTGCTCGCCGAGCGCGCGGGCTTCCTGGGCGTCACCACCAACAACGTCGCCGAGTACACCGGTCTGCTCGAGGGCCTGCGCGCCGCGCACGCCGTCGACCCGCACGCGCGCGTGCACGTGCGGATGGACTCGCGCCTCGTCGTCGAGCAGATGACCGGGGCGTGGCAGATCAAGCACGACGGGCTGCGGGCCATTGCCGCCCAGGCGCGCGCCGTCTTCCCCGCCGGGCAGGTCGACTACACGTGGGTGCCGCGGGCGCACAACTCCGCGGCGGACGCGCTGGCGAACGAGGCGATGGACACCCGGTCGCGGGGCATCGCGCGTGACCACTACCGGACCGGCGGCGGGCACGCCGTCGCCGAGCCGGGCGAGACGCTCGGCGCCCCCGCCGCGGCCGAGCCGGCCTGGCGGCCGGCGGGCGCATTCTCGGCGCTCGACCCGGCCGACGCGCTCAACCTCGTGCTGGTGCGCCACGGCGTCACGCCGATGACCCTGGTCGGCGGTCTGTCCGGCGGCGATGTCCCGGGCCCACCGCTCACCGCACAGGGCCGCATCCAGGCCGCCCGTGCCGCCGACGCCGTCTTCCGCCTGCAGGATCTCTGGGCCGACCTGCCGCGCCCCAGCCACATCGCGTCCTCGCCGATGGTCCGCACGCAGGAGGTCGCGGCCGCCGTCGGGCGCCGCCTCGGCCTGCACGTGGCCGTCGACGACCGGCTGCGCGAGATGGAGTTCGGCGACTGGGAGTCGCTGACTCCGGCCGAGGTCGAGGAGCGCTGGCCCGGCGACTTCGAGCGCTGGTTCAGCACGGGCACGTTCGTGCCGCCGGGCGGGGAGTCCTACGAGCAGGTCGGCGAGCGCGTCGCCGGTGCGATCGAGGACCTGCGCGCCGCCGGGACGGGCCGCACCGTGGTGGTGGCCGGGCACGCGGCGATGATCCGCACCGTCGTCGGGCGCGCCCTGGACACGCCACCTTCGGCGTGGTCGCGCCTGCGGATCCCGCCGTGCTCGCTGACCGTGCTGCGCTTCTTCCCGGGCATGACCGAGGTCGCGGCGGTCGGCTACCCGACCTGACGGTTGCCGGCCGGCTTCTTGGGCTCCTTGGCGAGCGCGCCCGCGACGCCGGACTCGACCCACGAGGCCAGCTCGGCGTCGTCGGCGATGACGTCGTCCGGGACCACGACCCAGCCCGACATGCTCCTGCCGCCCATCGTCATGGGCACGGCGCCACGCTCGATCGCGGCGGGCTCGCCGTCGGCGCCGACGGGCATGATCAGCCCGCCACCGTTGTGCAGGCCCACCGCCATGTGCGTGTTGACCATGAAGGCCAGCCCGCCGAACATGCGCTTCTCGTCGGCCGGTGCGCCACCGCCGATCCGTTCGTTGACGATCGCGCGCACACGCGCGGCAAGCCCCTGGTCGTACGCCATGCCCCCAGCATGCCCCCGCACCCGCGTGTCAGCCGATGACGAGCTCCAGCGTGGCCGGTGCCGTGCGGGTCTTCGCCGCGTGCAGGCTGGCCCCCAGCAGGCGGTAGCTCAGGCCCGAGCCCACCTCGGTGCCGATGACCGTTCCGGCCAGCTCGCCCGCGGCGTCGAGCAGCTCCGTGGCGCTCGACGGCGCGGCGCCCGCGCGTCGCAGCAGGTGGCCCGTCAGCACTCCACGAGTGTGCTTCGCGTTGTGCGAGACGACGGTCCGCGTGCCGTCCGTGTCCCGGAGCACCCTGACGGTGACCCACTCCGAGGCGCCCGCGCGCGGCTTCCATGCGGCCACGTACGTGGCCGAGCGGCAGTCGACGACGACGTCGCCCGCGGCCCGCGCGTCCAGCGCGGCGCCCAGCGGCCCCCGCCAGGCGGCGGCGAGCTTGCCCACCCCGGGCAGGTCGACGCCCATCGACAGCCGGTAGGCGGGGATGCGGTCGCCGGGCGCGACGGCGCCCCACAGGCCGGAGAAGATGCGCACGGACTCGGCCGCGCGAGCAGCCGCGGCGACGTCGGCCACCGCGTCGGCCAGCCCTGCCGCCGCGTACAGGACGCCGCTGTAGACGTGCGCGGCCGGTGCCGCCGGCTCGGCGTGCAGGCGCGTGTTGCGCTCCACCTCGTCGACGAGGGAGGCGCCGACGCCGAGCACGCCGCTCGCACCGGGGCGCGCGCTCGCCTCGGCGAGCGCCGCCAGCACCGCGGAGCGCTGCGCCGTCAGGGCGTCGGCCGCGGTGAGCGCGGCCAGGTCCACCGGGGCGGCGTCGGCGGGCGCGGGCGTCTTGCCCTCGGAGGGCGGCAGCAGGAGGAGCACGGCGAAACCCTACGGTTCGCCGTGCTCCTCCTCGGGTCCCGAGCCGTCAGCTCGAGCGCTGATAGGCGCGGAACGCCCCGGTCGCGAGCCAGGTCATGACGACGACGAGCGCCGCCAGCAGCCCGAGCCGCCCCCACACCACGCCCCAATCCGTCGCGCCGGACAGCGCCTCGCGCCCGGCGACGACGGCCCAGTCGAACGGGTTGTACTTCGCCGCCGTCTCCACCCACGACGCCGACAGCTGCGTGTCCATGACCGCCGACGAGAGGAACATCAGCGGGATGGTCAGCAGCTGGGAGACGCCGATGAGCGCCTGCTGCTGCCGGGTGAGCAGCGCGACGGCGTTCGAGAGCGCCGCGAACACGCAGGTCAGGAGCACGACGGCGACCAGCATCACGAGCACGCCGGTGAGGCCGCCGTCGAACCGGGCGCCGCAGAGCCACGCGACGCCCAGCACGAACAGCGCCTGGACCACCGACACCACGGAGAACCAGGCGAGGCTCGCCACCTGCATGGCGCCGCGGCTCGCGGGCGACGCGAGCTCCCGGTCCAGGACTCCGCGCTCGGCGTCCTCCACGAACCCCGTGCCCGCCCAGGCCGCGCCGAACATGGCCGTCATCATGACGACGCCCGGTGTGATGAACTCGAGGTAGGAGCCGCCGCCGCTGGAGAAGCCCGGGATTTCGACGACCCGCGTGAACAGCTGGCCGAACAGCAGCAGCCACAGCAGCGGCTGCACCAGGTTCATCACGGCGAAGACGGGGATGCGCAGCGTGCCGCGGCCGGCACGCGCGGCCAGCAGGCCGGTCTGGACGATCGCGCTCATGACGCCACCACCTCTCGCGTCGCGTCGGCGAGCTCGCCGGCCTCGAAGGTGCGGCCGGTGTGCCGCAGGTACACGTCGTCGAGCGTCGGGCGGGCGATGCCCGCCGCCTGCACCGCGACGCCGGCGACGTCGAGCGCCGCGAGCAGCACGGGGAGCGACGCCGCGCCGGAGGCCGCCCGGGCGCGCAGCCGGCGCCCGTCGGTGGCGATCTCGGTGAGTCCGTCGAGGCCGTCGGCCACGGCGGCCGCGCGGGTGGCGGCGACGCCGTCGTGCAGGTCGACGGTGAGCCCGTCGCCGTGCAGCTGGTCCTTGAGCTCGTCGGGCGTGCCGCGCGTGATGACGCGGCCGTGGTCGACGATGACGACCTGGTCGGCGAGGCGGTCGGCCTCGTCGAGATAGTGCGTGGTGAGCAGGACGGTCATGCCGTCGCCGTTGGTCATGCGCTCGATCTCGGCCCACAGCTCCGTACGCGCGTTGGGGTCGAGGCCGGTGGTCGGCTCGTCGAGGAACAGCACCTCCGGGCGGTGCACGAGGCCGACGGCGACGTCGAGCTTGCGGGACATGCCGCCGGAGTACGTGCGCACGAGCCGGTCGGCGGCCTCGGTGAGGCCGAAGCGCTCGAGCAGCTCGTCGGCCCGGGCACGGGCGTCGCGACGCGAGAGGCCCTGGAGCCGCCCCGCGAGCACGAGGTTCTCCCGGCCCGTGTCCAGGACGCGGGTGACGGGCTGCTGCGAGACGTAGCCGATCGTGCGGCGAACGGCGGCGCCGTCGTGCAGGACGTCGAGGCCTGCGACGCGGGCAGTGCCGGCGTCGGGCCGCGACAGCGTGGCGAGGATGCGGACGGTCGTGGACTTGCCGGCCCCGTTGGGGCCGAGCAGTCCGAGGACGCTGCCGGGCTCGACCACCAGGTCGATGCCGTCGAGCGCGCGGACCTCCTGCTTGCGGGTGCGGTACGTCTTGGTGAGTCCGGCGACCTCGATCGCCGGGCCGGGTCGGGTGCGGTGGCGCTGTGGCAGCGCAGTCGTGGCGGGCACGGGTCTTCCCTCTCTGTGCGGTGTGAAGAAGAGAGCCCGGCGCCCACCCGTAGTCTGTGAGTGCGTCTCGGATCCGGCTGTGTGCCGGGCTCGGGTGCGGTCCCCGGGCGGTGGCAGCCGCCCGGGGACTTGTCCTGTCAGTCCTTGGTCTTGTTGCCGAACAGCATCTGGGCGAGGAGGAGCATCATCACGGCCCAGCCCCCGACGAGCGCGAGCCAGGACCAGCGCCAGCCCACCGTGAACCCGAGGACGCCGGTCGCGACGAGCGCGATCACCCAGATCACGGCGGTGTAGAGCCCGAACCGCGCGGCGGCGGCCGGGTCCTGCGCGAACCGGTTGTCGCCGTCGACGTCGTGCGCCATCTGGCGGGCCCACGCCTTGCGGCGGTTGGTCTGCGTGACGCCCAGCCACGTGAACATCGCGGCGCCGACGACGACGGCGAGGCCGCCGACGATGATCCACGCCACCGCGCTGGGCGGCCCCCAGGCGGGCAGCGCGACCAGCCCGAGGCCGATCCCGGTGGTGACGAGCGCGCCGGCCGTGCCCCAGAGGGCGGCACGAGAGCGGGGGAGCGGGTGGTTGGTCGTCGTCTCCTGGGCGAGCGAGCTGCCGATGATCCACCCGACGGCGAGCCCGGCGACGACCGCGAGCGCGGCGGGCAGCGCGACCGCGCCGGCGATCGCGGCGAGCGCGAACCCGACGATCGCTCCGGCGGTGACCACAGAGGCGAGGACGAGGGCGACGACGAACCTCGGGTTCGGGCGCACCCGATGCTGCGCCATCAGGACCTCGGAGTCGGCCCATGCGGATCGGCGGCGCGGGGCCTCGGGTGCGGCCTCGCCGGTCGGCGTCGGGATCGCGGGCCGGTCGCTGTCGGTCACCTCGGAGATCAGGGCGTCGACGTCGCCGAGCTCGGCGAGCGCGCGCTGGGCGGCCTCGTCGGCGGAGAGCCCCGTGGCCTCGAGCTCGGCGGCGCGGTCGAGCAGGCCGGCGCGGATCTCCTCCTTGAGGTCGGCGACCTCGGGGGTGAGGGGCACGCCGGCGAACGCCTCGTCGAGCAGGCGGTGGACGGTGGTCATCGGACCGAGCCTTTCTGGGTGTCCTTGCGGGAGCCGTATCGGGTGTCGAGGAGCGCGTCGATGACGTCACGCGTGGCGACCCACGCCGCGACGTTGGAGCGGTACACCGCTCGGCCGGCGTCGGTGATCCGGTAGTACTTGCGGCGGCCGCCCTGCGACTCGTCGCCCCAGTAGGCCTCGACGAGGCCGTCCTTCACGAGGCGGCGGTAGGTGGCATAGAGGGTCGCTTCCTTGATCTCGTGGTCGCCGCCCGTCGCGTCGCGGATGGCCTTGTAGATCTCGAAGCCGTAGCGGTCAGCCGTGCGCAGCGCGCCGAGCACGATCGTGTCGGTGTGCCCGCGCAGCAGGTCGGCGGCGAACGCGTCGTCGGGGCTGAGGGGCGGTGCTTGTGTCACGCCAAGTACTGTATGACATCGAGTACTCGATGACAACACCTCTGGTGGTTGAGCCTGTCGAAACCACCTCGCCCGGACTGGAGCGGGTTGGCTACTGTCCGCGTCATGGTGCAGGTCAAGGTCTATGGCAACCGCTCGGTCTGGGCCGATCGCCGCGGCGAGATCTCCGACGCGATCCACGCTGCGCTGGTCCGCACGTGGCAGCTCCCGGAGGAGAAGCGGTTCCACCGCTTCCTCCTGCTCGACGACGGTGACCTCGTCGCGCCGCGCTCGTCGTCGTACCTCGTGGTCGAGGTGGTGTGCTTCGCGGGGCGCTCGCTCGCCGCCAAGCGCGCGCTGGTCTGGGCGATGTACGACGACGTCGCGCCGGCGCTCGGGCTGACGGCGGACGACGTGGAGGTCGTGATCCTCGAGAGCCCGCGCGAGAACTGGGGCATCCGCGGCCTCGCCGGAGACGAGCTTGCGCTCGGATACCGCGTGGACGTCTAGACTCCTCAGCGCGGACGAGTCGGTCGGACGGTCGCGTGGCCCTTCGGGGTCCCGAGGAACGTCCGGGCTCCGAAGGGCAAGGTGGTGGCTAACAGCCACCCGGGGTGACCCGCGGGACAGTGCCACAGAGAACAGACCGCCGTCGTGATCCGTCACGGCGGTAAGGGTGAAACGGTGGTGCAAGAGACCACCAGCGCCCCTGGTGACAGGGGCGGCTCGGTAAACCCCACCTGGAGCAAGGTCAGACAGGGAGCGTTCGAGGGCGGCCCGCCCGAGCTCCCGGGTAGACCGCTCGAGCCCTGCGGCAACGTAGGGCCTAGATGGATGACCGTCACCCGTTCCTGGGTAACCGGGGGCGGGGACAGAACCCGGCGTACAGACCGGCTCGTCCGCTTTTTAGCTTCCCACCTGGGCAAACGCCCCGGCGAGGGCCCCGCTGTCCGTCATTTGTCCGTCAGAGGCGGACACCGGGGCGCCCATCACGAGGTCCACGGTCTTCCGGGTCGGGTCATCCGAGTCCGGCCACAGGTGCGAGTACGTGTCCAGCATCTCGGTCGCCGAGGCGTGGCCGAGACGCGCCTGCACCGTCTTCACCGACTCCGCGTGCCGGATCAGCAAGCTCGAGTAGAAGTGCCGTAGGTCGTGGAACACCACCCGTGCCGGCATCGGGTCGTTCCCGATCGCGGTCCGCGCCTTCGCACGCGCCAGGTGGTCGGCCCCCTCGGTGGGGAGCAGCCCAGCGGCTCGCGCCTCCAGGACCAACGCCTTCGCCGTGTCTCGCGACACCTCCAACGCCCGCGCGACCGCCGTGACCCCGGTGCCCGGTTCGGCGTCCAGGAACACACGAGCTGTGGTGCGCCACGCGAGCTCGACGTCCTGGAGGACGTACAGGCGTCGGGCGGCGGCGACGGCCTTCTGCCAGTGATCGCTAAACGCTGACCGGCGCAGCGGCGACCCGACCTGCAAGGTGAAGATGGCCGCTCACCCCGGCGGGGTACTTCGCCAGGTGCTCGGCGACGGCGTTGACCGCGAACTGCGGCAACGGAATGTCGCGGTGGCTCGCGCCCGTCTTCAACGGCGCGAACTCCGGCTTCTTCCCCGACACGGACAGCATCTGCCGGTCCACCGTCAGGCGACGACGCAGAAAGTCGATGCGGTCCACGGTGACGCCGAACGCCTCGGACTGGCGAAGCCCGGTCGCGGCGGTGAACAGCACGAGCGCCCGGTACCGGTCCGGCATCGAGTCCGCGAGCGCGCGCACGAACCCCGGCGGTAATGGCGTCACCTTCGTGGTGCGCGGCTTCGGAACCCGCACTCCCGCACAGGGGGACGACGCGATCTTCCGGTCCACGACGGCGGCTTTCATGATCGTCACCGGTACGTCACCGACACGGTCGCCGGTGCGAGCTTGACCCCCGAGGCGCTTCACCAACGCGGTCATGTCCGAGTTCCGCAGCGAGTCCAGCGGACGGTCGCCGATGACGGGGAAGTCGTGATTCGTCAGGTTCTGTCGGACCACGTCTTGCGTCGTGGGCCGCCTGGAGCAGTGGAGCCAGACCGGACGCGACCAGCTCCTGGCCGACTCGGTGCGCCGTGCGGTGATCCGCCCGGCCGATGAGGCGTTCCTCAACGAGCCCGCCCCGGTGGGCGGCGTGACCCCACCGGCGGGCATCATCAACGCCGGAATGCCGGTCATCGCCGGGTCGATCAGCGCCAACCTCGACGAGCTCGTGGACGCTGTCGCCACCATCGAGCGGCGCACGGCACGGCGACCCACATCCTGGCCGCCCCGGACGCCTGGACCGCGCTGCGGAAGGTGAAGACGGCCGACGGGTCGGCCGAGTCGCTGCTGGGCGCCGGGACCGAGGACGCCGAACCTCGCCTGCTGGGCATCGAGGTGATCCGCACGCCAGCCGTCCCGGCCGGGAAGCTGGTCGTGCTGGACCGCACCGCCGTCGTCTCCGCCGTCGGCCACGTCCGAGCACCTGTACTTCCGCAACCACGCGATGGCGCTGCGCTGCACGTTCCGGTTCGGCCAGGCGCTGGTGCGCCCCGAGCGCACCGCGCTGCTGACTGTCGGTGGTGGGGAGTAGTTCGCCAACACCATCGCCGCTCGGTTGGGACACGACGACGTCGCTCCACGAGTCCGGTGCGGTAACGTGCGGCGGCGCGCCGACGACCTGCGTCAGCTCGCGCCCACAAGCACACGGAAACTGAGAAGGGCCAGGATCAGACGGTGGACTTCCTCTCTGCGCTACTCATCGTCGCGATCGGGGTCAACGTCGTCATGGCCGTGCACGACGTTCGCACCCGCGACCGGCGCCAGGTCTCGTTCCTGGAAGCCTGGAAGGCGTCCACTCCGTCCCGAGGGGTAGCGCTCGTGGCATTCTTCGCCATCGCCGCGCTGTGGTCGTTCTGGAACCGCGGGTAACTCGGCGCCGCCGGCAACCAAGAGAACGGGCCCCCGAACCGACGGCTGTGGTGACCCCAGGGGGTGTGTCCGATCTGCGCCAACGGCGCCCCCCGGAGTTAGTGCTCATCCCCCTAGCGCGCCCCCACCACACCGGTGAGCGCACGTGTGGGGACAGGATTTCGACTGTCATCTGGGTTTCCTACCCCGAGGTAGGAACTTCCGCTGGGTCGATGGCGCATCGTTCACCGCCTACCGCCGCGCGATGAAAGCTGGCATGACCTATGACGGCTTCGCCTTCCGCGCGGCATACTCGGCCGGCGTGCGGGGCGGCCGGTGGGGCAGCTCGACGTCCTTCTGCGATGCGGGCGTGAACGTTGTTCGGGGCGATGCCGGGGCCGGTTCGTCGGGCTTGCCCGCCATGGAGAACGCGCGCGGCATCTCGCCGCCGTGGTACTGCATGATTTCCCGGAATAGGCGGCCGCGGAGTCGATAGAAGTCGGAGCGGAGCTGGTCGAGCTGCTCGACCGTCCACCGAGACACGGCCTCGCCGCCGTTCTTGCCCCGTGGGTACTGGCGCCATGTCATCCCGCCGTCCTCATAGAACGGCCACGGCTCGCCATGGATCAGGTGGTTGCGATCGGTGGTGAGTGCCTGCACATGGGCGGCCAGCGTAGGTCGGTTGCGGTCATTGAGCCGCCTCACCAGATGGCCGCCGGACTCGCCCAGAATGATCTTTCGTGCCTCATCGGGGTCCTCGCCCGCCTCGGCGGCGAGGCAGACCAGGAACTCGGCGACCACCTTCTCCAGAGTGGCGGCGGCAACAACGACGTTGCCCAGAGCTGCGGCGTAGCCGTCTTCCTCGACGTCGGTCATGACGTTCACTGTAGGGACGCGCGCCGACATGGCCCCCACTCACAGCCCCAGCGCCGCCCAGCCCCATCGGACGGGGCGGTGGGCCGAAGGTGCGGAGGCAGGCGCTGGCGACGACGGGGCGAGCTGGTCGACGTCGGGCAGCTCGCCGCCGACCATGGCGCAGCCCCGATGGGCGCGCCGTCGGGTGCCGTCGGGCAGCCGGATGGTGCGCGGTCGGGCGTAGCTGGAGACCTCGCCGCCGTCGCCCAGCACCCCGGACTCCAAGGGCAGCTCGCACAGCGGGCAGGTGTCCACGGGGCCATCGTGGCTCGCCCTGGCGGCCGGGGCGCGGGGGGGCGAGCTGTCCGTCATTTGTCCGTCGCGGAGCCAGTCGGAGCCGGTCGATGCGAACGTGGTCGGTCGGTGAAATCGTTGAAATCCCGGGGATTTCCAACGCTACCGCCGTCCTGTGAACGGAGCCGGTCTGTACCGTTTGTTACGACCTCCGGAACCCGGCGTACAGACCGAGTCGTCCGCACACCCGCCCCACCTGCGAAAACAGGTGGGGCGGCGTTGTCTGTCATGTCCTCATCTATGCGTGGATGCCATCGCTCGAAACCGTAGTGCCAAGGTTCAGAGTTGCGCGGTGAATAGCTCCTTGATCTTGCTGATCACGTCGTCCGAGTCGGCCGAGGTGAAGTACGCCTCGTTCATCGAACTGATCGCCGTCAACTCATCCACGTTCGCGTTGTACCCGATCGTGTACACGGGAATGTTCAGCCCGTCGATCACCGAAGCCACCCTGCTGAGCGAAAGTCCCTCGTTCGTCTCACCGTCGGACAGCAGGAAGATGCGCAGCGACGGATTGTCGTACTTCGGTGCCGCGTCCGTGAGCATCTTCATCGCAGCGAGCAGGGCATCGTTAGTGGCCGTGCCACCTTCTGCCTGCAAGGAGTTCACCGCACCCTGGAACAGGGAGTGTTGCGCGTCGTTGAACGGGGCCAGCGGCAGGTCCACGGTGATGTCGCTCGCGTACGAGACCAAACCAACCTGGTAGTCGGCGCTGACGAACCGTGCGCCGGTGCGAAGTGACTCCTGCAGCCTCGCCAGCGGCAAACCCTCCATCGACCCCGAACGGTCCGCAACGAACACGGACAGCACCGTTCGACCCGCGTCCTTGGTCTGCTTCCACGTGGACAGCACAGACGTCAACTGGGCGCCGTCCAACCCGTAGTCCACACCTTTGTAACCGCCCGAAGGGTTGAACCCCATACGAGTTGCCGAAGTCTGAGCGTCATCCGACTTCAGGAACTCAGCGAACTGGGTCAGCACCTGGCGTTCCGGCTCGGAGACACCCGTCGCGTACAGAGGCGAGTCGTGACGCTCCCCGAACGGGACGAACGTCCAGTCGGCGAGGGTCGGGTCAGACTTCCACGATTGGTACTCCGACAGGATGACGTTCGCCAGGCCCCTTGACGCCAGCATCACCGTTTCGGCGGTCGTGGGGGAGACCGGAGGCGTCGTCGCGGCGACACGGACCAGTCCTTCACGAGCCGCGCCCGACAACGGGTTGGCTTCGTCGAAGTGGCGCAGGATCGTAACCAGCGCGTTCAGACCGGTCGAGGACACGTTCGGGTCGGTGGACGCCAGCGTTACCTTGCCCGACACGACCGCGTCGATGACATCATCCGGGGTGACCCCAGACCCGAGCTCTGCCGCGACTTCCGGTTTGAGCAGGAATCCTGCCGTGTTGCCGGTCAGGCTGGCGGACACCTGGTCCATCCGGACACCCCGGGACTCCAGAATGTTCGCCCACAAGGTGTTCGCCGGCGTGAACGCACCGGGTAAGTGCTGACCTGAAGCGATGTACTCCACGGCCAGACCGGACGCGATGGGCCGGATGCTCACCGACACATCGTTGTGAGTCCGGTTGAACTCCTTTGCCTGGACATCAAGCCACTTGTCGCCGCTCTTCCCAGCCTTCTCGGTGGAGGAGAAAATCTCGACGTTCAGCGGAGCGTCACCCTCGACGGACATCGGGTACTTCACGTCGATGTCCGGCAACTGGATGGTCTCGTCCGCGCCGACCCACGAGTTGTCCCGCCCGTGAGCAACCTCCTCAACCTGGATGTCCTTCACCAGGGCGTCCAGCTTCTCGGCAGCCTGGTCGGGCGTGAGGTTCTTGTCCACGTCTCCGCCGGTCCCGCACCCGGTCAACAGCAACGTGGCTGCGGCGACGACGCCGATAAGCTTGGCTGACTTCTTCATCGTTACTTCCATTCCAGATCCCGGACCTGCGAGTCCAACGTGTCTAGATACGAACGGATCTTGAGATCGGCGTTTCCGTCGCCCTGCTCCTCAGCAACCAAGGTGGTGACCTTCCGGTTGGCCTCCCCGGCCTGGTCTAGCAGGGCACCGTTGCGGTCAAGCAGTGCCTGCATCGACTGTCGGTCGTTGCTCACCGCGTACGTCGCGAGCTTCTTGCAGTTGACGGCCATCTGCGTCTCCATCGCGTCGAACAGTCGATGCAGGTCCGGCCAGGCGTCCGGGGAGGTCGAGGCTGAGAGGATGGCCTCGAGCATGTCCCGCTGAGACTTCATCTGCTGGACCTGCCCCTTGGCCAAGTCCAGCTCCTTGACGTGGCTGAACGGCCTGGCGGAGCGGTTCAAGACCGTCATCGCCGACTCCAGTGCCGACTTCGTCGGCGGCTTTCCGCGGTCCCGTCCGTGCCTGCTTCGGAAGAGGATGAAGGCGGACGCCGCAAAGCCTGCCGCCATGATCAACAGCCACGTCAATGCGCCGGACTTGAACCTGTCAGCGTTGAGCACCCCAGACGAAGCGATCAACGTCGAGCGCCCCACGATGCTCAAAACGAAGGCGGTCGCGGCCAGGGCCGAACCAACCAACGTGACTCCGCAGGCGACCTTCAGCCACAACGCCGCTTTCGGAGACAGCGACCCGAGCCGTCTGCTGCGCACCAGCAATCCCCTTCCCGTGGGCCTGCCCACCACCTATGCGCCGAAACGTACTGGATCGCGAAGATCGCGTCGGACCTGGGGATCAGCGAGTCGTGCTTGCGCCGGCGGATGGCGCAAAGACGGCGTCGACGCGGGCCGCGGTCACCGCACCGACGCATCTATCAGAGGTTCGGCTTCAGCCTCGCCGACGAGGAGCGCCACCACAGCTTCGGGCACGACCTCGTCGGCCAGAACTGGGTCCTCGACCTGTCCGACAACGCCAGGAGCTAGGGCAGGGGCTCCACATGCGCGGCGCAGCATTCGCCGATGCTTGTCTGTTAGGAAAGTTGCCTGTTAGTTTGAAACGCACACGGTCGACGACGATCGAGGTGACGCCACGGACACTCAGGCCACACCCGGTACCCCCGGGCTGCTGCGCTCGCTCAACGACCGCACGGCGCTCTCCCTGATGCTCGAGCGCGGTCCGCTGACGCGCACCCGCCTCGGCGAGCTGACGGGGCTCTCCAAGCCGACGGTGTCGCAGGTCGTCGCGCGCCTCGAGCGCGCGGGCCTGATCGTCCCCGTCGGCGCCGAGCCCGCGGCTCGCGGACCCCAGGCCGCCACGTACGGCGCCCGGATCGACGGCGAGCTGGGTGTCGCGGTCGACGTCACGCCCCATGCCGCCCGCTCGACGCTCGTGGACGCGGCGGGGACCGAGTACCCCGTGGCCGAGGTGCCCCTGGCGCGGGCGGCCGCGGATCGAGGCGCGGTCGGCGACGTCCGCGCGGCCATCGACGCAGCGTGCCTGTCGGCGGGCGCCGACCCCGCGCGCGTCGGCGTCGTCGTGGTCGGCCTGCAGGGCGCCGTCGACCCGCGTACCGACGACCTCCGGTTCACCGGCCTCCTCCCAGGGTGGCCGCGCCGCGCACCACGGGCGCACCTCGAGGCGGGCCTCGGCGTGCGGGTGCGGATCGACAACGACGCCAACCTCGCCGCAGCCGCGGAGCGGGCTGCCCGCGCCGGGCGGTTCGCCGATGGGTTCGCCCTGCTGTGGCTCGGCGAGGGGCTCGGCGCTGCGGCCGACCTGGGTGGCACGCTCCATCGCGGCGCGTCGGGGGGCGCCGGGGAGATCGGCTACCTCCCGGTGCCGCGGGCCGCCGCCGACCTCGACCCGGCGGCGCGCGACCTCCAGGACCTGCTCGGCGGCACCGCCGTCGCGCGGGTGGCCCGCGGCCACGGCGTACGCGGCCGGACGTACGAGGCGGTCCTCGCGGCGCTCGCCTCGCACAGCGGCCGCCGGCCGGTGGTGGAGGACCTGGCCCGTCGCATCGCCCTCGGCGTCGTCGCCGTCCTCGCAGTGCTCGACCCGCCGCTCGTCGTGCTCGGCGGGCCGACCGGCGCCGCCGGTGGTCCGGAGCTTGCCGAACAGGTCCGGGCCGAGGTCATCCGAGTGTCGCGATGGTCGCCGCAGGTGGCGGCCACCGCAGTCCCCGACGATCCCGTCGTCCGCGGCGCCCGCGAGCTGGCCGCCGCCGACCTGCGGGCCCGCCTGCTGGAACGCATCGCCTGATAGTCACCACCCACGCATCACCGAACTCGAGGAGCCAACGATGACTTCACGCATCATCGGGCGACGGGCCGCCGTCACCTCCGCGGTCGCCGCCCTCGCCACGCTCGGCCTCGCCGCGTGCTCGGGCGGCGGGACCGCCACACCGACCGTCGCGGCGTCGGCCCCGCCGACGGTGACGGGCACCGTCCACTTCTGGCACTTCTTCACCGACCGCGAGGCGGCGGTGATCCAGGGCGTCGTCGACGACTTCCAGGCGGCCAACCCCGGCGTCAAGGTCGAGGTCGAGTCCGGGCAGGACGACGAGAAGATGCGCCAGGCCATCTCCGCCGGCCAGCCGGTCGACGTCGGGCTGTCCTACTCGACCGACCAGGTCGGCCCGCTGTGCTCGTCGGGCGACTTCATCGACCTGGCGCCCTACATCCAGCGCGACGGCGTCGACCTCAACCAGATCCCCGACGCCGTCCGCGGCTACACGGAGTACGACGGCAAGCGCTGCACCATGCCGGCGCTCGCCGACGTCTACGGCCTCTACTACAACAAGACCCTGCTGTCTGCGGCCGGCTACTCCGAGCCCCCGAAGACTCTCGACGAGCTCGCCGACATGGCCGTCAAGCTGACGACCTTCAACAAGGACGGCTCGATCAAGACCCTCGGCTTCATGCCGCTCCTCGGGTACTACGAGAACTCCGAGGCGCACTGGGCACCGGCCACGGGCGCCAAGTGGCTCAACGACGACGGCACGTCGGCCGTCAGCTCGTCGCCGGGCTGGGCGGAGTTCTTCACCTGGCAGAAGTCCGTGATCGACAGGCTGGGCGGCTTCAAGAAGCTCTCCGACTTCCAGGCCGCTCTCGGCCAGGAGTTCTCCGCGCAGAACGACTTCCAGACCGGCCGCGTCGCGATGAACGTCGACGGCGAGTACCGGACGGCGTTCATCGCCGACCAGGCCCCCGACCTCGACTACGGCACGGCCCCCCTGCCGGTGGGCGCCGACCACACCGACCTGTACGGCGGCGGCTACGTCACGGGCAACATCATCGGCATCGGCAAGGGCTCGAAGAACCCCGAGGCCGCGTGGGCCCTGATCAAGTACCTGACGACGGACACCGGCGCCCAGGTCAAGCTCACCAACGGCCTGAAGAACGTCCCGACGTGGAGCCCGGCGCTCGAGTCGGCAGACCTCAAGCTGCCCGACCAGTTCAAGACGTTCATCGACGTCTTCCACGACAAGAACCTGGTCACCACGCCTCCGGCGAAGATCGGCGCCGAGTACCAGAACATCCTCGGCACCCACTCTCAGGACTGGCAGTCGGGCAAGGTCACCGACCTCGACGCCATGCTCAAGAAGGTGGACGACGAGATCAACGCCGCGACGCAGCTGGCAGGCTGAGCGGTGGCGTCGTCTGCTCGTCGACGGCGCGAGTGGGTCGCGCTCGGCTTCATCGCCCCGGCGCTGCTCGGGATGGGCGTGTTCTTCATCTTCCCGCTGGTGATGACCGTCTACTACTCGTTCATGGCCTTCAGCCTGTCGACGCCGCCGCACTGGAACGAGTACGCAAACTGGAAGTACCTGTTCGGCGGCGACCCGCTGATCGGGCAGGCGACGCTCAACACGCTGTGGTTCGTCGCGATCCTCGTGCCCGTGCGGATGGTGGGCGCCCTGTTCGTCTCGTGGGTGCTCACCCGCGCGCGGCGCAGCTCGGGCGTGCTGCGCACCGTTTACTACCTGCCCGCGCTCATCCCGCCGGTCGCGTCGACGATCGCGTTCGTCTTCGTGCTCAACCCGGCGAACGGGCCAGTCAACGTGTTCCTGCGGCGCCTGGGGATCGAAGGTCCCGGATGGTTCACGTCCGAGACGTGGTCCAAGCCGTCGCTGACGTTCCTCGGCCTCTGGGTGCTCGGCGACCTCATGGTGATCTTCCTCGCCTCGCTCCTCGACGTGCCCATCGAGCAGTACGAGGCCGCCGAGCTCGACGGTGCCAACGGGGTGCAGCGGTTCTGGAACGTGACGATCCCCAACATGGTGCCGGTGCTGCTGTTCGCGCTGATCACCGGCGTGATCAACGCGCTGCAGTACTTCACCGAGCCGGCCGTCGCCTCGGCCACCGCCCAGGGGAAGGCGACTGTCGGCGCAGGCACCAGCGGGCTGCTGGGATGGCCGGGGCAGTCGACGCTCACCTACGGCCAGCTGCTGTACCAACGAGCGTTCGGGGCCAACCTCATGGGCTACGCCTCGGCGATGGCGGTGGTGCTGTTCGCCGTGACGGCGGCCGTCATCGCGGTGCTCCTGCGGCAGTTCCGTGCCCTCACGCCGGAGGTCGCCGGCTGATGCGCGTCCGTCATCGCCCGCCCCTCGTGTGGGTGGCCGACCACGCCGTGTTCCTCGCGCTGGCACTCGCGTTTCTCGCGCCGTTCGCGTTCGTCGTCATGACCGCGTTCATGTCCGCGGGACAGGCCGGCACGACGTTCTCGTGGCCGACCGAGTGGCACCCCGAGAACTTCGCGCTGGTCTTCCAGAAGCTGCCGATGCTCAAGTACTTCGGCAACTCTCTCCTGTACGCCGTGCTCGCGACAGTGTTCATGCTGCTCTCCTCGGTGCCGGCTGCCTACGCACTGGCCCGCATCCGGTTCCGCGGCTCCGGGATCTTCTTCCTCGCCATCATCGCGATGATGCTGCTCCCGCCGCAGGTCACCACGGTGCCGCTCTACGTCATGTGGGCCCGCCTGCACCTCACCGGGACGCTCTGGCCGCTCATCCTGCCCAACCTGCTGGGCGACGCCTTCTCGATCTTCCTGCTGCGCCAGTTCCTGCTCACCATCCCGCTCGACTACACCGAGGCCGCCCGCCTCGACGGCTGCGGGGAGGTGCGCACGATGCTGCAGGTGATCGTGCCCATGGCCAAGCCGGGCATCGCGGCCACCGCGATCTTCCTGTTCTTCCACTCCTGGAACGACTACTACGGGCCGCTGCTCTACACCTCGGAGAACGAGTCCGCGTGGCCGGTCTCCTACGCCCTGGCGCAGTTCCGCGGCGCGCACGCCGTCGACTGGAACCTCACGATGGCGGCGACGCTCGTCGCGATGGTGCCGGTCGTCGTCATCTTCTTCTTCGCACAGAAGGCGTTCGTCCAGGGGGTGACGTTGACCGGCGTCAAGGGGTAGGCCGGTAGGCCCTCCTGATGCAGCGTCGGTTCAGTCCGCACGGCGTGGGGCCTGCCAGACCAGCGTGTTCTCGGGGTCCGTGGTGGGGCGTTCGACGGAGTTGTTGTGCCGCGGGTGAGCCTGTCGCCCCCATCGGTCGTCGCCGAACCACTCGGGGAGCCCGAAGGGCAGGTCCGGGGCGGGAATGGCGGTGTAGTCGGCTTCGGTGAAGCTCTGGCCGTAGTTCGGGCTGGTGTTGCTGCGCCCAGGGTCGGGCGTGACGACGTCGCGAAGCTCGGCGATGGCGGCCCGCCATCGGTCGAGGAGGTCGCGGGTGTTGTGGCTGGACGGATGCGGAACGCCGAAGACAGGGACATCGGGGGCGTCGTTCCACCGTCCGTAGGCTTCGCGTGCGTTGACACCGAAGGTGACGACGGCTTGCAGTGCGGGGCCGGTGACCAGGTCGAAGAGCCGGTTGTTCCACGTCTTGAACGGGTCTGTGGCCAGCAGGGGCAACGCCTCCTGCGCCCGGCTGGGGTGCAGCGCGTAGGGGAAGGCGTTGACGAGCACGTAGCTGTGGTCGAGGCCGAGCTTGCTGAGGAAGCCTTGGACGCGCTGGCCGGCGTCGCCCACGAGGGTGCGGCAGGCGATGCGCTCGGTGGGCCCTGGGTCGGAGGCGATGGCCAGAACCTTGGCCGAGGTGTCGAGTCGGCCGCGGTAGAAGACCGGTCCCCAGTCGTACCAGAACAAGTCTCGATGGTCGGCGTAGGACGGCAGGGCAGCGAAGTGGTCGGCCACGGCACGCGGTGGGCCCGGATCGTACTCGGTCATGGGCGGCTGCCTTCCCTGGTGTCCGGATCGCTATCGAGCAGTCAGTGGATGACGGTGGCGTGCGCCTCGCCGAGCTGCCGCAGCTGTTGCCGAACATCGGCCGGGACGTTGTCGGCCGCGCCGAGCGCCTCGTAGAAGCCCGGGTTGTCGACGGCGGCCAGCGGCTCGAGCTGCAGCGCCTGCAGCGGCAGCGGCGCGGCCATGGCCAGCAGCTCGGCGTCGCGGTTGCCGGGCAGGTTGGGGCCCGTGAGCCGGCCGCGCAGCGGAAGGTGGGGCCGCGGTGACATGTGGTTGTCGACCACGTTGGCGACGGCCAGCAGGCTTCCCGCGACCTCGCCGTCTCGGCCTACCTCGCTGACGGCGGCGCGCAACGGCCGAGGTGTGGAAGGCGTTCCCGCGGGAAATGCGGCCAGGGCTGCCTCGAGCCGGCGTTCGGCCTCGGCGACGGTGACAGCGGCGACCCGCGCGTCGGCGGTGGCCTGCGCCAGGTTCAGGAGTCGGGTGCGGCCGCCGATGCGGATCTGCTCACCGGCCGCGCTCACGTTCGCCCGCGCCTGCAGACCAGGCACCAGGCTGGTCATCAGACCCGGAGTACCCACCCGCGTGATGCCGTTGATCATCACCAGGTGCATATCGGCCTCGGTGGCCCGGACAAGCTGCCCGTACGGGTCGTCGGTGCGGCCCGCGAGGACGATGAGGTCCGCGCGCTTGCCCGGCTCGAGGCTGCCGAGGCGGGCGCCCCACCCCAGCATCTGAGCCGGGGAGGTGGTGGCCATCCGTACCAGCTCCAGATCGCTGAGAGGAATGCCCACGGCGTCGGCGTAGATGCGGGCCACCTTCAGCTCACCCAGCAGGTTCTTGCTGCCCGACGGCGACCAGTCGGACCCCAGCGCCACGGTGACGCCCGCCCGTCTCGCGGCCTCGACGTCCGCCGTCTTCCCGTAGAGCAACAGGTTCGACAGCGGTGACCAGACCATGGAGCCACCGTGGCCGGCGAAGACCCGGAAGTCCTCGGCAGTCAGCGCGGCGCAGTGGATGCCGATCAGGTTCTCGGTGATGGCCCACCGGCCGTCGGCCAGGTGCAGGGCCGCGAAGTGGTCGTGAGCGGGCCGGTCGACCCCCTCGCTCAGGTGCAGCAGCAGCTTCTGGGTCCCGGAGATCCGCGCCAGGAAGTGCTCGGCGTCCGTGGCCTCGATGTCGGCGATGTGGGTGGCCGCGGGCGGGAGGTCCGGGTCGCCGGTCGACTCGACGTTGCGCACCAGTCCCCGGAAGTGGCTCACGATGCCGGCGTTCGAGGCAAGCGCGATGCCTTGGCTGGTCGTCGTCCCGCCCAGGAGGGCGCGCACCTCGACGTACCGCACGATCGCCGGCACCACCTCGGGTTGCCGGCCCAGCACGCCCATCGGTCCCGAGATGAGCTGGTGGTACTGCGGCGTGGACTTCCCGCTCCACTGGTCCCGGTTCGTGAAGCGCCGCGGCACCGGCCACAACGACAGCACGTCGTAGGGGAGGTGGTTGTGCAGCTCGATCAGGCCTGGGAACAACGTGCCGTGCGTCGGTGTCACCTCGACGGCCTCGAACCCGGCCGGCGGCGGCGCGGCAGCCGGCCGCACGTCGATGATGGCACCGTCGCGCGCGTAGACGACTCCGTCGTCAAGGACGGTTGCCGCGCGATCCAGGCTGACGACCCGGCCACGCAACGCGACGGGTGGAGAAGACGCCGGATCGATCGCAACGCCACTCATCGCAGCCTCCGTCAGGAACCCTGGACAACGTCCTAGCCCCGGACGGTGGAATCAGCAAGCGCTGTCCTTCCCCCTGTCGCACCACGGCTGATCCGGTGGACTACGTCTGACTCACGCCGGGCTCGATGTTGTGGTTGAACCGGAAGACGTTGTCGGGATCGAACGCGCGCTTCACCTCGGCGAGCCTCCGGTACGTCTCGGGCGGGTACGCCTGCTTCGCCAGCCCGCCCTCGCCGGTGAAGTTGGTGTACGGCGCCCCGTCGCCGTGCGTGGCCATCGCGTCACGCGTCGCGCGCGCCCAGTCGGCGACGGGCGGGAGCTCGGCCGCGGTCGGCGTGCGGCCGATGCAGTTGACGAGGAACGGGGCGCTGCGCTCGGCGAACGCCGTCGCGTCGGGGGCCACGCGGCCGAACGCGCCGCCGAGGTGGTGCACGTGGAGCTCGGAGGTCACGGGCGGGGCTGCTGCGGCCTGGTGCGCGGCGCTGAGGACGGCGATCCCGGCGTCGGGCAGGTCGTCGACAAAGGCGGAGGTGAAGTAGTTGGCGGCGCCCCGAGCCCAGAGCGGGTCCAGCAGCTGCTGCAAGGCGACGTAGGGCAGGGGCGCGAACAGGTCCGCGATCGGGTCCCCGAGCCGGCGCAGCGGCTCGACGACGTCCATGCCGGCCTCCTGCGGCCCGGCCCAGCACCCCAGGATCACGGCGACCTTGGTGCCGTGCACCGACTCGGGCAGGAAAGGCAGGGGCGGCGCACTGGTGAGGTTGACCATCGTGGAGAGCTCGTCGGGTGCGTCGGCGACCGCCTCGCGCCAGCCCGCGAGCACCTGCCCGGCCTGGTCGCCGGGGTAGAAGATCACCCCTCCGAGCACGGTCGGGCCGACGGGGTGCAGGGCGAACTCGAAGGTGGTGACCACGCCGAAGTTGCCGCCACCGCCGCGCACCGCCCAGAACAGGCCGGGGTTGGTGTGCTCGTCGGCGCGGACCACCTCTCCGGAGCCGGTCACCATCTCGACGCCGACGAGGTTGTCCAGTGCGAGGCCATGCTTGCGGACGAGGTGCCCGACGCCCCCACCGAGGGTGAAACCGCCGACACCTGTCGAGGAGACGAGACCTCCGGTCGTCGCCAGGCCGTGCAGCTGCGCCTCGCGGTCGAACTGCAGCCACGTGGCCCCGCCCTGCACCTGCGCCCGCCCGGTGGCCGGGTCGACGTGAACCGCGTGCATCCCGCTGAGGTCGATGACCATCCCGTCGTCGCAGGTCGAGAAGCCGGCGATGCTGTGCGACCCGCCGCGCACCGCGATGGGGAGGCCCTCGCTCCGGGCGAAGCTGACGGCCGCGACGACGTCGGCGACGCCGTCGGCCCGGACCACCAGGGCCGGCCGCCGGTCGATCGACCCGTTCCACACGTGCCTCGCCTGGTCGTACCCCTCGTCGGGCGGGGTGAAGACCGGACCTGCGAGCGCGGCTCGCAGCTCGCCGAGCGTGGCATCCCCGAGTCGGGGCATCGATCGCGTGTCCATCTCTCCTCCTGGTTCGTGACTGTCGTGCTCGATGCCGACGACGCTAGGCGTGGCGACTTTGCACCGGCTTAACGCGGGTGGGCGTCCGGTCCCGGTGCGCCCGCCAGCGCGCGCAGCTCGGGTGGTGGGCGCTCGCCGACGCGGCGGAACACGGCCAGCGCCGCCCGGGCCTCGCCCGCGGCGCCCACCTCGTCGCCCGCCCGGGCCCGGAGCCCGGACAGGAACACCAGCTGCCACCCCACCGAGCGGTAGTTGTCCGGTACCGCGCGCATGCCCAGCGAACGCTCGAGCAGGGTCAGGGCCTGGGCCGGCCGACCGGTCAGCAGCTCGACCACAGCCCTGTTGTTCAGGACTCCTTGCAACCCAGGCAGGTCGCCCGACCCCTCGACGATCTGGCACGCCTCAGCCGCCATGGCACGCGCTCGGCCGACGTTGCCGCGTGTGGCCTCGGCGAGGCCGTGGCCGGCAAGTGCGAGCGCGGTGCCGCGCTGGTCGGGGACCGACGTCCACAGGTCCAGGGCCGACCGGAAGCGCTCGACCGCCCGGTGGCCGTCGCCGAGGTCACGGAAGAGGTGCCCGCGCTGGCTCTCGGCACGAGCCTCGCCGGAGACGTCGCCGCAGGCGCGGAAGATCCGCACCGCGCGATCGAGCGATGCGGCGGCCTCCGGGAACCGCCGGTCGGCGCGCTCGGCCAGCGCGAGGGTGCACAGCACGTAGGCCACCGCCTGCGCCACACCGACGCGGGTGCCGATGAGCATCGTCTCCTCGAACACCGGGAACCGCAGGCCGTCGTGGGCGCCGGATGCCCATGCGGGGGTGAACACCCGGAAGAACGGTCGCGTGTCCGGCGGGAGACCCTCGAGCACGCGGAGCGCCGCTGCCGCCCATCGGTGGGCGGCTGCGGCGTCGGCCCGGCAGAGGCACTGCACCGCACGGAGATGCTGACCGGCGGCGCGTCCGGGGGACGCCGGGTCCACGAGCGTCGTGAACCGGGCGGTGAGGCTGTCGGAGTGGTCGTAGTCGCCGCACATCCAGGCCAGCACCGCCTCCTCGTAGAGACCGAGCTCGAGCGCGGGCCCCCCCACGCGTCGTCCGACGTCGGCGATCTGGGCGCCGATCGCCCCCGTGCCGCCGAGGCGGCCCAGCCTCGTCTCGAAGACGGCGCTCATGAACAGCGCACGTGCCCGCAGCGGCGTCGGCTGCGGGCACGCCTCGAGCGCGCGCCCGAGCCACCGGGACCCCTCCAGGTGCATCCCGCGTGCCATCAGCGACCGGCCCATCGCGACCGCGGTCCCCAGCGCCCGTGCCGGGTCCTTGCGTAACAGCGTGGCCATGGCGACACGCAGGTTCTCCTGCTCCACCGCCAACCAGGGGCTGGGCTCGCGGACCACACCGTCCGGCGACGCGTCGGGATCCTGCCCGGCCGCCCGGTCGGCGTACCAGCGTGAGTGGCGGGCGAGCATCTCGTCCGTCTCGCCCGCGTCGGTCAGCCGAGCCCCGGCGTACTGGCGAACGACTTCCAGCAGCCGGTAGCGCGCCGCGGCGCCATCGGTCGTGTCGACGGAGACCAGCGACTTCTCGACCAGGGCGGACAGCAGGTCGCTCACCGCCGGAGTCCGGGCGTCCGGCGCCGGGTCGGACGCCACGGCCTCTGCCGCCTCGAGCGTGAAGCCGCCTGCGAAGACCGCGAGCCTTCGGAAGACCGCGGCCTCGTCGGCGTCGAGCAGATCGTGGCTCCAGGCGAGCGTCGCGGCCAGGGTCGCCTGGCGGTCAGGCACGCCGTGCAGCCGGGTCGTGAGCACCGTGAGGGCGTCGTCGAGCCGGTCGGCCAGCTCGGCGGGCGCCATGTGGGCGAGGCGGGCCGCGGCAAGCTCGAGCGCCAGCGGCATGCCGTCGAGGCGTCGGCACACGTGGGCCAGCGCGCGGGCGTTGGCAGGAGTGATCGCGAAGTGCGGGTCCACCGCACGCGTCCGCTCGACCAGGAGCTGCACGGCCTCGCTCGCCATGAGCGACGCCGCATCGGGGGGCGCGGCGTCGGGCAGCGTCAGCGACGGCACCCGCCACGTCGACTCCCCGGGCAGCCGCAGCGGCTCCCGGCTCGTGGCGACCAACCAGGCGCCGGGACACAGCCGCAGCAGGGCGCCGACGACGGCGGCCGCGGCGTCGAGCAGGTGCTCGCAGTTGTCCAGCAGCAGCAAGACGTCGCGGTCGCCCAGCGACCTCGCCACCGCCTCCGCCGACGGATGGCGGTCGGTCGGCGTGAGCCCCAGCGCGGATGCGACGCTGCCCGGCACGAGCGCCGGGTCACGCACGCCGGAGAGGTCGGCCACCCGGCAGTCGCGGTCCGGGTCGCTCTCGCTCAGCACGCGGAGCAGCTCGAGCGCGAGCCGGGTCTTGCCGGCGCCGCCGGTGCCCGTCAGCGTCAGCAGCCGCGTGCGGTGCGCCAGAGCCGTGAGCTCGCGCGCCTCGCGGCGGCGCCCCACAAAGCTGGTGGTTGCCCGCGGCAGGGTGCTCCGGGTGTGTCCGGGCCCGGACCCCGAGAGCAGCCTCCGGTAGAGGTCGACAGTCGCCGGCTCCGGACGCGCGGCCAGGTCCGCCTCGAGGGTCGACCGCAGCGCTTCGAATGCCTCGAGCGCGTCCCACCGCCGCCCGGACCGCTCGAGCGCCTCCAGGAGCAGGCGGTACGCCGCCTCGTCGTAGGGGCGGGACCGGCACACCTCGTGCAGCATCCGGGCCGACTCCTCGACGTCGGCGGCGCCGCCGCGCCTGAGCAGGGCGCGGGCCAAGGCCGTCCGGGTCGATGCGAGCAGCGCGTCGAGCCGTTCGCGCTCCGTGAGCAGCCACGGCTCCGGAGGGTCGCCGGGAAGCAGGTCGCCCGTATGGAGAGCGAGCGCCGACCGCAGCGCGATGACCTGCCCCGGGGCCGCCTCGCCGATCGCCAGAGCGCCGGTCGCCGTCGCGACGAGCTCCGCCAGGTCGGTGCGCACGCCGTCGAGGCGGATCAGGTCACCGTCGACGTGGAGCACCTCGGCCGGTGCGCCGCCCGCGCTCAGCGTGCGCCGTGCGGCATGCACCGTCTGGTGGAGGTTGTTGGCGGCCGACGCGTCGTCGCGACCAGGCCAGAGCGTGTCGATCACGATCTCACGGCGCAGCTGGTGATCGCCGGCGACGGCCAGGAGCTTGACCAGCGTCCGCGCCCGGCGCAGCCGCCACACGTCAGGAACGGTGCGGCCTTCGTACCGCACCACGAACTGCCCGAGCACCCGCACGCGGAGGTCGCCGTGCATACCCGCAGTCTGTGCCCGGGCACGCGGCCTGCCAACCGCGCCCGACGACGCGGCGTGCTCACCGCAACAAGCCGCCGGTCGCCGTCCTCAGCGCAGTCCGGGCCTCACGTGACGCTCTGCGTGAGGGATCGACTCACGCGCAGTTGTCGCACTGGCCCGTCCCTGGGAGCGCCGTGAAACAGGTCGGGCAGATCACCGGAGGTCGCTCAACGGCCGCCGGGCGTCGTGCCGGCCGGGCCGCCGCGGGCCGTGACGCCGCCGAGCGGGCCGCCGTCGTCCGGGCCTCGACACGGGGCACACCCGGCGCCTCCGCGACGTCGAAGCCGCACTTGCGCAGGAGGTCTGCGGTGGCGTCGTCGCCGCTGAGCTCCTCGGAGAGGGCGGCACGGCCGGTCGCGTACCGGTGGGCGACTCCGAGAACGCCCTTGGAGTCGTAGGTCTTGCCCTCGTGGACGAAGGTCGCAGTCGGCGACGGCTGGAACCCGTAGACGCCGAGGAAGGCTTCTCGCCCACGATCGTCGTATTCCGCGATTGCCTGGAGGACATGCTGACGGGTAACTGCGGAGAAGGTTGCCACGCCTTCGAGAGTAGTCGCGCTGCGGCAACCCCCACGCGTGACATTTGTCTCGGTGCGGCCTTCGGACGCCGTGTCCCAGGTGCGGGAGCACCCTGCCGCGGCCACGCTGGCAGTGGGAGGAAACCATGGCGACATGGACGCCCGAGGAGCTGGACCGGGTCGGTAGGGCCGAGGAACTGCAGGTTTCATCGGTGCGCCCAGACGGATCGCTCCGCCCGTACGTCACCATCTGGGTGGTCCGCGTGGGCGACGAGATCTTCCTCCGCTCGGCCTACGGTCCAGAGAACGGCTGGTTCCGCCGCGCGCTGGCGAGCGGCCGCGGGCGCGTGCGCGCCGGCGGTGTCGAGAAGGACGTGACGTTCGAGCAGGTCGGAGCCGAGGTTCGCGACGCGGTCGACGCGGCGTACCACGAGAAGTACGACTCGCACGGCCGCCGGATCGTGGCCATGGTCGTGGGGGAGGGGCAGGAGCTCACGACCGTCCGCATCCACCCGAGCCAAGGCTGAGGTCACGGAAAGCGATCAGCCTCCATGTGGTGGCTGCACACCACCGCGGTGCATGCCCTGTGACCTGCAAGATCTCCTGCCTTCACCTCGGGCGCCTGATCGCTCCGTCGGCGACACTGAGCCTGGAGGACAGCCATGACCCTGAACCGCCAGCCGTTCCTGCACCGCAGCGTCGCGAGCGTCCGCGGCGCGACCCAGGCATGGTCGCCTGGCGACGGCCAGGTGCGGCACGGCGAGGGCTTGGACGGGTTCTACCACTCGGACGTCCGGGTGGTGAGCCATGCGGTGCTCACCGTCGGCGGTGAAGAACCGGAGGTCGTCGAGTCGGGTCTCCTCGAGGCCGACCGGGCCGAGTTCCTCTACGCGGCACGGGCCATCGACGAGCCCGATCCCGACCCGACGGTCACCGTGCGCCGCACCCGACGCTGCTCGCCGGGGACGGTGCGGGAGGACCTCGACCTGCGCGCAGCGACCCGCGAGCCGGTCCACGCCGTCATCGAGCTGGTCGTCGCGACCGACCTGGCCGGCGTGGAGTCCGTCAAGCACGGGCGTGCCATCGCCGTCGTACCGCCCTTGCTCCCGCCCGGATGGCGGGACGCGGACACCGAGGTGGCGCTGACGGCGGACCCGGCGTGCGATATGACGGTGACGTCCGAACGTGTCCACCTCCGGTGGGAGGTGACCGTCTCGCCGGGAGAGTCGTTCACTGGGTGGTGGGCAGCCTCAGCCACGGACGCTCGCGCGGTGCTCGCGCCTCCCAAGGACCCTCGGCCCGAGTGGGGGAGCGTCACCGTCGTCGCGGACGACAGCCGCGTGCACCGGCTCGTCGCGCGAGCCCTGTCGGACCTCGAGGCGATGCGCGCGACGCTCGCGCGGGGTGACGACCGCGACCTGTTCATCGCTGCCGGCATCCCGTGGTTCCAGACGCTGTTCGGGCGTGACTCGCTGTGGAGCGCCCAGATGCTCCTGCCACTCACCTGGAAGGTGGCCGCCGGGACGCTGCGCGCACTCGCCCGCCTCCAGGGCACCTCGGTGGACGTCGAGACCGGCGAGCAGCCGGGCAAGATCCTTCACGAGCTGCGCCGCGACACGGCCAGCCCCGACCAGCAGTTCGGCCTGCCGCCGGCGTACTACGGAACGGTCGACGCGACACCGCTGTGGGTCTGCGTGCTCTTCGACGCCTGGCGGGCGGGCATGCCGGCGCCCGACGTCGAGGCACTCCTGCCGAACCTGGAACGCGCGCTCGCCTGGATCCGCGACTACGGCGACAGCGACGGCGACGGGTTCGTGGAGTACATCGACAAGTCCGGCAAAGGCCTGGCCAACCAGGGATGGAAGGACTCGGGCGACGCCGTCCGGTTCGCCGACGGGACGCTCGCCAGCGGTCCCGTCGCGCTCGTGGAGGTGCAGGCGTACGCCTACCGTGCGCTGACCGTCGGGGCGGCACTCCTCGGCGAGTTCCACCGGCCCGGCTCCACGGAATGGCGGGCCCGCGCCGAGTCGCTCCGGCAGGCGTTCCACCAGCACTTCTGGGTCCGGGACGACCACGGCCCCTACCTGGCGATGGCGCTCGACGGGCACAAGCGCCCCGTGGACGCGGTGGCCTCCAACATGGGCCACGCCATCAGCACCGGCATCCTCGACGACGACCAGACCCGCCTGGTCGCCGACCGCCTGCTGGGCGAGGACATGTTCAGCGGCTACGGGATCCGCACCATGTCCACCCGGGCAGGCGGGTACTGGCCGCTGCGCTACCACTGCGGGTCGGTGTGGCCGCACGACTCGATCCTCATCGCGACGTCCCTCGCCCGTGCCGGCCACCCCGACGCCGCGCGCACCATCGCCCGCGGGCTGCTCGACGCCGCGGAGGACTTCGGCTACCGCCTGCCCGAGCTGTTCGGCGGGCACGCCAAGGGCTCGACGGCGCACGCCGTGCCGTATCCCGCCGCCTGCCCGGTGGTGTGCTGGAGTGCCGCGGCCGCCGTGCCGATCGCCCAGTTGCTCGGGAGCGTGACCGTCGGCGTCGAGTAGCGGTGCCTCAGCCTTCACGTCACTGCTGGTGGGTCTGGGAGCCTGCCCGACGACGGCTCGACCGGCGTGGGCGTCCCCCGCGTGAGGCGGAGGGCTCGTTCCTCGTGCTAGTGCCGCGGGATCCCCAGATGCTGGAAGGGACCCCACGACGAGACGGGAGCAGCCGATGTCCGACCAGACCACACCGCAGGACCCGACGACGCAGGAGCCGCGGCCGGAACAGCCTGCCGACGACCTGGAGACGCCGGGTCTCACCGAGGAGATGTCGCAGCAGCCTGACCACGGCGAGGAGAGCTACAAGGGCTCGGGCCGGCTCGACGGCAAACGCGCGCTGATCACGGGTGGCGACTCCGGCATCGGGCGCGCGGTCGCCATCGCGTTCGCCCGCGAGGGTGCCGACGTCGCAATCTCGTACCTGCCCGAGGAGGAGGAAGACGCCCAGACCACCAAGGGCTGGATCGAGGATGCCGGGCGGCGCGCCGTGCTGCTGCCCGGAGACATCCGGGAGGAGGCCTTCTGCCAGAAGCTGGTCGCGGACGCGGTCGGCCGGCTCGGTGGCCTCGACGTGCTCGTCAACAACGCGGCCTTCCAGATGTCCCAGGACGAGGGCCTCCGTGCGATCACGACGGACCAGCTCGACCGGGTGATGAAGACCAACGTCTACGCGCTCTTCTGGATCACCAAGGCCGCCCTCGACCATCTCCCGAAGGGCGGCAGCATCATCAACACCGCGTCCATCCAGGCGTTCCAGCCGAGCCCGCATCTGCTCGACTACGCCTCGACCAAGGGGGCGATCCTGAACTTCACGCGCGGCCTCTCCCAGCAGCTCGCGGAGGAGGGCATCCGGGTCAACGCCGTGGCGCCCGGCCCGGTCTGGACTCCGCTGATCCCCTCGACCATGTCGGACCCGAAGGTCGAGAAGTTCGGTGTCCAGACGCCGCTCGGACGCGCGGGTCAGCCGGCCGAGCTGGCGCCGGCCTACGTCTTCTTCGCATCCCAGGAGTCCAGCTACGTGACCGGCGACTGCCTGGGCGTGACCGGCGGGCAGCTCCTCTGAGGGATGCGGTCACGTCACCGAGACGGCGGTCCACCCGGCCCACGACAGGCCGGTGGACCGCTGTCAGGTGATCCGTCGGCTACGCGTGCCGGCGGCGGCCGGCGACGGACTCCGCGACGCCGAGCAGCAGAACGGCCGCGACGACGGCCACGATGAAGCCGACGACGTTCAGCTCGAAGATGCCCCCGGTGCCGAGCAGGTTCGCCACCAGCCCGCCGATCACCGAGCCGACCAGTCCCAGCAGCAGGGTCGCGAGCAGGCCTAGGTTCTGCTTGCCGGGCTTGATCAGCCGCGCCAGGGCGCCGATGACGAGGCCGGCGATGATGAATCCGATCATGAGTGCTCCTCCATCAGTGTCGGTCGGTAGGGGGTCTGAGGACGGCGGTCAGAGCCGCTGGCCGTCGTCGTACCGGGCGGGCACCTTCACGTCCCGCTCGACGACGACCTGGTCGACCCGCCGGTGGAACCGCATCCCGGCCATGCCGCCGAGGATCGCGCCGGCCAGCGTGACGACCGCAGCGACGACGAGCGCGATGATGCCGCCGGTCGTCAGCGTTCCTTCGTCGATCGGGATGCGGGGGAATCCGTTGAGGCTGCCGAGCACGTCGAACTCGTTCCCGGCGACCAGTGCGACAACTGCCACCACGACGGCGATGACGATCGCCCAGAGCCAGACGGCGATGCCCTGCTTGGCCCCGTCGAACCGTGCCATGCGGCCTGCCACGTAGCCCCCGGCGAAGTACGCGACGAACAGGATTACCGCGAGCACGATCCCGCCGACCAGGCCGACGGTGCCGGCGTTCGCTGTGGCCTGCTGGGCGACCTCGTTCGGGTCCGCGCGGTTCGCGACCCCGACCCCCGCGCCGATGGCCGAGAGCAGGGCGGTGAGCAGGACGGCCAGCCCGGTGGCGGTCAGCCATCCGAAGAAGGCCGAGCCGACCTTCACGCCGCCGAACCGCTCCTCCTGGGTGGCGACGACCTCGCTGAGCCGATCCGTCGGCGCGACCTCGTGCGACCGGTCGATGTCTGCCATCACGGTCTCCTCACGTGCTCACTTGCCTCGGGCCACCACTTGTGGTCCTTCTTTCACCTTGGACGAGGGTCGGGGAGCTCGCAGGTTGAGAGAGCGCGAACAGCAGGGGACGCCGCTCTGGGCGGCGTCCCCTGCTGTGCTGGTGGGGAGAGCTCAGCGGTGGCGCTCGTCGTCGATCTCGTCCTTGATCTTGTCGCCGGCCTGCTTGATCTTCGCGCCGGCCTGCTCGGCCTGCCCCTTGGCCTCGGTGCTCTTGTCGTCCGTGACCTTGCCGTAGGCCTCCTTGGCCTTGCCCTTGAGCTCTTCCGCCTTGTGCTTCAGCTCGTCGTCGAGACCCATGTCCGCCTCCTTGCCAGTTCCGTCCTGGACGCCGCGCCGACGCCCTCTCCTCCAGGGCACCACGAGCCGCGTGCACTCGCAGCCCGGGTCAAGACGGGACAGGTCGGGGCCTGCGGCTGACGGGGCGGATCGACCGCGGCCGGGTCTATCCGGCCGAGCCGTGGACGAGCCGGCCCCACACCCACGTGAACGGCTGCGCCGTGCCCGACGGCGTCGTGTGCACCGAGACGCGAGACCCGATGATCTCGACGTCGTCCCCGAGCTCCTCGGCGAGCGCGTCGGGGGAGTAGCGGACGACCGGGAGGCCTGAGCTCTCCTCGGGCCCGTCCTCGCCGAACGTCGCCACCACGAGCGCCCCACCCGGCTGCAGGGTCGCACGGAGGGTCCCGTGGTAGGCCTCGCGGTCGTCGGCCTCCGTAAGGAGGTGGAACACCGCGCAGTCGTGCCAGGCGGCATACGTGCGCGAGGGCCGCCAGGTGGTGACGTCGTGGTGGACCCAGCCGACGGTGGAGCCCGCGCGCCCGAGTCGCGCGCGGCTGTGCTCGAGCGCCTGGCGGGACATGTCGAGCACCGTGACGTCGTCGTGCCCGCGCTCGAGCAGTGCGCCGACGAGCCGCGAGGCGCCTCCGCCGACGTCGACCACGGCGTCCGCCGTCGTCACGCCCAGGGCGTCCAGCGCCGCGAGCGAGTCCGCCGGCTCCTCCTGGTACCCGCTCGTCTCGACGTCGGCCTTCGCGGAGTAGACACCGTCCAGGTGGGCGTCGCGATCGCTGCTGCCTGTCATGCGTCCCATCGTCCCACCCGCCCCCGACGGCGCCCCTTCTGTCCGTGGCCTGCCGGAACGCCCGTTTGGTCCCGTCTCTGCTACGTCAACAGGTCGCAAAGGACGGTTCCGCTCGGGCCCATCCCGGGTGTACCGTCGCAAACACGCGGCAAGGACGCCGCGCGGCCGGGCGCTCCCTACCAAGAAAACAGCGGGCAGATCGCCGGTGAGGATGGAAGGACAGAGATGACTGTCACGAGCACACGCAGCGGCGGGATCGACCTCGTGCGAGGCGCCGATGCGAGCGTGGTGCAGATGTGGGGCGAGATCGACGCGGCGCTGCGCTCCGAGGCGGGCGCTGCGCTCGCCGGGGCGCTGGAGCGGGACCTGCCCGTCGTCGTCGACGCGACGCGGGTCGACTTCATCGACTCGGCCGGTGTGGCATTCCTGGTACAGTTGTGCACCCTCGGACGTGACGAGGGCTTCGCCGTGTCGCTGCGCAACCCGCCGCCTGTGGTCGCCGAGGTGCTCCACATGGTCGGCGTCGAAGGCGTGATCAGCGACGACAGGCCGCGCGCCCACTGACCTCCGGGATGGTGGCCGCGCCGACGTCGTGGCGGCCACCACCTCCGGAGCCGGGTCAGTCGTTCTTCTTCGACTTCTTCGTGGCGTCCGACGCCGCCATCGCGGCGGCGCCGACGATGCCGGCGGCGTTCCGTAGCTTGGCCGGGATGATCTTCGCCCGGAGGTTCAGCAGCGGCAGGAACTCGCCGTGCTTCTTGCTGATGCCGCCGCCCACGACGATGAGGTCGGGGGACAGGAGCATCTCGACCGTCTCGAAATAGCGCTGCAGGCGTTCCGCCCAAGCGGGGAAGTCGAGACCCTCGCGCTCGCGCGCGGAGTCGGCGGCGCGGGACTCGGCGTCAAACCCGTCGATCTCCAGGTGCCCGAGCTCGGTGTTGGGGACCAGCACGCCGTCGACGATCAGCGCTGAGCCGATGCCGGTGCCGAGGGTGGCCACGAGAACGGTGCCGTCCTTGCCCTTGGCCGCCCCGTAGCGCTGCTCGCCGATGCCCGCGGCGTCGGCGTCGTTGACGGCCGTGACCTCGCGGCCGGTCGCGTCGTGGAGCAGCGCGGGCAGGTCCACGCCCTTCCACGACTGGTCGAGGTTGGCGATGAAGCGCACGACGCCGTGGTCCATCGGGGCCGGGAAGGCGACGCCGACCGGCGCCTTCTTCGGCAGGTCGAACGACCCGACGAGCTCGGCGAGGACCTGGGCCACGGCCTCCGGCGTGCTGTCGTCGGGCGTCGGGATGCGGAGCCGGTCCGCGGCGAACTCTCCGGAGTCGAGGTCGACGGGGGCACCCTTGATGCCGGAGCCGCCGATGTCGATGCCGAAGGCGAGTTGCTGTGCCATGGCCTCATCCTGGTGCAGGATCGAGACATGAGCGAGGAGAGGAGCTCCACCGTGGCGTCGGAGTACTGGTACAACACCCAGACGCACGAGGTCGAGGTCGGCCGGTCGTCCTCCTGGAGCCACCTCATGGGTCCCTACAAGTCGCGCGAAGAGGCTTTGCAAGCCCTCGATCACGCGCGCCAGCGCAGCGACGACTGGGACAAGGACGACGAGGACTGGGCGGCCGGCCACAAGGAGCGCTGAGCTTCGGCGACGACACCTGTGACGACGTCACTCGCCCGCAACACTTCTCGGGCAGGATAGGCGCATGGACAGGCAGCAGGAGTTCGTGCTTCGCACGGTCGAGGAGCGCGACATCCGCTTCATCCGGCTCTGGTTCACCGACGTGCTCGGCGTGCTCAAGTCGGTGGCGGTCGCCCCGGCCGAGCTCGAGCAGGCGTTCGCGGAGGGCATCGGGTTCGACGGGTCCGCCATCGAGGGCCTCACCCGGGTGTACGAGGCGGACATGATCGCCAAGCCCGACCCGACGACCTTCCAGGTGCTGCCCTGGCGTGGGGAGCGACACGGCACCGCGCGCATGTTCTGCGACATCCTCACGCCCGACGGCGAGCCCTCGCTCGCCGACCCGCGCAACGTCCTCAAGCGCGCCCTGGCCCGGGCCAGCGACAAGGGGTTCACCTTCTACACGCACCCCGAGGTCGAGTTCTACCTGTTCGAGCAGATGTCCGGCGCCGACGGGCCGCTCGTGCCGGTCGACAACGGCGGTTACTTCGACCACCTGGCGCGCGGGTCGACACACGACTTCCGTCGTGCCGCGATCTCGATGCTCGAGTCCATGGGCATCTCGGTGGAGTACTCCCACCACGAGGCCGGGCCCGGCCAGAACGAGATCGACCTGCGCTACGCCGACGCGCTGACCACGGCCGACAACCTGATGACCTTCCGCACGGTCGTCAAGGAGGTCGCGCTCGAGCAGGGCGTGTTCGCGACGTTCATGCCCAAGCCGCTGGCCGACCAGCCGGGCTCCGGCATGCACACGCACCTGTCGCTGTTCGAGGGCGACCGCAACGCGTTCCACGAGCCCGGCGCGATGTTCGAGCTCTCGAAGACGGCACGGCAGTTCATCGCCGGTCTGCTCGTGCACGCCGCTGAGGTCACGGCCGTGACCAACCAGTACGTCAACTCGTACAAGCGCCTGTGGGGCGGCGCCGAGGCGCCGTCGTACGTGTGCTGGGGCCACAACAACCGCTCTGCGCTGGTGCGCGTGCCCATGTACAAGCCGGGCAAGGGCAACTCCTCGCGCATCGAGTACCGCGGCATCGACTCGGCCGCGAACCCGTACCTGGCCTTCGCCGTCATGCTGGCCGCCGGCCTCAAGGGCATCGAGGAGGGCTACGAGCTGCCCGACGCCACCGAGGACGACGTGTGGGAGCTCACCGACGCCGAGCGTCGCGCGCTCGGCATCACGCCCCTGCCTCAGGACCTCGACGCGGCCATCGCGATCATGGAGCGCTCCGAGCTCGTGGCCGAGACCCTCGGCGAGCACGTGTTCCGCTACGTCCTGGCGAACAAGCGGCAAGAGTGGGACGCCTACCGCGCCCAGGTGACGCCCTACGAGCTGAACCGCTTCCTGCAGTTCCTGTGACGCCGACCGGCCGCCGCGAGAGCCCCACCCGCCGGCTGCTGCGGGCGGGGTTCGCCGACCTCAGCCGGTCCGCCGGGCTGTGGGAGGACCAGGCGCTCGTCGCGGTGCTGCCCGCGGACCCCGACGGCGTGCTCGACGCGCTCGCGGCGTCCGCCGACCCGGACCTCGCGCTGCTCCAGCTCGTCCGCCTCGCTGCCACGCCGGCCGCGGACGAGCTGGCCCGCCTCCTGGCGTCCGACGTCGAGGCCCGACGCCGCCTGATCGCGGTGCTCGGTGCGTCGGCCGCACTGGGCGACGAGGTGATCCGGCGGCCGTCGCTGCTGGCGCGGCTCGACGAGCCCGGCGTGGGCGCCGACCCTGCCGCCGTACGCGCCGAGCTGCTCACCGCCGTCGGCGCGGACCCCGACGCGGCCGCCCCCATAGCCGGCGCGGAGCCCGGGGACTGGCCCGACGCGGGGGCGCGTACCGCGACCGACGCCCTGCGTCGCGCCTACCGCACCCGTCTGCTGCACCTCGCCGCCGACGACCTGACGGCCTCCGAGCCGCTCACGCTGCTGCCCGCGGTGGCCGCGGCCCTCGCCGACCTCGCCGCCGCAGCGCTCGAGGCGGCGCTCGCCGTCGCCCGAACGCAGCACCCCGACCACGCCGCCGTGCGGCTCGCGGTCATCGGCATGGGCAAGACGGGCGGGCGCGAGCTCAACTACGTCTCCGACGTCGACGTGGTCTACGTGGCCGAGCCCGGCGTCGGGCCCGACGGGCAGCCTGCATCGGAGGCGGAGGCGCTCGCGGCCGGCTCCCGGCTCGCCTCGGCGCTGCAGCGCGCGTGCGCAGCGCCCTCCGCGGAGCCGGCGCTGTGGCAGGTCGACGCCGCGCTGCGGCCCGAGGGCAAGGCGGGCCCGCTGGTCCGCACGCTCTCCAGCCACCTCGCGTACTACGACCGCTGGGCGGCGACCTGGGAGTTCCAGGCCCTGCTCAAGGCCCGGCCCGTCGCCGGCGACGCCGAGCTCGGGCGCGCCTACCGCGACGCTGTGGACCCGCTGGTGTGGAAGGCCGTCGCGCGCGAGAACTTCGTCGAGGGCTCGCAGGCGATGCGGCGACGCGTCGAGGAGCACGTGCCCGCGGCCGAGGCCGACCGGCAGATCAAGCTGGGCCGCGGCGGCCTGCGCGACGTCGAGTTCACCGTGCAGCTGCTGCAGCTCGTGCACGGCCGCTCCGACCCCGCGATCCACTCGCCGAACACCATCGCCGCGCTCGGCTCGCTGGCCGCGGCCGGGTACGTGGGCCGGGACCACGCCGCGCGCCTCGCCGTCTGCTACCGGTTCCTGCGCGCGCTCGAGCACCGGGTGCAGCTCTTCCGCCTGCGGCGCACCCACCTGCTGCCCACGAGCGAGGAGGACCTGCGCCGCCTCGCGCGGTCGCTCGGCTTCCGCACCGAGGGGGCTGAGGGCCTCACCGAGCGCTGGCGCGCCACGCGCCGCGAGGTGCGCTCGCTCCACGAGGCGCTCTTCTACCGCCCGCTGCTGCCGGCCTACGCGCACCTGTCCGACGACGAGCTCTCGCTCGCGCCCGAGGCCGCGCGGCAGCGGTTCGCCGCCATCGGCTACCGCGACCCGGACGGCGCGATGCGGCACGTCACGGCGCTGACCGAGGGCACCTCGCGGCGTGCCGCACTGCAGCGGCAGCTGCTGCCCGTGCTGCTCGGCTGGTTCGCCGAGGGCGCCGACCCCGACGCCGGGCTGCTCGCCTTCCGCAGGCTGTCCGACGAGCTCGGCTCGACCCACTGGTACCTCAAGCTGCTGCGCGACTCGGGCTCGGCCGCGCAGTCGCTCGCACACGTGCTCGCCTCCTCGCGCTACCTGGCCGACGCCATCGGCCGCTCGCCCGAGTCCGTGCAGTGGTTCGATGACCCGGCAGGCCTCGAGCCACGCGGCCCCGCACGCCTGGCGGCGGAGGCAGACGCGATCCTCACGCGCGCGAGCGAGCACAAGCAGGCCGCCACCAGCCTGCGGGCCGTCCGCCGTCGGGAGCTTGCCCGCACCGGGGCCGGCGAGCTGCTGGGCACACTCGACCCGGTCGGCGCGGCGGCCGCGATCTCCGACGCCGCCGACCTCGCCCTGCGGGGCGTGCTGCGGGTCGCCGAGCACGCCGCGCGCGACGAGCTGGGGCTCGAGCCCGACCCGTCCGCGAACCCCACCCACATGCTCGTCGTCGCCATGGGCCGCCTCGGCGGCCGCGAGATGGGCTACGGCTCCGACGCCGACGTGATGTTCGTGCACGACCCGGTGCCGGGCGCCGACCCCCAGCTCGCGGGGCGGTTCGCCCTGACCACGGCCACGCGCCTCCGCGAGCTGCTGGGCGGCGTCGGGGCCGAGCCCGCGCTGCCCGTAGACGCGGACCTGCGGCCGGAAGGCCGGCAAGGGCCGCTGGTGCGGACCTTCGCCTCGTACACCGAGTACTACGCGCGCTGGTCGAGCGTCTGGGAGGCGCAGGCGCTGCTACGGGCGCGGCCCGTGGCGGGTGCGTGGGTGGGCGGACCGGCGAGCGAGCTCGCCGAGCGGTTCGTCGCGCTCGTCGACCCGCTGCGCTACCCCCTCGGCGGCCTTCCGCTCGCGCAGGTGCGGGAGGTGCGGCGCATCAAGGCGCGGGTGGAGGCCGAACGGCTGCCCCGCGGCGTCGAGCCCGAGCGGCACCTCAAGCTGGGCCGCGGAGGAGTGTCCGACGTCGAGTGGACCGCTCAGCTGCTGCAGCTGCAGCACGCGTACGAGGTCCCGTCGCTGCGGACGACCGGGACGGTCGCCGCGCTTGGTGCCGCGGAGGCCGCGGGGCTCCTCGAGACCGACGACGCACGCGCGCTGCTCGACGCGTGGGTGCTCGCCTCGCGGCTGCGCTCGGCCGTCGTGCTCTGGTCGGGCCGGGTCACGGGGACGCAGACGGACGTGCTGCCGCACGACCGGCGCGACCTCGCGGGTGTCGCGCGCGTCCTCGGTGACGTGGGCACGGGCGCGGACCTGGAGGACCTGTACCTGCGCACGGCCCGCCGGGCCCGCGCGGTGGTCGAGCGTGTCTTCTACGGACCGACGGAATGAGGAGATGACTACGACGCGATCGTTCCTGTTCCTGCTCGCGAGCGCGCGGCCCGGCGGCAACAGCGAGCTGCTCGCCCGCACCGCGGCAGAGCGCCTGCCCGACGGCGTCTCGCAGCGCTGGCTGGACCTGTCCCGCTGCGTGCTGCCCGACTACGTCGACTCCCGCCATGCTGTCGAGCCCTGGCCTGAGCAGGAGAACGAGGAGTCGCTGCGAGCAGCCACGCTCGCAGCGACCGACCTCGTCGTCGTCTCGCCGCTGTACTGGTACTCCCTGTCGTCCTACGCCACGCGCTACCTCGACTACTGGTCGACGTGGCTGCGCGGTCCGGACGGGTTCCGCGACGCGATGGCCGGCCGCACCCTGTGGGGGGTGACGGCGATGTCGCACCGCGAGGCGGAAGTCGCCGAGCCGCTGGTGCTCACGCTGCACCACACGGCCGCGTACATGCGCATGCACTTCGGCGGCGTGCTGCTCGGCAACGCGTCCCGGCCGGGCCAGGTGCTCGCCGACGAGCAGGCGGTGCTCGACGCACGGACCTTCTTCGCACGCGAGGCTCCGCTCGCGCGGTTCCCGTACGACGAGGCGTGAGCTACCTGATGACGGTGCGTCCGGGCTCGTAGCGCAGCTCGACGCGCTGGTTGGTCGCCGTCTCGGTGAACCGGACATCGGTGCGAGCGCCGGAGCCGTGGCACCGCGTCGCGCGTGGCCTCCCTCAGGCTGCGGACGGCTGCTCCGCGGCCGGGACGTCGAGGGACCACGTCTCGCCCTGTCGGCGGAAGCCGACCCGCGCGAGGTAGCGGGTGTCCGGCTGACCGCCGGGCGCGACGACGAGGCGTGCGAAGCCCTTCGCCGCGAAGATGCCGGAGCGGCGATAGACGAACTCTCCCGGCGTGAAGTCGCGGAACCGCTTGGTCACCCAGTCGAGCAGGACGACGCCCGTGCTGCGGCCGGCGTCTCCCACTTCGACGACGCCGACGGTCTCGTCGCCGCGCTGCACCAGGAACGCCGACCTGCGCTCGCCGAGGTCGGGCGCTGCGACGAAGCCGGGTGCGTACTGGGCGATGTCGTCGGCGTAGGTGCGCAGCACGTGCAGCAGGTAGGCGTCGTCGGGCGCGACCTCGACCACCTCGTACGTCGCGGCGTCGTGCCGTGTGCGGTGCAGGCGCACCAGCCAGTAGACGTTGATCACCGCGATAGCACCGTTCATCGCGACGAACGGCCAGATGCCGATGATCGCGTTGTACGCCGTCGCGATGACGGAGCCGGCCAGGTTGAGCCACCGGAAGCGCAGCACGCGTGCCTGCGTGAGGGAGACCACGACGAGCACCGAGCCCAGCCAGCCGGCGGCCTCCAGCCACGGGTTCATGAGGCCGACCCTACGGGCGCCCGGGCTGCGGCGCGGCGCGAGGCCGCAGGTAGCGTTGCCGCGTGCGGCAGCAGGTGGCGGGCGTCAGGCGGTATCCGGTCAAGGCCATGGGCGGTGAGGCGCTCGACGCCGTCGCGCTCGACGTGCGCGGCGTCGTCGGGGACCGGTGGTTCGCCGTCGTCGACGACGACGGGCACATCGCCTCCGGCAAGAACACGCGGCGGTTCCGGCGGCGGGACGCCGTGTTCGGATACGCGGCGTCGACCGACGCCGACGGCGTCTTCGTGACAGGTGACGCTGGGCGGTGGCGGGTCGGGGACACGGCGCTCGACGCCGAGCTCAGCTCGTCGTTCGGCCTGCAAGTTCGCGTGCTGCCCGAGGCCGGCGTGTCTCACTTCGACGACGGCGCGGTCTCCCTGGTCGGCACCGCGACGCTGCGCTGGTGCGAGGAGCGCTGGGGGATCGACGCCGACCCGCGGCGGCTGCGAGCGAACCTCGTGATCGAGACGGACGAGCCGTTCGTCGAGGAGACGTGGATGGGGTCGTCGGTCGCCGTCGGCTCGGCTGAGCTGCGTGTGGTCCAGCGGGTCGAGCGGTGCCGGACGATCGACCTCGCGCAGGACGGCGCGAGCGGGCGCGGGCGGTGGCTCAAGCCGCTCGCCGCGGAGCGGGACATGCAGGTGGCGGTGTACGCGGACGTCGTCGTGCCCGGCGTGGTGGGGGTGGGGGACGGCGTCAGCGGACTCGGAGGGTGATCGTGCAGGACCAGCAGCGACGCACCCTTGCGCACGCGACCACCTCCGGACGAAGAATGCACTCGGCGTGGATCGAGGAGTCTCGCGGACCTCCTCACAGAGCGGCCGGCCGCTTCTCGGTCCCGAGCAGCAGGCGCACCGAGACGACGTCGCCGACCTCGATCCGCTCGGCCCTGCGAACGGCGTCCTTGAGGGGCACCAGGTAGGTGCCGTCCCGGGGAAAGACGGCGGTCGCGAAGGTCGTTCGCCCGATCGTCGCGGTGACGGCTATCTGCCCCCAGTAGATGAGCCCGCGCGCCTCCTCCTTGAGGTCCGCTGCGTCCTCCTCGGGCATGGGCACGTAGACGTACGGTGACGGCCCGCGCCACTCGATCACCTCGGCGGTGAACTCCCACTCCACGCGGCCACTGTGGCACGGAGGTCCGACGGCGTCAGTCGTCCCGCTCTGCCGACCGCGGGCGCGCGACCGATGCGGCGTCAGCCCACCCTGGCCTCGGCCGCGCGGATGAGGGTGCCGACCGCACGCAGGGCGGTGCGGGTCCGCGCGGCGAAGCCGTCGTCGCCGAGAAGGATCATCGCCTCGCCGCCGAGGAACGACAGCCCCACGAGGGTGGCGACGTCGGCGGCGGTGAACGGCCCAAGACGGCCGAACCGCTCCTCGGCCTCGCGCGCGACCTGCTCGAGGACGCCGAGCCACACCCCGACGAGCCCGACCACCTGCGCGGCGACCTCAGGGTCGGACCAGCCCGCCGCGACCATCTCCTGCAGCACCCGGACGTACCCCGAGGCGAGGTCGTCCTCGAGGAAGTCGCACGCCTGGTCGTAGCGCGTGGACAGCGACTCGGATGCCGCGTACATCTCGCGCTGCCGGGTGACGAGGGTGCGGTTCTCGTGCGCGAGCAGCGCGAGGACCACGCCCTGCTTGCCGCCGAAGTGGTAATGGATCTGGCTCAGCGGCACGCCGGCACCGTCGGCCACCTTGCGGGTGGAGAGGGCGGCGAACCCGTCGGCGAGCAGGCAGGTGCGGGCGGACTCGACGATCCGGGTCTTGGCGTCCAGCTTCGTGTCCACAGGGCCCCCTCTCGTGCGCAAGCTTGCGAACACCTCTTGTTCGGTCGCTCGACCGAATGTTAACATCTCCCAGTTCGGTCGATCGACCGAACCGTAGGGCGCACGCTGGTTGCAATGCATCACCGTGAGGAGGTACGACCATGCGGGCACGGGTTGCCGACGAGGAGGGCTTCGTCGAGCACGACGGGGTCAAGGTCCACTACGAGGTCTACGGCACGGGCCCGATGACGATCCTGCTGCTGCCGACGTGGACGATCGTGCACCAGCGGTTCTGGAAGTTCCAGGTGCCGTACCTGGCCCGGCACTTCCGGGTCGTGGCGTACGACGGGCCGGGCAACGGACGGTCCGACCGCCCGCTCGAGCCCGCCGCGTACAGGGAGGAGGCCCAGGTGGCCTATGCCCTCGCCGTGCTCGACGCGACCGGGACCGACCGGGCGATCGTCGTCGCGCTGTCGCGGGCGTCGAACTGGGCACTGGACCTCACCGCGAACCATCCCGCTCGAGTGCTCGGGACGGTGCTCATCGGCGCGTCGTTGCGCATCGCCTCGTTCGGCGCCGAGCGCACGGCGTTCATGAAGGTGCTCGCGCCCGCGCCCGAGCTCCCGGCGTCGAACGTCCCGGTGCTCCGCCGCGACCCGCCCGAGCACTGGGCCAAGTACAACGTCGCGTACTGGCGTGAGGACCATGACGACTTCCTCTGGTTCTTCTTCGGGCAGGTCTTCTCCGAGCCGCACTCGACGAAGGGAGTCGACGACGCCGTCGGATGGGGGCGGGAGACCACCGGGGAGGTGCTCGCCGCTGAGCACGCGGCGGGCGCGCCCGACGAGGCGACCCTGCGCGAGTGGTCCGCGCGGATCACGTCGCCCGTCCTGCTGATCCACGGCGATCACGACCGCGTCAGCCCGCTGCGGCGCAGCGAGATCCTCGCCGAGCTGACGGGTGGGGAGCTTGTCGTCATCGCCGGGGGCGGTCACCTGCCGGTCGCCCGCGACCCGGTCGTGGTCAACCTAGCGATCGAGCGGTTCGCGGGGCAGCTGCGGGACGCACCGTCGTCGGGCGCGGCCACGCTGCGGGGCGAACCCACGCTGCGGGGCGAACCCGCGCCGTCGGGCACACCCGCGCGGCGCACCTGGACGCGCTGGAACAAGCGCCCCCGGCGCGTGCTGTACGTCTCCTCACCGATCGGGCTGGGCCACGCACGCCGCGACGTGGCGATCGCGCACGAGCTGCGCGCGCACCACCCGGACGTGCAGGTCGACTGGCTCGCGCAGGACCCGGTCACGCGCGTGCTCGGCCTCGCGGGCGAGAGCGTGCACCCCGCGAGCCGGCACCTGGCCAGCGAGTCCGGCCACATCGAGAGCGAGGCGGGCGAGCACGACCTGCACGTCTTCGAGGCGCTCCGCCGCATGGACGAGGTGCTGCTCAGCAACTTCATGGTGTTCCAGGACGTGGTGCGCGACGGCGACTACGACCTCGTCGTCGGCGACGAGTCGTGGGAGGTCGACCACTTCCTGCACGAGAACCCCGAGCTCAAGCGATACGCGTACGCGTGGCTCACGGACTTCGTCGGATACCTGCCGATGCCCGACGACGACGAGCGCGCCCGCCTCGTCACCGCCGACTACAACGCGGAGATGATCGAGCACATCGAGCGGTTCCCGCGGCTGCGCGACCGGGCGGTCTTCGTCGGCAACCCGGAGGACATCGTCGACGACGCGTTCGGGCCGGACCTCCCGCTCATCCGCGACTGGACCCAGCGCCACTACGACTTCGCCGGGTACGTGACGGGGGAGGAGCGGGCGGACGGCGACCGCGCGGCGCTGCGGCGCGTGCTCGGATATGCGCCGGACGAGCGGGTGTGCATCGTCACCGTGGGAGGGTCCGGCGTCGGCGAGCACCTGCTGCGGCGCGTCGCCGACGCGTACGGCGAGGCCGCGCGGCGGGCCGACGGGCTGCGGATGGTCATGGTGACCGGGCCGCGCATCGACCCGTCGTCGCTGCCCTCGGTGCCCGGGCTCGACGTGCGCGCGTTCGTGCCTGACCTCTGGCAGCACCTCGCGGCGTGCGACATCGCCGTCGTCCAGGGTGGGCTCACCACGTGCATGGAGCTGACCGCGGCCGGGCGGCCGTTCGTCTATGTGCCGCTGCGGCACCACTTCGAGCAGAGCTTCCACGTCGCGCACCGGCTGGAGCGCTACGGCGCCGGGCGGCGACTGGACTACGACGACCTCACGCCGGACTCGCTGGCATCGGTGATCACCACGCTTCTCGAGCGGCCGCCGGCGTACCGGCCGGTCGAGTCCGACGGCGCCTCGAAGGCCGCCGCGATGCTGGCCGAGCTGCTGTGACCCGCCGGCCCACCTCGTGGTCGACGACATCGACGCCGAGGCCGAGCGACTGAGCGCCGCGGGCTGCCGTTGTTCACCGACGTCGTCGAAGGGCCGGGCGGGCGGCAGTTCCTGCTGGAGGACCCCCCTCGTCGAGCTATTCATGCCGGCGGGCTGACGAGCAGGGTCGGCCTGCCACTGCTCAGCGCCGCAGGCCCGTGGCTCTCCCGGTGCGGCCGGGCGCCCCCGCGACGACGGCGCGTCACCGCGTCGATCGCGGCGCCGGTCGCCAGTCCGACGGACGCCGAGACCGCCATGGCGACCAGCGGCTGGCCGCCGAGCCACATGCCCGCGAGGAGCCCGACGGCGGAGGTGACGGTCACCCACGCGCAGGACGCGAGCCCGCTGAGCGCGGCGTAGCGGCGGTAGCGCATCCCTGTCGCCCCGGCCGCGAGGTTCACCGCAACGCGTCCCACGGGAACGAACCGGCCCGCGAGGATCATCGATGCGCCGTTGCGGTCCAGCCGGCCCGCCGCCGAGCTCACGGCTGCGGCGAGCCGAGGCCGGCGGTGCGACGCGGCAAGTCGGCGCAGGCCGAGCGAACGCCCCACGAGGTACGCCAGGTTGTCGCCGCACCACGCTCCGACGGCGGCGATCAGCAGCATCGCGGCGACGGCAGGAGCGCCCGCCGCGCCGGCGGTCGCGGCGAGCGCGACGAGCACCGTCTCGCTCGGAACGGGCGGGAACACGCCGTCGACGAGGCATGAGAGGAACAGGACGGCCAGCGCCCACGGGCCCGACGCGGCGTCGAGCACGAAGCCGTTCAGGGAGGCGAGCACGTCCATGTCTCCACGGTCGGGGTCCGACGCCGCCGGGGAAAGGGGGGACTCCCCCCATTCGGCCTCGGGGTACCCGGAGACTCGGTCTCGGCAACTCTCACGGCCGAGAAGGGCGCCGCCGAAGGGGACGTAGGGCCGCCGTGGTGGTGGCGTTCGACCCCTGCCGATTCCCGTCCGGGTGTTGTGCGCTTGAGCTGAGGGACGTTCGCCCCGGGAGCTCAGTCGCCGAGGAAGTGGTTTCAGTGAGCGCCATCGTGGTCTCCGGACTGGTGAAGGACTTCGGCCCCAGGACGCGGGCCCTGGACCATCTCGACCTGGAGGTCGAGACGGGCGAGGTGCACGGCTTCCTCGGCCCGAACGGTGCCGGGAAGACGACGACGATCCGCGTCCTGCTCGGGTTGCTGCGCGCCGACGCCGGGCGTGCCGTCCTGCTCGGCGGTGACCCGTGGCGGGATCCGGTGGCGCTGCACCGGCGCCTGGCCTACGTGCCGGGCGAGGTGAACCTGTGGCCCAACCTCACCGGCGGCGAGGTGATCGACCTGCTGGGTGACTTGCGCGGTGGGCTCGATCGGGGTCGTCGTGACGAGCTGCTCGAGCGTTTCCAGCTCGACCCGACCAAGAAGATCCGCGCCTACTCCAAGGGCAACCGGCAGAAGGTCGCCTTGGTGGCGGCGTTCTCCTCGGACGTGGAGCTCTACCTCCTCGACGAGCCGACGTCGGGGCTCGACCCGCTGATGGAGGCGGTGTTCCAGGAGGTCGTCCAGAAGCTGCGTGCCGACGGCGCGAGCATCCTGCTCTCCAGCCATATCCTGTCCGAGGTGGAGGCGCTGTGTGACCGGGTGACGATCATCCGCGCCGGACGGGCTGCCGAGTCCGGCACCTTCGAGGAGCTGCGCCACCTGACCAGGACGTCCGTGACGGTCGACACCGTCAAGCCGCTCGACGCGGTCACCGGATGGCCAGGGGTGCACGACGCCCAGGTCCACGAGGGGCATGCACGGTTCAGCGTCGACGCGGGCGAGCTCAACCGCGTGCTGGAGCAGCTGGTCGGCCTGGAGGTGCGGTCCATGACCACGTCCCCGCCCACGCTCGAGGAGCTCTTCATGCGGCACTACGGCGACGACGCCACGATGCCTGCCGGACATCTCGACACCGAGGTGGTGGCAGCGCGATGAACGGCTTCACCGGCACGATGCGGCTGGTCCGCCTCGCAGTGCGGCGTGACCGGCTGACCCTGCCCGCATGGATCCTGGGGATGGCCGCGTTCCTCGCCGCGACGACGGCCATGTTCGAGGACAGATATGCGACGCATCCCGAGCTGTTGCAGCCGGATGCACAGATCGTGGTGGAGAACCCCGGCATGCGGGTGCTCGGCCTGATGACCGGCATCAGCGTCGGCGGGTACACCCTGCACCGCGACGCCCTGACCCTGGCCCTGCTCGCCGCCATGATGAGCGTCCTCACGGTCGTCCGGCACACTCGCCAGGCCGAGGAGCTCGGTCGCGAAGAGATGCTGGCGGCCGGCGTGGTCGGCCGCTACGCCTCGTTGGCCGCAGGAGTCAGCGTCGCGCTGCTTGCCAACCTGGCGCTGGCCGCGCTGCTCGGGCTCGCCATGGTCGTCGCTGGACAGCCCGTGGCCGGCTCGTTCGCCGCCGGCGCCTCGATCGCCCTGGTCGGCGTCGCCTTCACGGGCGTCGGCGCGGTGACCTCGCAGCTGATGTCGACCGCGCGCGGCGCGACCGGCCTCGCCGGCGCGGGTCTGGGCGGGGCGTTCGCGCTCGCGGCGCTGGGCAACATGCTCGGGACCGTGGACTCCGCCGCCCTCCGCGTCATCAGCGCGTGGCCGGCGTGGCTGTCCCCGATCGGCTGGGGCCAGCAGGTGCGGCCGTTCGCCGACAACCAGTGGTGGCCGGTGGCACTGGCCACCGGGGTCATGGCCTCGTTCTGCGGGCTGGCGGTCGTGCTCGTCGACCGGCGCGACGTCGGTATGGGCATACTGCCCGAGCGCAGAGGTGCCGCCCGCGCAAGCGAGGCGCTGCTGAGCCCGACCGGCCTCGTCTGGCGCTTGCAGCGTGGTGCGCTGCTGGGCTGGGCGGGCGCTCTGCTCGGCTTCGGACTGGTCTTCGGCGCGCTGAGCGACAGGATCCAGGGACTCGAGGGCGCGGCCACCGACTGGTACGCCACCTTCGGCGGCAAGGCCGACCTGATGGGCGCCTACTGGGCCTCCATGATGCAGATCGCGGGCATGGCCGCCGCGATCTATGTCGTCTCCCTCCTGCTCCGTCTTCGCCACGACGAGGCCCAGGGTCAGCTGGAGTCCGTGCTCGGCACTGCGGTCTCTCGCCTGCGCTGGCTGGCGGCATACGCCGTAAACGCCCTCGCCGGGTCCACGGTTCTGCTCCTCGTCTTCGCCGTGGCGATGGCCGTCGTCGGCGGCCAGGCGGTCGGGGGAACCGGAGCGCTGCTTGGTGACCTCGTAGGCGCCGCGCTCGTCCAGCTCCCTGCCGTGGCCGCGCTCGGCGCGCTGGTCGTGGCGGTGACCATGATGCTTCCTCGTTTCGCCGTCGGCCTGTCCTGGCTGTTCGTGGTCTTCTCGATCTTTGCCGGTCCGATGTTCGGTCCCTCCCTCGGACTCCCGACCTGGCTGATGGACCTCTCGCCCTTCACCCACGTCCCCAACGCGCCCGCGGTGGCGATCAGCCCAGCGCCGATCCTCGGTCTGGTCGTGGCCGCCGCCCTGGTGGGCTCGGCCGGGGTTCTCGCCCTCCGCAGGAGGAACTTGGCGCTACCGGCATGACGGCCGCACGCTGGGAGAGTGATCCGCGTCAAGGTGCTGCTCGCCGTCGCCGTCGCGGCGATGCTCACCGGATGCTCGCCGGGTGGCGCGGGCCGTGCCGGCACGGGCGAGGCGCCGTCGACCAGCGCCACGCCCACCACGAGCCAACGACCGGCCGGCACGCCGGCGGCGACGATCGAGAAGCTCCTGGTCTTCGTCGTCGAGAACCACTCGCTCGACCAGATGCGCGACGAGATGCCCTACACCAGCGCTCTCGCGACACGCTACGGCTACGCGGACAACTACGTGGGCGTCGCACACCCGTCGCTGCCGAACTATCTGGCCATCGCCGGCGGCGACACGTTCGGTGTTCACGACGACGGCCCCCCGTGGCTGCACCGGCTCAGCGGACCGACGGTGTTCGGGGAGGCCGCCGGGAGCGGAAGCACCTCCAAGGTCTACGTCGAAGCCATGAGCTCGCCGTGCCAGCGCCGGAGCTCCGGAACCTACGCCGTCAAGCACAACCCATGGGCCTACTTCGGCGACGAGCGCGCGCAGTGCCAGCGGGGAGACGTCCCGCTCGACGCGCTCACCCACGACGTCGCGAGCGGGAGTCTTCCCGCCGTGGGGATGGTGGTACCCGACCTGTGCGACGACGCGCACGACTGCTCGCTGGCTTACGCGGACGCCTGGATGCGCCGCCACGTGGGGGCAGTCCTCGCCGGCCCGGACTGGGCTTCGGGCCACCTGGCGGTGGTCATCACCGCGGACGAGGACGACGGCAACCACGGCAACAACGTCCTGACCGTCGTCATGAACCCCGCGCTGAGCACCGCGGTGGTCCACACCCGCCTCGACCACTTCGCGCTCTCGCGCTCCTTCGCCGAGGTCGCCGGCGTCCCGCCGCTCGGGCGGGCCGCGAGCGCACCGTCGCTCCTCGGGAGCTTCGGGCTGCGCGCCGGCTAAGCGGCGCCGTGCGGTTCCCTCAGGCCTTCGTCGGCGTGGGGGCCGGCTCGTAGTGGTCGGGGACGATCGTCAGCTGACCGTAGCCCTGCGTGAGCGACCGCAGGTCCAGCACGTAACGCTGCAGCTCGGCGTCGGGAACTCCGGCGATCACCACCGCCTCTCCGGCGTCGGTCATCTGGGTGTCGTGGACCCGGCCGCGCCGTCCGGCGAGGTCGGTCATGATCGCGCCCTGGTAGGTCATCGGCGCGGTGACGGTGACCGTCGAGACGGGTTCGAGCACCACCGTCCCGACCTTGACGAGTGCCTCGTGCACCCCCATGGAGCCGGCGGTGCGGAACGCCATGTCGGACGAGTCGACGGAGTGCGACTTGCCGTCGACGAGCTCCACGCGCACGTCCACGACCGGGTGGCCGTGGGGGCCGCCACGCTCGAGCGCGTCGCGCACCCCCTTCTCGACCGCGGGGATGTACTGACGCGGTACGGCGCCGCCGACCACCGAGTCGATGAACTCGAACCCACCCCCAGGTGCGAGCGGCGAGACGTTCACGTGCACGACGGCGAACTGGCCGTGGCCGCCCGACTGCTTCTTGAGCCGCCCCTCGGCCTGGGTGCGCCCGGCCACCGTCTCGCGGTAGGCGACCGGTGCGGGGCTGGTCGTGACGTTTACCCCGAAGAGGCGCTTGAGCCGGTCGACCAGGACGGCGACGTGGGTGTCACCGAGGCCTCGCACGATCGTGTGGCCACCGCTGAGCTCCACGGTGAGGGTGTGGTCCTCGGCGACCGCGCGGGCGAGTGCCGTGGAGAGCTTCTCGGTGTCGGCCTGGCTGACCGGTTCGAGCACGACCGAGTACACGGCTGGACGCTCCGGGAGCTCGCGGGGCAGGGCGTGCCCGGCGGCGCGCGTCCACAGCAGCGAGTTGGCAGGCGTACCGACGAGCTTGGCGACGCCACCGACGTCACCGGCCTGGAGCTCGTCGACGGGCAGGCGTTGCGCCCCACGCACATGGAACAGGCCGCTGAGCCGCTCGTCGGCACCCGTCGTGGCGTTGCGCAGCCGGTCGCCGGTCCGCACTGTGCCCGAGAGCACCTTGAGCATGGCGATCTGGCCGATGAACTGGTCGGCCACGACGTCGAAGGCGTGGACGAGCGGCTCGCCGCCCGGGTCGCGGGCGACGGCGATCTCGGTGCCGTCGCCGGTGCGGATCGTGGCGTCGCGCGCGGTCAACGCCGGCACGAGCCGGCAGAGGACGTCGATGAACCGGTCGACACCCGTCTCCGTGACTCCGGACGCGACGATGACCGGCACCGCGTCGCCGTCGGCGACCCGCTCCGCGAGCCGCCGTTGGAGCTCGTCGACGGAAGGCTCGTTCCCTTCGAGGTAGGCCTCGAGCAGGGCGTCGTAGTGGGTGACGATCTCCTCGGTCACGTCGTCGAGCATCGCCTGGCTCTCCGCGGCGACCTCCGCGGGCAACGGCTCGATGATCTGCTGCCCGTCCGGGCCCCGCACGAGCGCTCGCTTGCCGAGCACGTCGGCCACGGCCAGGAAGTCCTCCTCCGTGCCGATCGGCAGCTCGATGGGCCACAGGTGGGACCCGAAGGACTCGCGCAGCTGGCCCAGCACCCGGTGGAAGCTCGCCTGCGGGCGATCGGCGCACGTCACCATGACGATGCGGGGGACGCCGGCGGCGTCGGCGGCTGCCCACGCCGCGCGCGTGCCCGCCGTGACGCCGGTGACCGCGGAGACGACGACGACGGCGAGGTCGGCGGCCGAGAGCGCTGCGTCGACGCCCCCGATGAAGTCCGGGTGTCCCGGCGTGTCGGCCAGCGTCATCGCGTAGTGGTTTCCGTCGTCGGCGTCCCACTCGAGGAAGGTGAGGCCCGTCGTGAGCGTGGTGCTGCGCGCGATCTCCTCCGGCTGATAGTCGCCGACCGTCGTCCCTGCGGCGATGGTGCCTTGACGGGGGATGGCGCCGGCGCGGTGGAGCACCGCCTCGACCAGTGTGGTCATGCCCGATCCGGCGCTGCCCACGAGGGCCGCCATGATGTGTCTGTTCACAGAGGACTCCTCGCTGAGTGCCATCTACAGAACGTACTGGGAAGCGCGGCCCGGTGTGGTCCCAGGAGCCGGCCCACATCGAAGATCCGTGTCCGCGCGCCGCCTCGAGGATCCCCTCGTACCGTCACGTCATGACGAATCACGACTTCGACTTCGTCGCAGGGCGGTGGACGTCCACCCAACGCCGTCTGTCCAGCGTCCTGACCGGGAGCGACGACTGGTACGAGTTCAGCGCCACGCTCGACGCCCAGGTGCTGCTCGACGGCAACGCGACGTTCGACGTCCTGCGTGCACCCGAGCAGGGCATCGAGGGCATCACGTTGCGCCTCTACGACGGCGAGCAGAAGATCTGGCGGATCTGGTGGGCGACGGCGAGAGGCACCCTGGACGTCCCGGTGGAGGGACGCTTCGTCGATGGCGTCGGCACGTTCGAGTGTGACGACACCTGGCAAGGGCGCCCGATCCGGGTGCGCTACCAGTGGCTGGACACGGAGTCGCCGGCGCCTCGGTGGGAGCAGGCGTTCTCCGAGGACGGCGGTACCACCTGGGAGGTGAACTGGGTCGCCACCTTCCGGCGCGCTGCGTGAGGCCCGCCGGGTAGAGGTCCGCGCCCGCCCGCATTCACCCCCCACGAAGGATGCCGCCGCGGCCCGGCAGGGCGACGCTCGGCGGAGCCGAGGCTGGAGGAACCTGATGGCGGCACCCGACGTGCGGCAGATGGCAGGCCGTTCGGCAGGCATGGGCGTGCTGCTCGCGGCCTGCATCTCGGCGCTGGTGGTCAACGCGAACACGTCGGCCGTGACGATCCTGCTGCCGGCGATCAGCGCGGACCTGGGCGCGCCGATCGAGCAGCTGCAGTGGGCCGTGACCGGCTACATGCTGGTCGGCGCAGCCGTCATCGTGACCTCCGGAGCTCTCGGCGACGTGTTCGGCCGCCGCCGGGTGTTCATGCTCGGCCTGCTGCTCTTCGTCGCCTCGTGCGTCGTCATCGCGCTCGCGCAGACCGGCACGGGCGTCATCCTCGGCCGTGTGATCCAGGGCGCGGCCGGCTCCACCATCCTTGCGTGCGGCATGAGCCTGCTCTCGGTGGCCTCGTCCGGCGCCGGGCAGATGCGCGCCATCACGCTCTGGGGCGCCGCGTCCGCGGTCGGCGCGGCCGCCGGCCCGCTCATCGGCGGCGTCCTCGTCGACGCCACCGGCTGGCAGGGCTTGTTCTGGATCGACGCCGTCATCGCGGCGGCGTGCGTGCCGCTGACCCTGTTGACCGTCAAGGAGTCGAGCGACCCGAACCGGCCACGGTCGATCGACGTGCTCGGGACCGTGCTGGTCGCCGTGGCGCTGGTGCCGCTCGTGCTGGCACTGAGCGAGGGCAGCGACTGGGGCTGGTTCTCGTGGAAGACGTTCCTCTGCCTGGTGATCGCGGTGCTCGGCGCCGTCGGCTTCGTCGTCGTCGAACGCCGGGCCACGGCCCCGCTGGTCGACCTGGCCCTGCTGCGCAACAAGGTGCTGGTGGGCGCGACGCTGGCGATCCTGATCGTGGCCGGCGCGATCAACGCGCTGATGTACCTGCTCAGCCTCTACTTCCAGAACCCGGACGCGTTCGGGATGAGCCCGCTGGACGCCGGCCTGGCCACGCTGCCTGCCGCTGCCGCGATGATCGCCATCACGCCTCTGATCACGCCGCTGGCCGTGCGGATCGGCAGCAGGAACGCCGTCGCCATCGGGTTCGGACTGGCCGCGCTGGGCTTCCTCGTCCTGTTCTTCGTCACGGCCAGCTGGGTGTACGCGGGCTTCGTCGGCCCTCTCATCGCCGTCGCCGTGGGGCTCGGCCTCGCCAACGGGCCCGCCTCCTCTGCGTCGACCGCATCCGTCTCGGAGGAGCAGGTCGGCGCAGCCTCCGGCATCTCCAACATGGCCCGGTACGTGGGCGGGTCGCTCTTCGTCGCCGCCGTCGCGACGGTGTCGACCGCGGTGACCGACGCAAGGCGGGCCGCGGGGGAGTCCGCGGCGGACGCGCTGGCCGCGGGCTTGTCCCGCTCCTCGCTGCTCCTGGCGATCATGTCCGGGCTCGGTGTGGCGCTGCTGCTGATGATGGGCCGCCACCGCGGCGAGCGCCCCGCCGCCGTGCACCGCTCGGCGGCCGCCGCCGTGATCATCTACACCATTCCCACCCAGCCGGTCGGAGGTTCCCGGTCATGAACGCGTTCGCGCAGCGGATGGAGCGGGCGGTAGCCCAGGCCGCCGCCGAGGGCCTGGGCGGGCTGCTCATCACCCCCGGTCCGGACCTCGTCTACTTCACCGGCTACCAGCCCACGGCGATCACCGAGCGGCTCACGCTGCTGGTGCTCGCCGAGGGGCGCGACCCGCACCTCCTCGTGCCCATCTTGGAACGGCCCGACGCCGAGGCCGCTGACGGCTCCGCGGCGGTGACGCTGCTCGACTGGAAGGACGGCGACGACCCGTACCCGGTGGCCGCGGGCCTGCTGGCGCCGGACGGCCGCTATTGCATCTCCGACTCGGCGTGGTCCATGCACCTGCTCGGGCTGCAGCAGGCGCTCCCGCAGACCCGCTACACGTCGATGACCAGCAGCCTGCCCATGCTGCGGGCGGTCAAGAGCGACGACGAGGTGGCGCTGCTCGCCGCCGCCGGCGCGGCCGCTGACGCCGCCTACGAGAGGATCCTCGGGGTGCGCTTCGCCGGCCGCACCGAGACCGAGATCGGCAACGACCTGGCCGACCTGCTGCGCGAGTACGGGCACTCGCAGGTCGACTTCACGGTCGTCGGCTCCGGCCCCAACGGGGCGAACCCCCACCACGAGATGGGCGACCGGGTACTTCAGGACGGCGACATGGTGGTGCTCGACTTCGGCGGCCTCAAGGACGGCTACGGCTCCGACACCACCCGCACGGTCCACATCGGGCCGCCGACCGCCGTCGAGCAAGAGGTCTTCGACGTGGTCCGCGCCGCGCAGCAGGCCGCGTTCGAGGCAGTCCGCCCCGGGGTCGCCTGCGAGGACATCGACGCCACCGCCCGGCAGCTCATCACCGAGGCCGGCTACGGCGAGCAGTTCATCCACCGGGTGGGGCACGGCATCGGGATGACCACGCACGAGCCGCCGTACCTGGTGCGTGGCGAGAAGCGGCCGCTGGTGCCCGGCATGTGCTTCTCGATCGAGCCGGGCATCTACCTCTCGGGTCGCTTCGGCGTGCGGATCGAGGACATCGTGACCGTCACCGAGACCGGCGGCCGCCGCCTCAACAACACCGATCACGGCATGCAGATCGTCAGTTAGCAGGACCTAGCAGGACCGCCGGCGCGACCGGATCGTGCCGGGCTGAATTCTCATCCAACGGAGGTGTGCGATGGCAGTGGACACGTTTATCGCTTACGTCGGGGTGTACAGCTCCGTCGACGACGCTGAGGCCGACTACAAGCTGGTCAAGCAGCTGCACACAGAGGCCGACCTGATCGATGCGTACGACGCCGCGGTGATCGAGCGTGGGCTGGACGGCAAGGTCAAGATCACGAAGAAGCACGAGACGCCGACCCGCGTCGGAGGCGTCGCCGGAGCGGGCTTCGGCTTGGCGACCGGCCTGGTGGTGGCTCTGTTCCCGTTCGCCGCGATCGGTGGAGGCCTGCTGGCTGCCAGCGCCGGCGGGGGCGCGGTTCTCGGTGCCGTGGCCGGTCACGCGGCTGCGGGCATGAGCCGCAAGGACCTGAAGGAGCTCGGCGAGGCCCTCGACGAGGGGCAGGCAGGCCTCGTCGTCGTCGGCGTGTCCGACATGGGCTCGAAGATCGAGGCGTCGATGAAGCAGGCGTCGAAGATCGAGACCAAGGAGCTGAAGGCCGACACCACCAAGATCGAGGACGACGCCAAGGCCGGCGAAGACTGAGGGCCTCCGGCGTGACCTTGCCCTAGGTTCGGCCGAGGCTCAGCCCATCAGCATGCCGTCGGCGGCACTCGACGGCTTCGGGTCGGGCAGCCGTATCATCAGGAACGAGTTCAGCAGCCCTGCCAGGGCAGCGAGGATGGGGACGAGCAGCGCGACCTGCAGTGCCCGCGGCCGGGCTTGGGTGTTGATCCGGATGACCTCGTCCTGGATCTGCTTCGGCTGCTCGGCGAGCTGTTGTTGCAGCGCGGTGTTGCTCATCACCTGGGCGTCCTCCTGCAGGGCCGTGGCGACCTGCTGCTGGGAGGCAGCGGGGAGCACGGTGCTCGACTCGGCCATGTGCGTGAAGGTGAACGACAGCGTCGCGAGCATGATCGCGCCGGAGAACGCCAGGCCGAACGACAGCCCGAAGGAGCCGGCCGCCGAGTTCACGCCTGCTGCCTCGCTGACTCGCTCCTCCGAGATCGGCGCCAGGGTGTAGTTGTTCAGCTGGGACACCAGCATGCCAAGCCCCGAGCCGGCGACGAGCAGAGGCGGCAGCAGGGCCCAGCCTGACTCGGCTCGCGGCACGACGGGCACGAGGGCCAGCATCCCCAGCAGCAAGAGCCCGAACCCGACACTGATGATCGTGGCCGGCCTGCGGTTGCCCGCCCGCCTCCCGGCCAGCAGCGCGATCCCGAACATGCTCAGTGAGAGCGGCGCAATGGACAACCCGGACTGCATGGCGTTGTACTCCAGGACCATCTGCAGGTAGATCGGCAGTGCGATCATCGAGCCGCCCAGGGCGATCTGCTGCATCATCTGCCCCGAGATGCCCAGCCGGAACGGCTTGGAGGCGAACAGGTCGGGGTCGAGCAGCGCCGCCTGTCCCCGGCGCTTGCGCCGCCGCAGCCAGAACGCCAGACCGGCCAGCGCCGCGAACCCGAGCGCGAGCAGCGCCACCACCGACTCGCCGCCCTCCTGCCACACCAGGATGCCGAGCACGAGTCCCCCCATGCCCACCACCGACAGCGCCGAGCCGACCAGGTCGACGTGCCGTTCCCCGGTGTAGGGGACGTCCTTGACGAGCCCGATCCCCGACAGCACCACCGCGATGATCGCGGCCTCGAGCATGAACCCGACCCGCCAGGAGAGGAACGTGGTGATGAAACCGCCGAGCAGCGGTCCCACGGCGGCCGCGATCGCCGCCGAGGCGCCGACGAGCGCGTACACCCTCTTCTGCGCCGCTCCCTCGAAGTTCCCGTGGATCAGGGACTGCATCGCGGGCAGCAGCAGCGAGGCGCCGATCCCACCGACCAGCGCCCAGAACACGATGATGGCGGTCAAGCCTTGGGCCAGGGTCATCGCGACCGCACCGACGGCATACCCGAGCAGCCCGAGGATGTACGCCCGCTTGCGCCCGATCAGGTCGCCCACCTTGCTGCCGATCAGGATGAACGCCGCGGAGACGAGCGCCTCGAGCGCGATCGCTCCCTGCACGCCGCTGACGGTGGCGTCGAGGTCGCGCACGACCGCCGAGATCGACACGTTCATGAGCGAGGTGTCGACCACGAGCACGAACATCGCCATCGCGAGCAGCAGGGCAAGCCTTCGGTTGAAGGTCACCTCCGCCTGCTTTTCACCGGTTGCTTCCACATCCACAACGCATCCCCGTCCAGACGTCGCAGCACCCGGCAACAGGAGTGGGCCTCGAGCTGGCCAAGGTGCCGGTCTCGCTCCAGCATGGCGCTGGCGTTGCGTCCCTCCTTCACCCGCGCGGGGTGAGGACAACGGTGAAGGTGCGGCGGTTGGATCACTTGTGGTGGCGAACGTGAGTCCAACCCACAGGGATGAGGTGGCCACCATGGCCGACGGTTTCGGGGCTGGCTCAACTGAAGGCGTGCCTATCGAAGCAATGATCGACGCGTTCCGAGGTGCCCGAGACTCTCTGGAGCGCAGAATCCTTCCGTACGCCACATCGGTGGACGGTCGCAGCTTCGAGTTCCAGTCGTCGCTTCACGGCCTCACACTTCAGGCCGGCGGCTACGTCATCCTCGACGACGGCCAGGGAGAGCGATTCGGGCAAGTCCTCAAGGTGGAGGCAGTCTCGGAACGCGCTGCGGTCCACAACGTGCCTGGGCTGGCCTCCGACGTGCTGATCCGACTCGCCCATGGTGAAGGGATTGTCCTGGACAGAGACCAGCGCCCCTTCCACCAGGCCCAGGTACGGCCCGCCACCGACGAGGAGGCGGGGGCGTGGTTCGCCCGTCAGCGCCCGCACCGAGCCGCCCTGACGGTGGGTGAGCTGCTCCTGGCGCACGGTGTGCCGGCCAACCTCGACGCCGGTGGCTTCAACAGGCACACGTTCATGTGCGGCCAGTCCGGTTCTGGGAAGACATACTCACTCGGGGTCGTCCTGGAGCAGCTGATCCTCAAGACCAAGCTGCGCCTGGTTATTCTCGATCCGAACTCCGACTACGTGCACCTGGCGGATTCGAGGCCCGCTCTCGACGCCGACACGGGCGCTGCGTACCGGGATGCTGCCGCGAAGGTGCAGGTGTGGGGCCATGAGTCCGACCCCCCGTTGCGCCTGAGGTTCATGGACCTCGACCCTGCCGCGCAGGCCGCCATCCTGGGGCTGGACCCGCTGGCCGACCGCTTCGAGTACGCCGCGCTGATGGATCTGCTCCGCCACCCAGGGGAACGGGGCGAGATCGGCACCGGTATCCACGAGCTGGCCCAGTCCGAGGACCCCGAGGCACGCGCGTTGGGGCTACGCGCGGCGAACCTTGGGGTCCTCGACTGGTCGGTGTGGAGCAGGGGCCAGAGCCGGTCCCTGACCGACGCAGTGCTCGACGACTCCATTCGCGCCCTCGTGGTCGACCTGGGTTCGCTGGGCACCGCCGAGGAACAGCGGCTCATCGCGCAGGCGACCCTGTCCACGCTGTGGCGTCATCGTCACCGCCGCGAGCCGGTGCTGGTGGTCATCGACGAAGCCCACAACGTGTGCCCGCGTGAGCCGGCCGACGCGGTGACCCGGCTCGCGGCCAACACCGCCGCCCTCATCGCAGCCGAAGGCCGCAAGTTCGGCCTCTACCTGCTCGTCTCCACGCAGCGGCCCCAGAAGGTCAACGAAGAAGTGCTCACCCAGTGCGACAACTTGCTGCTCATGCGGATGAACTCCGAGAGCGACCTGGCGTACCTGCGAGAGGTCTTCTCGTTCGTGCCACAAGGCTTGATCCACCGCGCGACCGCCTTCGACCAAGGGCAGAGCCTGGCAGGAGGCAAGTTCTTCCCTCAGCCCGGCTTCATCCGATTCGGCCGGCGCCTCTCCGAAGAAGGCGGCGCAGACATCGCCACGGAGTGGGCCGGAAGCGCCTAACGACGAACTCTGGTCAACGCACGGTGCGGAAACCGATGTGGCTCATGCCGGTGTCGATCATCTGCGGGCGCCGGGCGGCCGGCCGGTAGCGCAGGCAGTAGCTGTCGGCGCACAGGAACGACCCGCCCTTGATGACCCGGCGGGGCACCCGGAACTGCGGCTGGGCCGGGTCGTAGCTATCGCCCTCTGTAGCCGCGGGTGGCGCCGGCATGCAGCAGGGGTGCTCGTCGCCCCCGGCCGTCCCCGAGCTCGCGAGCAGGCTCGGCGTCGGCACGGCATACCAGTCGCTGGTCCACTCCCAGACGTTGCCGGCCATGTCGTACAAGCCGTACCCGTTGGGTGGGAACGACCCGACCGGAGCGGTGGTGCCATACCCCGGTTCGGGGCGCCACGGGAAGTCCCCGTGCCAGTAGTTCGCCAGCCGTTGGGAGGGACCTTCGGGCTCGTCGCCCCAGACGTACGCCGCCTGCTCCAGGCCGCCGCGGGCGGCCGCCTCCCATTGGGACTCGGTGGGGAGCGTGGTGCCGGCCCAGTCGCAGTAGGCCTGCGCGTCCTCGTGCGCGACGTGCACCACCGGGTGCGCGGCCCGGTCGCCGAGGTGGGACCCAGGGCCCTCGGGGTGTCTCCACGACGCCCCAGGAGTCCACGACCACCACTGCGACAGGTGTCGCAGGTCCACAGGGCCCCGCGTGCGGGTGAACACCAGCGACCCGGGGAGCAGGTTCTCCGGTGGGGCGCCGGGGAAGTCGGCGGGGTCGAGCGGCCGCTCCGCCACCGTGACGTAGCCGGTCGCCGTGACGAACGCGGCGTACTGGGCGTTGGTCACGGCACATCGGTCGATCCAGAACTCCTCGAGGTGCACGCGGTGCACCGGTGCCTCCTCCGAGTAGTGCGCGTCGGAGCCGAGGTGGTAGAGGCCGGCGGGCACGTGGACCGCGCCGTCGGGGACCACGGGTGCGGCGTCGGAGGGCACGACCATGAGGAGACGTCAGCCAGTCTCAGTGACCAGTGGTGATCACGGACTCGAGCCGTTCGATGGCCTGGTCGATGGTGAAGGTCGCCGCACGCTGGCGTGGCGGGAACTCCTCGAATGTGGCCAGGAACTGGCTCAGCAGTCCCTGGGCGGCCAGCACGAGGTAGACGTGGTCGATGATCCAGTCGAAGTAGGTGTTGGAGGTGATGTCCGCGCGCTCGTACGGGTCGGTGCGCAGGTTGAACAGCTTGGGCACCCGCAGCGGGACGAACGGCTCCATCCAGATCTGCAGCGTGCCCGCGGCCCGCTGCTCCATGAAGACGACCTTCCAGTTGTCGTACCGCATCGCTATGCAGTCGCCGTCGTCGGAGAAGTAGACCATCCCCTTGCGCGGGCTCTCGGCCACCTCGCCGGTCAGGTAGGGCAGCAGGTTGTACCCGTCGATGTGCACCCGGTACGTCTTGTCGCCGATGGCGTGGCCGGCCTTGAGCTCATCCACCACGTCCGGGTCGCCCCCCGCGGCGACGAGCGTCGGCAGCCAGTCGTGGTGCTGGACGATCTCGTTGGAGACGACCCCCGCCGGGATGTGCCCCGGCCACCGGATCACCTCCGGCACCCGGAAGGCGCCCTCCCAGTTCGAGTTCTTCTCGTTGCGGAACGGCGTCATGCCGCCGTCCGGCCAGGTGTTCATGTGCGGGCCGTTGTCCGTGCTGTAGATGACGATCGTGTCGTCGGCGATGCCCAGCTCGTCCAGCCGGTCGAGCAACAGCCCGACGTGCTTGTCGTGGTCGATCATCGTGTCGTGGTACGGCGACTGCCACCGGCCCGCCTGGCCGAGGCTCTCGGGCTTCGTGTGGGTCCGCAGGTGCATGTGGGTCGTGTTCATCCACACGAAGAACGGCGTCCCCGACGCGTGCTGCCGCCCGATGAAGTCGATGCACGCGGCCACCGTGTCGTCGTCGATGGTCTCCATCCGCTTGGCCGTCAGCGGGCCGGTGTCCTCGATCCGCTGCAAGCCGACCCGGCCGTAGCGACCCTGCTCGGTGTCGTCGGCCACGTCCGTCGCCCAGCAGTGCAGCACCCCCCGCGGACGGAACCGGGCCTGGAACTCCGGAAAGTCCTCCGGGGACGGCCAGTTCGGCAGCTCGGGCTCCTCCTCGGCGTTCAGGTGGTACAGGTTGCCGTAGAACTCGTCGAACCCGTGCACTGTCGGGAGGAACTCGTTCTTGTCGCCGAGATGGTTCTTCCCGAACTGGCCCGTCGCGTATCCCAACGGCTTGAGCAAAGTCGCGATCGTCGGGTCCTCCGCGCGCAGCCCGATGTCGGCACCCGGGATGCCGACCTTGCTCAGCCCTGTGCGGAACACGCTTTGGCCGGTGATGAACGAGGAGCGGCCGGCGGTGCAAGACTGCTCGCCGTATGAGTCGGTGAAGCGCATGCCCTCATCGGCGATCCGGTCGATGTTAGGCGTCCGGTAGCCCATCAGGCCGTCGCTGTAACAGCTCAGGTTGCTGATCCCGATGTCGTCGCCCCAGATCACCAGGATGTTCGGCTTGACCGCGTCGGCCATCGCACCGTCCCCAATCCTCGACCGAGGCCATCGCCAACGCCAAACGGCGGCCGACGCTGCACGACGTCACCATGACGAGTGTGCGCGTCGGACGCAGTTCCGGCGAAATGTCAGCGGCCGTCGCCCGCTGAGGTCTAGACGTCGATGGACTGACTGAGACCTAGTGTTCACCTCTGAAACCTTCTGACGGTCGCCTTGCGATCGAACCTGCTCCCGGGGGCGACGAAAAACGACCCCCGACCGATGCGCAACGTCCAGAGACGTTCTCGCAGGTCAGGGGTCGTTTCTCAAACACCCGAGCAGGTCAGACACCTGTCATTTCTAGATGTCGTAGTAGAGCTCGAACTCCTTGGGCGTCGGCTGCAGCTGCACCGGGTCGACCTCGTTCTTGCGCTTGTAGTCGATCCAGGTGGTGATGAGGTCCTCGGTGAACACGTCACCGTGCGTGAGGAACTCGTGGTCGCGCTCGAGGTTGTCGAGCACCGCGCTGAGCGAGCCCGGGACCTGGGCGATCTGGGCGTGCTCCTCGGGGGGCAGCTCGTAGAGGTCCTTGTCGATCGGCGCGGCCGGCTCGATGCGGTTCTTGATGCCGTCGATGCCCGCCATGAGCTGGGCGGCAAAGGCCAGGTACGGGTTGGCCGACGGGTCCGGCACGCGGAACTCGACGCGCTTGGCCTTGGGCGAGTTGCCCGTGATCGGGATGCGGATGCAGGCCGAGCGGTTACGGGCCGAGTAGACCAGGTTGACCGGGGCCTCGTAGCCCGGGACCAGGCGGCGGTACGAGTTGACCGACGGGTTGGTGAACGCGAGCAGCGAGGGGGCGTGCTTGAGCAGACCGCCGATGTACCAGCGGGCCATGTCGGACAGGCCGCCGTAGCCCTTCTCGTCGTAGAACAGCGGCTCGCCGTTCATCCACAGCGACTGGTGCGAGTGCATGCCCGAGCCGTTGTCGCCGTACAGCGGCTTCGGCATGAAGGTGACGGTCTTGCCGGCCTCGTGCGCGACGTTGCGGACGACGTACTTGAACTTCATCAGGTCGTCGGCCGCGTGCAGCAGCGTGTTGAAGCGGTAGTTGATCTCCTGCTGACCGGCGGTGCCCACCTCGTGGTGCGCGCGCTCGACGTCGAGGCCGACCTGGGCGAGCACGTCGCACATGTCGTCGCGCAGGTCCCCGAACTTGTCCGACGGCGAGACGGGGAAGTAGCCACCCTTGACGCGGGTCTTGTACCCGAGGTTGCCGCCCTCCTCCTCACGGCCGGTGTTCCACGCCGCCTCGACGGAGTCGATCGCGTAGAAGGAGCCCTGCATGGAGGTCTGGTAGCGGATCGAGTCGAACACGTAGAACTCCGCCTCGGGGGCGAAGAAGACCGTGTCGGCGATGCCCGTCGAGGCGAGGTAGGCCTCAGCCTTGGCGGCGATCGTGCGCGGGTCGCGCGAGTAGGCCTCGTCCGTGAACGGGTCCACGATCGAGAAGTTCATGACCAGCGTCTTGCGCTTGCGGAACGGGTCGATGAAGGCCGTCTTCACGTCCGGGACCAGCTTCATGTCCGACTCGTGGATCGCCTGGAAGCCGCGGATCGACGAACCGTCGAACATCAGGCCCTCGGTGAACGAGGCCTCGCTGAACTGCGACGTCGGGATGTTGAAGTGCTGCCACACGCCCGGCAGGTCGACGAAACGGACATCGATGAACTCCACCCCTTCGTTGCGGGTGAAGGCGATGGCCTCCTCGGCGTTGTTGAACATCCATGCTCCTTAGAAGACGATGCGGCGCCCAGTGCTGATCAACGGCCGGCGTCACGCGGCTGGGCCCGAACGTAGAACCCGGCGGTTACTCTCGCATGCCGCTCATGTTTCCGGCATGTAACCGAGACGCCCAGTGCCCGCACTCTGAGATTTCGTGGCTGCTCAGAGACTCGTGTGCGGTGCACGTCACACTGACCGCGAGCACCGTCGGGCCCGATGACGACGACGACGGCGCCGCGCCGCCTAGCCTGGTCACGTGGCATCACGTGAAGACCTCGGATCCTGGCTCGAAGGCGGCGCGACCTCTCCGCGCGGCGGCGCGGAGCGGCTCGGCCTGCCCGAGTCGGGCAGCGGCTCGATGGCGTCCCTCGGGCGCCGCGTCGTAGCGCTGTGCATCGACTGGGCGGTGGCGTGGGGGATCGCGACGCTCATCGCGCGCGGCAACAGCCTGGTGCCGCTGGGCGTGCTCGCAGTGATGAACGTGCTCCTCGTCGGGTCGCTCGGCTTCACCATCGGCCACCGGCTCCTCGGCCTGCAGGTGCGGGTGCTCGGCGCGCCGGGTGAGGGCACGGTCGACGGCGCGTTCGTCGGGTTCTGGCGCTCGGCCGTGCGGACGGTGCTGCTCTGCCTGGTGATCCCCGCCGTCGTCTGGGACGGCGACGGCCGCGGGCTGCACGACAAGACGGCCGGAACGGTGATCACGCGGCGCTGAGCGCAGACCGCAGACGGCGAAGGGCCGGACCCCTGGGGGGTCCGGCCCTCGTCGTATGAGCTGCTGGTCAGCGCCCGCGCATGCCCTTGCGGTCCGGGCGTGCCTTGAACGGGTCGATGCCCTTCGGCACCGGGAGGCGCTGCCCGCCTAGAGCCTTGAGGCGCTTGCTCACCTCGGCGGCCTCGGGGCGGGTCAGCTTCGGCTTCAGCTTGCTCACGGCGCGGGAGAGCTTGGTCAGCGTGACCTGGCCGTCCTCGTCGCCCATCTGGATGAGCGTGATCGGCACGTTCGGCAGCACGCGGGCGACGCGACGGCGCTCGTCGTCGAGCAGGCGGGTCACGCGGTGCGTCGGCCCCTCCGACACCAGCACGACGCCGGGGCGGCCGACGCCGCGGAACACGAAGTCCTGCGTGCGGGCGTTGACGGCCACCGGCTCGTCCTCGAACGTCCAGCCGCCGCGCACGGTGCCGAGCGCGGCCCGGGCCGCACCGGGCTGCCCCTCGATCTGCGTGTACGCGGCGCGCTCGGCGCGGCGCGTGAGCATATACATCGTGGCGAGCGTCGCGAACGGCACGGCGATGATGGTGACGTAGACGGGGTGGCCGACGAGGAACCCGATCGCGATCCCGACCAGGACCACGCCGAGGAAGATGCCGAGCAGGAGCCACGTCACCGACGGGTCCTGGCGGCGCGTCATCTGGTACGCGGCCCAGATCTGGTGATACCAGCGCTGCTTCTTCTGCTTCTGGGGCTTCTCGGGCGCGGAGTCCGAGGGCTTCTTCGATCGGGCCATGGGTCCAGATTCTATCGGCGGGACGAGGGGCGGATGGTCAGCGGGCGAGGAGACTCGCTGCCTCCTGGCGCGCCGTCGTCGGTTCGGCCAGGTGGGCGAGCGCGGCGGGGATCTCCAGGCCGCGCTTGCTCATGGCCTGGCCCCACAGGCGGCCGGCACGGTACGACGACCGGACGAGCGGGCCGGCCATGACGCCGAGGAACCCGGTCTCCTCCGCGAACTGGGACAGCTCGACGAACTCCTCGGGGCGCACCCAGCGGTCGATCGGGTGGTGGCGCAGCGACGGGCGCAGGTACTGGGTGATCGTCACGAGGTCGCAGCCGGCGTCGTGCAGGTCCACGAGCGCGGCCTTGACCTCGTCGATCGTCTCGCCCATGCCGAGGATGAGGTTCGACTTGGTGACCAGGCCGGCTTCGCGGGCCCGCGAGAGCACGGCCAGCGAGCGGTCGTAGCGGAACGCGGGGCGGATCTGCTTGAAGATGCGCGGCACCGTCTCGAGGTTGTGCGCCAGCACCTCGGGCCGTGAGGCGAAGACCTCGTCGAGCAGCTCGGGGATGCCGTTGAAGTCGGGGATGAGGTTCTCGACGCCGGTGCCCGGGTTGAGCGCGTGGATCTGGCGGACGGTCTCGGCGTACAGCCAGGCGCCACCGTCGGGCAGGTCGTCGCGGGCGACGCCCGTGATGGTCGAGTACCGCAGGCCCATCGCCTGGACCGACTCGGCGACGCGGCGCGGCTCGTCGACGTCGAGCGCCTGGGGCTTGCCCGTGTCGATCTGGCAGAAGTCGCAGCGGCGCGTGCACTGGTCGCCGCCGATGAGGAACGTGGCCTCGCGGTCCTCCCAGCACTCGAAGATGTTGGGACAGCCCGCCTCCTCGCAGACGGTGTGCAGGCCCTCGCTCTTCACCAGCCCTTTGAGCTCCTTGTACTCCGGGCCCATGACGGCCCGGGTCTTGATCCACTCGGGCTTCTTCTCGATGGGTGTCTCGGCATTGCGGGCTTCGATCCGCAGCATGCGGCGGCCCTCGGGCGCGATGGTCACCCGGTCACCCTACGGCCGCGACGGCGGGCACCGCGGGCTGCTCCGATGCCGGGGCGGTGACCTGCGTCACCAGCGGGGCGAGGTGCCGCTGCAGAGCGTCGGCCAGCAGCGGCCGCACCTCGGCCACGGTGACGTCCCGGCCGAGCTCCGCGGACAGCGAGGTCACGTCGGCGTCGTCGATGCCGCACGGCACGATGAACGTGAATGCGTCCAGGTCGGGGTCGCAGTTGAGGGCGAGGCCGTGCATCGTCACGCCCTTGGCGACGCGCGCGCCGATCGCGCAGATCTTGCGCTCGCGGCGGGCTGCGTCGTCGTCGGCAGGAAGCCAGACACCGCTGCGGCCCTCCACCCGGACCGTCTGGAGGCCGAGCTGCTCGCAGACGTCCATGACGGCCGCCTCGAGCGTGCGGACGTAGCGGACGACGTCGACCGGCATGACCAGGCGCGCGATCGGGTACGCGACGAGCTGGCCCGGGCCGTGCCAGGTGATCTTGCCGCCGCGGTCGACGTCGACGACGGGCGTGCCGTCCGTCGGGTACTCGTCGCGGCGGGTGCGGCGGCCCGCGGTGTACACGCTCGCGTGCTCGAGCAGGAACGCGACGGGCGCGCGCTCGCCCGCGCCGACGGCGTGGTGCGTGCGCCGCTGCAGGTCCCAGCCCTCGTGGTAGTCGACGTGCCCCGGAAGGTGCTGGATCTCGATCGTCGGTGTGCCCACGGCGGACCAACCTACGCCCGGTCCGCAGCGGTCTGGCAACCTGTGTTCAGCGGAGGGGCAGCGGCTCGGCCGGGCACGCGGCGAGCACGTCCGCGATCGCCGAGTACTCCGCGGCGGTCACGGCGAGCTCGTACGCGGCCTTCACGGCGACCTGGCGGGCGACGTACTCGCAGCGGTAGCCGGCGGCCGGCGGCAGCCATTGCGCGGCGTCGCGCGAGCCCTTGGCCATGTTGGCGGGGCCGTCCGAGGCCAGGAGGTTCATCGGGTCGTTGGCGAACTGCGCACGCGTGGCCGCGTCCCAGTCGGCCGCCCCGGTGCGCCACGCGTCCTCGAGCGCGACGACGTGGTCCACCTGCACGGCCCCCGACGTCTTCGCCCCGCGCACGAAGTCGATCGCCTCGCCCGTGTACGGGTCGTCGAGCACCCCCGTCGCCACGACGCAGCCGCCGTCGGCGAGGACGACCTCGCGCAGGTCGCGTGCGAGGACGTCGTTGCGCGTGTCGCACCCGTTGCCGTCGACGTCGGCCCACGCGGGGCCGAACGCCTCCCGTGCGTAGCCGCTCACCGCGGAGTCGTCGCTCAGCGCCTCGCGGATCGACAGGGTCTCCAGCGCCTCCAGCGCACTGCCGGGCACGGGCTCGACGTCGTGCCGCTGCTGCGCGAGCCACGCGTTGCCGAGCATGACCGCGACGGCCACCGCGATCATGACCCACCGCAGCAGCGCGCGACGGGGGAGCCGCTGTGTGCGGAGGCGGGACGCCGCGATGCGAACAGGGCGCGCTGCGACGTCGTCGTGCTCCAGGACCGCCATGGGGCGAAGGTTCCGTTCCGGACGGTGCGCGCATGTCGCGCACTTCGGGCGATAGGGAGATCGAGGCACATTCTGGCAGTGCAGCGCGCCGAGTCAAACTGCGTCCGTACGGGCGCTGAGCAGGTCGTTCACGGCCGCCGGGGCGCGCCGAGCCCGCGTTCAGCAGGTGCGCGGGGCAGCATGGGGCCATGGCTGCGCTGCGCATCGCGATCGTCGGGTACGGAGGTTCGGGTCGGGGCATCCACGCCCGGTTGGCCAAGGAGGTGGGGCTGCCGGTCACCGCGGTCGTGACCCGCGACCCAGGGCGGCGCCAGCAGGCGGCCTCGGACTGGCCGGGGGCGCGCCTGCACGACGACCTCGACGCGCTCGTCGCGGCGCGGGCCGCCTACGACGTCGTCGTCGTCACGTCGCCCACCGGCCTGCACGCGGACCACGCCGCGCACCTCGCGCGCGCCGGCATCCCGTTCGTGCTCGACAAGCCCATCGGCGTCGACGCCCACGAGGCGCGCGCCGTCGTGGCCGAGGCGGCCGCGACGTCGACACCCTTCACCGTGTTCCAGAACCGGCGGTGGGACCCCGAGCAGCTCACGCTTGCCGCCGTGATCGAGCGCGGCGAGCTCGGCGACGTGCACACGTTCGAGCGGCGCTGGGAGCGGTGGCGTCCGCAGCCGCAGCAGCGGTGGAAGGAGAACGACGTCATCGGCGGCGGCCTGCTGCTCGACCTCGGGCCGCATCTCGTGGACTCCGCGACGCAGCTCTTCGGGCGGGTCATCAGCGTGTGGGCGCAGACGCGCAAGCTCACGACCGTCACCGAGGACGACGTGTTCCTGGTGCTCCAGCACGAGCCCGGTGGCGGCCTCGCACGGTCCGAGCACGGTGTCGTGTCCCGCCTGTGGGGCGGGTCCCTGGTCGGCGCACCCGGGCCGCGGACGCGGGCGCTCGGGTCCCGCGGCGCCTACGTGGTGACGACGTTCGAGCAGGACGCCTCGCCCTTCGAGCTGTTCGACGCCGACGCCCCCGACGGCACCGAGGGCTGGATCACGCACGGGCGCGAGCGCACGCCGGTCCCGCAGGCGCCGGGGGGCCACGCAGACTTCTACCGAGCGCTGGTCGCCTGGCTGCAGGAGGACGGCGAGATCCCCGTCGACCCGGCGGACGCGGTGCGCACGGCCCAGGTGCTCGACGCCGCGCGGGTGTCGGCGCGAGAGGGGCGGATGCTGGCGGTCTGACGGGGCGCCGGCTCTCGACGAGGTCTGTCACGACGGGGGCCTGTGGACAACGTCTGCGGGCCGTCGGCGGGATGCGGTTCGATCAGACCTCGTGACAGCAGACCGACCCGACGACGCGCGGCCCGCAGCCGGGACCGTCGTCGTGCCCGTGCCCACGGACGCCGCCGCCCGCGACGCCCTGACCGCGCGCGTCGCGGCGCTCGCCGACGTGCGGCACCCCCACCTCGTCGCCGTGCTCGAGGCGCGGACCGTGCGGCCCGGGGCGCTCGACGTCGTCCATGCGCGCGGCGAGGTGGCCGACCTGCCCGCGGTGCTCGCCGTGCGCGGGCGGCTCGCCCCGGCGGAAGCGGCGGCACTCGGGGTCCATGCCGCCCAGGCGCTCGCGGCCATGCACGCCGCCGGGCTGGTGCACGGTCCCGTCGAGCCTGCCGACATCGTGCTGCGCGCCGGCGGGGCTCCCGCGCTGCGGCCGCGGGCGGTGCTCCCGCCGGAGGAGTGGACGCCCGCCGAGGACGTGCGGGCGCTCGCCCGGCTGGTCGAAGGGCTGCTGGGGTCGCGGCCCGTGGTGCCCGGCGCGGTGGGAGCGCTCGACGGCGACCCCGTGGCGGACCCCGAAGGTGCGCTGCGGGCCGCGCTGGCGCCGGCGCTGGCTGCCGACCCGCGACGGCGGCCCGAGGCGGGCACGCTGGCCGCGCTGCTCGACGGGGCGTGCGAGCCCGCAGACATCCGCCTCCCGGACCCGGCGACGTTGGCGGGAGCGGCGCTCGCGGGTGCCCGGCGTGCGGCGGCACCTGAGGCCGGCGGGCTCGCGGCGCTGGGCGGTGTGCCGCGCCGGTTCCGGGACGTTCGTGCGGTTGGCCGTCAGGGGTCGCGCATCGGGCTCCGCGGCAGCGGGACGGCCCCGGGAAGGGAAGGGCTCGGGCGCCGCGGTGCCTGGTGGGGGCCGCGGAGCGTGCGGCTGCCGCGGTGGGGCGCGCTGCGTCCCGCGCTCGTCGTCGTCGGGGTCGGCCTTGCTGTCGGGCTGATGACCGGCGCGGCTCTCGAGCTGCGGGGGCCTGAGCCCGCGGCCGTGCCGCTCGGGGCGCAGGAGGTGGTGAGCCCGCCGGCGTCGACGGCGCCGGCGCCGGCGTTCGCCGAACAGACCGCCGCCGACCCGACGCGCGACCGCGACCGCCCCGAAGCCGCGGCCGCCACGCTCACCCAGCGCCGCCTCGACCTGCTCGCGGGCGCGGTCACCGACGTCGGGGTCGTCGACCTCGTGGGATCGCCCGCGCACGCGGCGGACACCGCGCTGCTGGCGCAGCTCGCCGGGTCCGGGATGCGGCTGGACGGCCCGCGCGCGGCAGTCTCGGGCGCCGTCGTCGCGGCTGCCGACGGCACGACGGCGCGGGTGCGCCTCGAGTACGTCGTCGAGGCGCACGCGCAGGTCACGGCGGACGGGACGCGCACCCTGGTGCCTGCGTCGCGTCGCCACTCGGCGACCCTCGCCCTGCGCTGGACCGCCGGCGGCTGGCGGGTGGAGAGTGTCGCGTGAGACGCCGTCTCGGCTACGGTGTGGCGCGCAGACAACGACGTCGACGCAAGGGGGCGCACGGATGCGGGACAAGGCCACAGGGGACCGGGAGCCGGCCAGCCCGGACCGGCGCTCTGGATACGACTACGACGTGCTCGTGGTCGGCTCGGGCTTCGGCGGTTCGGTCGCCGCGCTCCGGCTGACGGAGAAGGGCTATCGCGTCGGCGTGCTCGAGGCGGGACGCCGCTTCGCGGACGACGAGTTCGCGACGAGCTCCTGGCACCTGCGCTCCTTCCTGTGGGCGCCCGCGCTCGGGTGCTTCGGCATCCAGCGGGTGAGGCTGCTGCGCAACGTCCTGGTGCTCGCGGGGGCCGGCGTCGGCGGCGGCTCGCTGGTGTACGCCAACACGCTCTACCGCCCGCTCGAACCCTTCTTCGCCGACCCCGCATGGGCCCACCTCACCGACTGGAAGGCCGAGCTCGGGCCGTACTACGACCAGGCCGAGCGCATGCTCGGCTCGGTGCGGTTCCCTGGCCACACCCCGGCCGACGAGGTGATGCAGGCCGTCGCCGAGCAGATGGGAGTGGGAGAGACGTTCACGCCCGCGAACGTCGGCGTCTTCTTCGGCTCCGACGGCGAGCAGGCGCCCGGCCGCACGGTGCCGGACCCGTTCTTCGGCGGCGCCGGACCGGCGCGCACCGGTTGCACGCAGTGCGGCGAGTGCATGACGGGCTGCCGCCACGGCGCCAAGAACACGCTCGTGAAGAACTACCTCTACCTCGCCGAGCGCGCGGGAGCCCGGGTGCACCCGCTGACGACGGTGACCGCCGTCGCGCCGCTGTCCGGGCGCGAGGGGTTCGCCGTCGACACGCGACGCACCGGGCGGTTCTGGCCGCGGCGGCGGTTCATCGCGCGGCAGGTGGTGCTCGCGGCGGGGACGCTGGGCACGCAGTCCCTGCTGCATGCCATGCGCGACTCCGGGACTCTCCCGCACCTGTCCGAGCGCGTCGGGCACCTGACGCGCACCAACTCCGAGGCGCTGCTCGGGGCGATGGTGCCGCGCCGCGGGCCGCTGACTCCGGACGGGCACCGGGACCCGGCCCGCACGGCACCGGACTACTCGCGCGGCGTCGCCATCACGTCGTCGTTCTACCCGGACCCGTCGACGCACGTCGAGCCCGTGCGCTACGGGCACCGATCGAACGCGATGGGGCTGTTGCAGACGGTGCTGGTCGACGGCGTCGGGCCGGGAGAAGGCGCACGGTGGCGGCGATGGTTGGCCGAGCTGTGGCGGTTGCGCCGCGTGGTGCCCGAGATCCACGACCTGCGCCGGTGGTCGGAGCGCACGGTCATCGCGCTCGTGATGCAGGCGCGCGACAACTCGCTGACGACGTTCACCCGCCCCGGCCTGCTGGGCCGGCGGCTCACGTCGCGGCAGGGGACCGGCGCCCCGAACCCGTCGTGGATCCCGCAGGCGCACGACGCCGTGCGCCGCATGGCCGCTGCGATGGGCGGGCACGCGGGCGGCTCGGTCGGGGACCCGTTCGACATCCCGATGACGGCCCACATCCTCGGCGGCTGCACGATCGGCGCGACGGCGGCGGACGGGGTCGTCGACCCGTACCACCGGGTGCACGGATACCCGGGGCTGCACGTCGTCGACGGGTCCGCCGTCACGGCGAACCTCGGCGTCAACCCGTCGCTCACCATCACGGCGCAGGCCGAGCGGGCGTTCGCGATGTGGCCGAACCGGGGCGACGTCGACCCGCGCCCCGCGCCAGGGGAGCCGTACGCGCGCGTCGCCCCGGTGGCGCCCGCGCACCCCGTGGTCCCGCCGGCCGCCCCCGGGGCGCTTCGCCTGCCCGTCGTGGAGATCCGTCAGGGCCGCTGACCTGGGCGCATGCAACGGGGCGTCGTGCCTGGTGGAAGACACAGACGGGCCGCCGGACCAGAAGGTCCGGCGGCCCGTCGGGTCGCTCAGGAGGCGTGCGTCAGAGGCCGACCTCGGACTCGAACGCGCCCTCCTCGATGCGGGCCTTGACCGCGGTGAGGAAGCGGGCGGCGTCCGCGCCGTCGACCAGGCGGTGGTCGTACGACAGGAACAGGTACGCGAACTGGCGGATGGCGATGGTCTCCTCGCCGTCGACCGTGACGACCGCCGGCTTCTTGGTGATCGTGCCGGTGCCCAGGATCGCGACCTGGCCGCCGGGGACGATCGGGGTGTCGATGAGCGCGCCGCCCGAGCCGGTGTTCGTGATCGTGAACGTCGCGCCCGACAGCTCGTCCGGGCCCACCTTGTTGGCACGGGTCCGGGCACCGAGGTCGCCGATCTGGCGGGCCAGGCCGGCCAGGTTGAGGTCGCCGGCGTTCTTGATGACCGGGACCACCAGGCCGCGCTCGCTGTCGACGGCGATGCCGACGTTCTCCGAGGCGTGGTAGGTGATCTCGCCCTTCTCCTGGTCGATCGAGGCATTGATCTTCGGGAACGCCTTGAGCGCCTCGACGGCGGCCAGGGTGTAGAAGGGCAGGAACGTGAGGTTCGCACCCTCGCGTGCCTTGAACGGCTCCTTGGCCTTCGCGCGGAGCTTGGCGACCTTGGTGACGTCCACCTCGACGACAGTGGTGAGCTGGGCCTGCGTGTGCAGGGCCTCGACCATGCGCTCGGCGACGATCTTGCGCAGGCGCGTCATCTTCTCCGTCGTGCCGCGCAGGGGCGACGGCGCCGGGATGGTCGACGCCTTGGCGGCGGGGGCCGACGGCGCGGCGGCGGCAGCCGGAGCAGGCTGGGTGGCCGGGGCGGCGGCTGCGGCGGCTGCTGCGGCGGCCTTCTCGGCCGCGGCGAGCACGTCCTCCTTACGGATGCGGCCACCGACACCGGTGCCGACGACGTCGGCGACGTCCACGCCCTTGTCCGCGGCGAGCTTGCGCACGAGCGGGGTCAGGTAGGACTTGCCGTCAGCCGCGACGGGCTCGGCGGGGGCGGGCGCGGCCGGAGCTGCGGCGGCCGGAGCAGGCGCCGGAGCGGCGGCAGCCGGGGCCGGGGCGGCCGAAGCGGGAGCCGGGGCAGCGGCCGGAGCCGGAGCCGGCTCCGGAGCAGCCGGGGCGGCCGGCGCAGGCGCCGCCGCGGCAGGCGCACCCGACCCGACGATCGCCAGCACGGCACCGACGGCGACCGTGTCGTCCTCGTTCACCAGGATCTGCTGCACGGTGCCGCCCACGGGCGAGGGGATCTCGGTGTCGACCTTGTCGGTCGAGACCTCGAGCAGCGCCTCGTCGACCTCGACGGTCTCGCCGACCTGCTTCAGCCAGCGCGTGATGGTGCCCTCGGTGACGGACTCGCCCAGCGCGGGGAGCTTCACCTCGGTGCCCTCGCCACCGCCGGCGGCGGGAGCGGGTGCACCCTCGGGTGCAGCCGGCGCCTCCTCGGCGGGCTTGGGAGCCTCCGCCGCGGGCGGCTCGGCAGGCGCGGGCTCGGACGGCGCCTCAGCGGTGGGCTCGGCGGCGGGCTCGGCGGCGGGCTCGGCGGCCGGCGCGGCCGGAGCAGCACCCGCACCCGACCCGTCGCCGATGACGGCCAGCGTCGCGCCGACCTCGACCGTCTCGTCCTCTTCGACCAGGATCTGCTCGAGCACGCCGGCGACCGGCGACGGGATCTCGGTGTCGACCTTGTCGGTGGAGACCTCGAGCAGCGGCTCGTCGACCGCGACGGTGTCGCCGACCTGCTTGAGCCAGCGGGTGACGGTGCCCTCGGTGACGGACTCGCCCAGGGCGGGCAGCTGCACGTTCTCAGACATGACCTGTGGGGTCTCCTTCGATCGGTTGTCAGGCCGTCGCAGGCCTGGTGCCCGAGGGCACTGCGAGTCATCTTGTCACTAGGCCGGGGTGCACCCCAATCCTTCGGGCACGCCAGCCTTGTGACGCTCAGTACAGGGAAACCGCAGGTCCGAGGTCAGACCACGGTTCTCAGGCGTCCAGCCGCGCCCGCTCCTCGAGGAACGCGAGGAGCGTCCGGACACCGACGCCGGTGCCGCCCACGGGCGTGTACCCGTATGCCGCCTTCTCGTTGAACGCGGGCCCGGCGATGTCGAGGTGGCCCCACGGCGTCTCGCCGACGAACTCCTTGAGGAACACCGCGGCGAACAGCATGCCGCCCGCGCGGTCGCTGGCCGAGTTGACCATGTCCGCGACGTTCGACTTGAGCCCGGCCTTGAGCTCCTCCGGCATCGGCATCGGCCAGAACGACTCGCCCGCGACGTCGGCCGCCGCCTTGACGGCGTCGCGCACGTGCTCGTCGCCCAGCACGCCTGACACGCGGTGGCCGAGCGCGACGACCTGCGCGCCCGTGAGCGTGGCGATGTCGAGGACGACGTCGTGCCCGTCCTCCACGGCGGACACGAGCCCGTCGGCCATCACGAGGCGGCCCTCGGCGTCGGTGTTGGTGATCTCGACGGTCTTGCCGCCGCGGATCGTGACGACGTCGCCCGGGCGCTGTGCGTTGCCGCCCGGCATGTTCTCGGCCAGGCACAGGTATCCGGTGACGGCCACGTTCAGCCCGAGCCGCGCGGCGGCGACGACGGTGTGCAGCACCGCAGCGGCGCCCGACATGTCGGAGGTCATGGCGTGCATGCCGGCCGGCGGCTTGAGCGAGATGCCGCCGGTGTCGAACGTGATGCCCTTGCCGACCAGCGCCACGCGCGACGACGCCTTCGCCGGCGCGTACGCGATCTTGACCAGCCGCGGCGGCCGCGACGAGCCCTGGCCGACGCCCACGAGGCCGCCGTAGCCGCCCGACGCGAGCTGCTTCTCGTCGAGCACCGTAACCTTGACGCCCTTGGCGCCGAGCTCCTTGAGCGCGGTCTTGGCGGCGTCGGCGAACGCGGCCGGGAAGAGGTGGTTCGGCGGGGTGTTGATGAGGTCGCGCGTGCCGTGCACCGCGGCGGCCACGACCTTCGCCCGCTCGACGGCGGCCTTGGCGCGCGCCGACCGCGCGAACGGGGTCACCAGCTCGATCGAGGACACGGGGGCCTGCTTCGCGGCGGCGTCACCCGTGCGGTACGCCGTGTACGAGTAGGCGCCGAGCAGCGCACCCTCGACGACGGCGGCGAGGTCCTCCTCGGTCGCCGTCGGCAGCGCGAGCGCGACCGACGCCGTCCCCACGAGCTCACGCACCGCCGCCCCTGCCGCACGGCGCAGCGTCTCGGTGGTGAACGTCCCGTCGGCCTCACGCTCGCCGAGGCCGCTCAGCACGAGCACGGACGCCTTGACGTCCGCGCTGGCGGGGAGCTTGCGCACCTCCCCGCGGGCGCCCGTGACGCCGAGCTGCGGGGCCAGCGTCTCGATCTGGCGCACGAGGTCCGCGGGGAGCTGGTCGGCGACGACAGCCAGGCCGTCCGACGTCTTGCACGTCCCGACGACGAGCGCGTCGGCCTTCAGCGCGGTGGGGTTCTTGCCGGAGAGGGTGAGGTCAGCCACGTCGCGATGCTAGCGCTGACCAGGGGCGCCTGCCGGGGCGGTGGCCCTCGGGGTGCCCGGTAGTCTCGGCCCCGTGGCACTGCCCCTCCTCCTTCTCCTGGTCGCGCTGTGCGTCGCGCTCGCGGTCTGGGCCCTCGTCTTCGTGGTGCGCGACCGCGCCGTGATCCTGCGCCAGCTCTGGGGCGCCGCCGTCGTCGAGGGCGTGCTCGTCGTCCAGGCGGTCGTGGCGGGCGTGCGGCAGGCGACGACCGACCACGCCGTCGACGGCCCGTTGTTCTGGGGTTACGTCGCCACCGCTCTGGTGCTGCTGCCGATCGCGGCGGCGTGGGCGTTCGCGGAGCGGACCAAGTGGTCGTCGGTCGTGCTCATGGTGGCGTCGTTGACGGTGGGCTTCCTGGCCTTCCGCATGTGGCAGATCTGGGGAGCGGCAGCGTGACCAACAAGGGCTTCGGGCGCCTGCTCGTCACCATCTACGGCATCCTCGCGTTGGCCGCCATCGGCAGGTCGTCGTACGAGCTCGCCACCAAGTTCTCCGAGGCGCCGCTCGCTTACTCGCTGTCGGCGTTCTCCGCGGCGGTCTATGTCGTCGCGACGATCGCGCTGGCCCGCGGCCGCGGCGCCTGGCGCACCGTCGCCTGGGTCGCCGTCACGATCGAGGCCGTCGGCGTCCTGACCGTCGGCACGCTGTCCCTGACGGTCACCGACGCCTTCGGCCAGACGACCGTGTGGTCCGGCTTCGGCCAGGGCTACGGCTACGTCCCGCTCGTCCTGCCCTTCGTCGGCCTCTGGTGGCTGTGGCACACCCGCCCCGCCAGGTCTGGCGCCGTCCCCGCCGGCACGACCCCCGAGAGTGAGGCCTGACCCGTGCGCAAGCCCTACCACCTGTTCTTCGACGTCGTCTTCAAGCGGATGGACCCGGAGGCGGCGCACGCGCTCGCCTTCCGCTGGATCGGCCTGGCGGGCCGCGTCCCCGTGCTGCGCGACGTCGTCCAGGGGGCGCTCGCGCCCTACCTCGGCCGCGGCCTGGGCGGCCCCGGCAGCGTCGAGGTGCTGGGCCGCACCTACCCGGCGCCCTTCGGTCTCGCGGGCGGCTTCGACAAGGACGCCCGCGCGGTGCGCGGCCTGACCATGCTCGGCTTCGCCTACGTCGAGGTCGGCACCATCACCCCCCGCCCGCAGCCCGGCAACGAGGCGCCGCGCATGTTCCGCGAGCTCGACCTGCGCGGGCTGCGCAACCGGATGGGCTTCAACAACGAGGGCGCGCACGCGGCCGCCGCGTCGCTGCGCCGCCTGCGCTCGTCGGCCGCCGGCCGCCAGCTGCGGATCGGCGTCAACATCGGCAAGAACAAGACGACGTCGGCGGAGAACGCCGCGGAGGACTACGCGCTGAGCGCGCGGGTGCTCGCCCCGTACGCCGACTACCTCGTCGTCAACGTCTCCTCGCCGAACACCCCCGGGCTGCGCGACCTGCAGACGACCGCCGAGCTGCGCCCGATCCTCGCCGCGGCGCGTGCCGCCGCCGACGCGGCGACGGACACCGCAGGTCTGCCGCGCGTGCCGCTGCTCGTCAAGATCGCACCGGACCTCGCGGACGAGGACGTCGACGCCGTCGCCGACCTTGCGCTCGAGCTGGGCCTCGACGGCGTGGCCGCCGTCAATACGACGATCGGCCACGACCTCGGACCCGGCGGCCTGTCCGGCCCGCCCCTGCGGGCACGCGGCCTCGAGGTGGTCGCCCGGCTGCGCGCACGCCTGGGCGAGGGCCCGGCGATCATCGGCTCGGGCGGCATCACCACCCCCGACGACGCCCGCGCCTACCTGGACGCCGGCGCCGACCTGGTGCAGGGATACACGGGCTTCATCTACGAGGGCCCGTTCTGGGCGGCCCGCCTCAACCGCGCGCTCGTCGCGAAGGCGAAGGCAGGCCGGTGAGCAACCCCATCCGCCCGCGCTGGGAGTGGGTGCTGGTCGACGAGCTGGGCCAGGCGCTCGACCCCGCGCTGAGCCCCGTCTTCACCACGCAGTACGACGCCGAGGAGTGGCTCGGCGAGCGCTGGCGCTCGCTCGCCGCCGTGGGCGCCGCGGAAGCCCGCCTGATGCACGACGGCGTCCAGGCGACGCCACCGCTCCCGCTGCGCGCTCCCTGACCTTCGGGAAGCGGAAACCCGCCGGCAAGTTCGAGCATGTGCGCGGAGTCCGAGCGCTCGGGCACTCGAACGCCACGACGACTGCTCGAACGGGCCCGGCGGCACCGGGAGACCTCGGCGAGAGGGCTGCCGAGCCGCGCTGATTCGAGGCCTCTGACCTCCTCACCCCCCGGTGACCCGCTCCCACGCGCGGACCAGGCGGGGGAGGGCGCGCTCGAGCTCCGTCGTCGAGCGGCCGAACGTCAGCCGGACGTGGTCCGTCGCCGTGCCGTGCGGCGAGAACGTCGGCCCCGCGTTGACCAGCACGCCCTCGGCCGCGGCCGCCGCGGCGAACGCCTGCGCCAGCGGTGCGCCGAGCGAGGGCCACACGCTGAGCCCGCCAGCCGGCCGCGGCACGTCCCACGGGAGCGCCGACCGGAGCCCGTCGACGAGCACGTCGCGCTGCGCGCGCAGTGTGGCCCGCCGCCCCGCGAGCACGTCCGCGCGGCGTCCGAGCAGCTCGACGACGGCGAGCTGGTCGACCAGCGGCGACGCGATGTCCACCGACCCGCGGGCCCGCGCGAGCTGCGCGACGACGTCGGGGTGCGCGCGCACCCAGCCGATCCGCAGTCCGCCCCAGAACGTCTTGGACGCCGACCCGATGCTCACCACGTGCGGGCTGCCGCCGTCGCCCGCGAAGGACGGCGGCACGTCCGCGTCGGTGGCGGGCGCGCCGTCGGGGGCGTCCAGCACCAGATCGGTGAGCGTCTCGTCGCCGAGCACCGTGACGCCGTACCGGTCCGGCCGCCCGGTGCGGGTGGTCAAGACGGCGATCGAGGTCGCCGTCGTGCTGCTGGGGTGGGCGCTCGGCGGCACCTTCGGGTGGGCGACGGTCGCCTACGCGCTCGGCGTGGGCGTCGTGGTCCAGCTGGCGGCCCGCCGCCTGGCGCCGGCGATGGCGGCACCGGCGCCGGCATCGTCGGCGCGCACGATCCCGGCCGCCGCGGCCTGACCCGCCGAGTTCGAGCGTCCGCGCGGAGTTCGAGCGCTCGGGTGCTCGAACTCGCGACGAACGCTCGAACTCGCACGCGTTGCCGCGCCGCACCGTCGCCGGCGCCTCAGCTCGGGCGCCGCTTCGGCGTGGTCTCGGCGGTGCGGGCCGGGTCGCGCTCGACGATGTCGCCCAGCACCTCGTCGATCTTCGCCATGAGCTCCGCCGGGATCGTGACCCCGGACGCCTTGACGTTCTCCGCGACCTGCTCGGGGCGCGAGGCGCCGACCAGCGCCGCGGCCACGTTCTCGTTCTGCAGCACCCAGGCGACCGCGAGCTGGGCCATCGTGAGGCCGAGCTCGTCCGCGACCGGCTTCAGGTTCTGGATGCGGGTGAGGACGTCGTCGCGCATGAACCGGCTGATCATGTTGGCGCCGCCCTTGGGGTCCGTCGCGCGCGAGCCCTCGGGCAGCGGCTGACCCGGCACGTACTTGCCGGTGAGCACGCCCTGGGCGATGGGCGACCACACGATCTGCGAGACGCCGAGCTCGCGCGAGGCCGGCACGACCTCGCCCTCGATCACGCGCCACAGCATCGAGTACTGCGGCTGCGAGGAGATGAGCTGGACGCCGAGCTCCTTGGCCAGCGCGTGGCCGGCGCGCAGCTGGTCGGCGGTCCACTCCGAGACGCCGATATAGAGGGCCTTGCCCTGGCGCACGACGTCGGCGAACGCCTGCATCGTCTCCTCGAGCGGCGTCTCGACGTCGAACCGGTGGGCCTGGTAGAGGTCGACGTAGTCGGTGCCGAGGCGCCGCAGCGAGCCGTTGATCGACTCGAGGATGTGCTTGCGCGACAGGCCGGAGTCGTTGGGGCCGCCGGGGCCCGTCGGCCAGTACACCTTGGTGAACACCTCGACCGACTCGCGGCGCTGCCCCTTGAGCGCGTCGCCGAGCACCTGCTCGGCCCGGGTGTTGGCGTAGACGTCGGCGGTGTCGAACGACGTGATGCCGGCGTCGAGCGCGGCGTGCACGCACTGGGTCGCGACGTCGTTCTCGACCTGCGAGCCGTGCGTCAGCCAGTTGCCGTACGTGATCTCAGAGATCTTCAGACCGCTGTTGCCGAGGTACCGGAAGTTGACCATGCCAGCACCCTAACGACCGGGCGCCCCTCGATCCGCTCAGCGGAGCGGCTTGCGCATCACCCAGTCGGCACGGCCGGGCTCCCGCGCGGGGACCGGGTCGCCGACGGCGGTGAACCCGCGTCGCCGATAGGCCGCGACGGCGCGGCCGACGTCGGTGAAGACCTTGAGAGACAGCGCGTCGCCGCGGGGCTGGGCCCAGTGCTCGACGGCGGTCAGCAGCGCGTCGGTCACACCACCCGGGCCGCGGTGAGCGGGAACGACCCAGACCCACGTCAGCTCCGGGCCCTCGCCCTGCACGCGGCAGCCCATGACCCCGAGCCACGTGCCGTCGCTGCCTTCGGCGACCTGCAGGGTCTGGTCGGCCTCGGCCCAGGCGGCGGCGACGTCGCGCCAGTGCTGCTCAGGGAGCCCTGCTTCGGCGTCCGGTCCGTGCCCGAACGCGGCCGACGGGTCGGCCAGCATCGCCAGCCGCGCGCCCCGCACGGTCGCCCACTCGGCGGCGGTGGCCGCCCGCACGACGAAGCCCGGCCCCTCGGGACCGGGCTCCGCGACGGGCGTCTCGCTCACGCGGGCCAGACGCCGTGCTTCTGGTGGTTCGGCCGCGGCATGCGCGTACGGCGGATCTGGAAGACGCGCATCGCCGCGTACCAGGCCGTGCCGCGCTCGACCTCGCCGAACCTCGCCCCCAGCTTGCGCTTCAGACCGAGCCACATGACCACGCAGTCGGCGATCGCGATGAGCACGACGACGTAGAGCGCGATCAGCACGATGAACGCGAGGTTCTGGTACCGCACGACGACGAAGTTCAGCACGATGAACGCGAGCGCCACGGGGAGGAAGTACTCGCCCAGGTTCCACCGGGCGTCCACGTAGTCGCGCACGTACCGGCGCTGCGCGCCTTTGTCACGCGCCGGGAGGAAGCGCTCGTCGCCCCGCTGCATGCCCTCGTACGCGCGGGCGCGCGTCTCCTTCTGCTTGACACGCGCCGTCGCCGCTGCCGCCTTGCGGTCGCTCGGCACGAGGGGTCGCTTGTTGGCGGCCTCGGAGGTGGAGCGCCTGGGAGTCGGGCGGCCCTTGCCGACGTTGCCGGCCTGCTCGATCTCGTCGGCCTGGGTGACGGCGTCGGCGCCGGTGGGGGCCGTGGGCTTGTTGCGGGAGAACACGCCACGAGTCTACGGGCCACGGACCCAGGCCGACGCCGTCCGGCCCGGGTAGCGTGACGGCGTGACCGCTCAGAGCCCCACCACCCCCCAGGCCGCCGACGTCGAGACCCTGCGTGCCGTCGTCGACGAGCTGTTCCCGGCCCTCCAGGACGACCTCGTGTCGCTCGTGCGCATCCCCAGCGTGGCGATGGCAGCGTTCGACCCGGCCCACGTCGAGGCGTCGGCCAAGGCCGTTGCGGACCTGCTGCGCGGGGCCGGCCTGCCCGAGGCGCAGATCCTGCGCTCGCCGCGGCCCGACGGCGCCCCCGGTGCCCCGGCCGTCGTCGCGCGGCGCCCGGCGCCCGAGGGCGCGCCGACCGTCATGCTGTACGCGCACCACGACGTGCAGCCCGCGGGAGAGGGCTGGGAGACGGACCCGTTCGAGCCAGTCCAGGTCGGTGACCGCCTCTTCGGGCGCGGTGCTGCCGACGACAAGGCGGGCGTCGTCGCTCACCTGGGTGCGTTGCGCGCGCTCACCGCCGCCCGGCTCACGCCCGAGGTCGGCATCACGGTGTTCGTCGAGGGCGAGGAGGAGGACGGCTCGCCGTCGTTCCGCGCGTTCCTCGAGGAGCACCGCGAGCTGCTCGCGGCCGACGTCATCGTCGTCGCCGACTCGGCCAACTGGAAGGTGGGCGTCCCGGCGCTGACGACGTCGCTGCGCGGCCTCGTGGACGGTTTCGTCGAGGTCGAGGTGCTCGGGCACGCCGTGCACTCCGGCATGTTCGGCGGCCCGGTGCTCGACGCGCTCACGCTGCTGTCGCGCCTCGTCGCGACGCTGCACGACGACGCCGGCGACGTCGCCGTCGAGGGGCTCGTCCGCGCGCCCGACCCGACCGTCGAGTACGACGAGACGGCGTTCCGCGCGGAGTCGTCGGTGCTCGACGGCGTGCCCCTGGTGGGGACCGGTCCGCTCGCGGGCCGAATCTGGACCAAGCCTGCGCTGTCCGTCATCGGCATCGACGCGACCCCGGTCGCGCAGGCGTCGAACACGCTGACGCCGCGCGCCCGCGCCAAGCTCTCGCTGCGGCTCGCGCCGGGGCAGGACCCGCAGGCCGCGGCGGCCGCGCTCGAGGCGCACCTGACGGCGCACGCGCCGTTCGGGGCGAAGGTCACGTGGACCACCAAGGAGACGGGCAAGCCGTTCCTCGCGGCGGGCGACACCGCGGCGATGCGCGCCGCTCGGGCCGCGTTCGCGGCGGCGTGGGGCACCGACCCGGTCGACACCGGCATCGGCGGATCCATCCCGTTCATCGCCGACCTGCTCGAGATCTTCCCGGACGCGGCGATCCTGGTCACGGGCGTCGAGGACCCGGACTCGCGCGCCCACGGCGCCAACGAGTCGGTCCACCTCGGTGAGCTCCGCAAGGTGATCGTGGCGGAGGCCCTCCTGCTGACCCAGGTGGCGCAGGCCCTCTGACGAGACGGTTCCGGCGCTACGTCGTCGGCTCGCGGTGGGCGACGTCCAGGGCGCGGGCCCATGCCGCCACGTCAGCGGGCAGCTGCGGGCTGGTCGGCGGCGCGTCCGGGCCGAGCAGCGCGACGACGTCGGGCATCGGGATGCGCGCGCCGTCGCGGGAGAGGAAGCGGCCCGCGACCCACGCCGTCGCGCACACGTCCTCGCCGCGGGCGAAGACCTGCTCCATGTAGACGACGCGCTCGTCCCAGCCGAGCACGCGCGTGGTGATGCGGAACCTGTCCCACAGCTGGAGGGAGCGCTTGTACTTGACGGTCGACGCGGCGACCACCGGGTACCAGCGTCGCTCGCCGAGGCGCCGGAACCCGTCGAGGTCCGCCATGTAGTTCCATCGCGCGATGTCGGCCATCTGCAGATAGACGCCGTTGTTCACGTGGAACAGGATGTCGAGATCGCCCGGGTGCACCCGCATGTCGGTGAGCGAGGGGTCGAGGAGCCCCCTGCCGGGGACCGGTCTGCGGGGGCGGAACGTCTTCCAGGCGAGCTGCAGCATCCGGGTCACGCGGGGCAGGCTACTACCGGCTACGGGTGGTATCAGATATCTGGGTCACACCTTCAGGTCCACAGCCCGTGCTCGAGCCCTGCCGTCGACTCGTGCTGCAGCGCGTGCCGCACTGCCCGCGCGACGGCAAGCGACTCGAGACGCGCGACCAGGTGCAGCGCCATGTCGATCCCCGCGGTCACGCCCGCCGAGGTGACGACGTCGCCATCGTCCACGTACCCGGCCTCGGTGTCGACGATGACGGACGGGTCGATGGTGACGAGCTCGTCGTAGTAGTCGTGGTGCGTGGTGGCGGGGCGTCCTGCCAGGAGCCCGGCAGCGGCCAGCACCAACGCCCCCGTGCACACGCCCGCGACGAGGGGCGTCGTCGCCCGCACCGAGCGCAGCCACTCCAGGTGCCCGGGGTCGGCGAGCAGGGTGCTCGTGGCGTCCCCGCCGGGGTGCAGCAGCAGGTGCAGCGGGCCGACGTCGTCCGCCGCCGCCGCGGGCACGACCCGCAGGCCGTGCGCGAGCCGCACGCCGGCGCCGTCGCGCGAGAAGGTCGTGACGGTCGGCTGCAGGGAGGAGCGGGCGCGCCACGTCGAGAGCACCCCGAACGGGCCCACGACATCGAGCTCTTCGGCCCCGTCGAACACGAGGATCCCCACGTGCGGACCCGCGCTGGTCGTCATGCCGACCATCGTCGTGCCACGATCGGCACCGTGCACGTGCTGCTGCTGGCCTCGCAGGCCACGCTCGCCGAGGAACTCGCCGCGGCGTGGCGCTCCGCGGGGGCGGGGTCCGTCGAGCCCGCCGTCCTGCCGTCCCGCCCCGCCGTCGCAGCGCCGCCCGGCGTCTTCGTCCCGCTCTCCGCGCTCGGCCTGACGACGGCGGCACCCGTCGTCGACCCGGCCGAGGCGAGGTTGCGCAAGCTCGCCGCGGTGGCGGACGTCGTCGTCGTGCACCTGGACGTTCTCGACGGCCCTGGCCTGCACGAGGGGCCGCTTCCCCTGGTCGCTCGGGTGGCTGGGGAGCGGGCGCTGCCCGTCGTCGTGCTGGCCGGTCGCAGCGAGGCGAGCCGGCGCGAGTGGTCCGCCGGAGGCGTCAGCGGCGTGCACGAGGTCGGGGCGGACGCCGCGGCACGGGCCGCCGCCGTCGCGCGCGCGGCGCGCACCTGGGACCCGCAGTGGTCGCCCCAGGGCCACCACGCACCGTGACGTGATGCGTAGTATCGGTCTGAGCGAGACTCAACCCGTCGTTGGAGGAAGCATGACCGACACCCTCGAGACCACCACGCACGGCGTGGTCCTGACCGACGTCGCGGCCGGCAAGGTCCGCAACCTCCTGGAGCAGGAGGGTCGCGACGACCTGCGTCTGCGCGTCGCCGTGCAGCCCGGCGGCTGCTCCGGCCTGATCTACCAGCTGTACTTCGACGAGCGCCTGCTCGACGGCGACGAGGTCACGGACTTCGACGGCGTCGAGGTCGTCGTCGACAAGATGAGCGTCCCGTACCTGGAGGGCGCCACCGTCGACTTCGCCGACACCATCGAGAAGCAGGGCTTCACGATCGACAACCCGAACGCTGGCAGCTCCTGCGCCTGTGGCGGCTCGTTCGCCTGACGCGCCACCACCTGGCGGACCGCACGGCCCGGCCACCCGAGGGACTCCCCGGGAGGCCGGGCCGTCGTCGTGAAAGGGCGCGTGGGGTTGGTCACAGGGGTCCGGACGCGGGGCGCGCGAGCGTCAGCACCCTCCCTCGCGACAGCTGGATGCCCGGCGCCGACGGGGGAGGGATCTGACACTCAGTCTGTCGATGTCGCGACCAGTAAAGATGCTGGCGCGAGGGCGGCGAATCGTCACCTCCGAGCCCCCGATGACCGGCGGTGTCGGGACGGTGAGCGCGCTAGGCTGCGGTGTATCGAGGACGAGAAGGTCCCGCCACCGGTCTGTCGCGCAGTGCGTCACTGAATGACGCGAATCGCACGGGCCGGACGCGGGTCGTGACGTGAAAGGCCTCCCTTGCAGTCGAAGCCCCCCACCCGCGCCCCGCGGGCCATCCTGCGCGCGACGGCTATCGCCGCCGCGGTCGCCGTGCTGGCCTCCGGCTGCGCGAGCGACGCCGTCAAGCGCGGTTACCTGCCCGGTTACCCCGACGGGGAGGTGACCAACCAGACCGAGGGCATCCGCCACCTGTGGGTCGGGTCGTGGGTCGCCGCCCTCATCGTCGGCATCATCACCTGGGGCCTGATGCTCTGGTGTGTCGCCGCGTACCGCAAGCGTCGTGACGACAACCAGCTGCCGGTGCAGACGCGCTACCACGTGCCGCTCGAGCTCATGTACGTGATCGTGCCGCTGGCGATGATCCTCGTGCTCTTCTACCACACGGACAACGTCATGACGGACGTGACCCGCGTGGACGGCAACGCCGACGTGCACATCCATGTCATCGGCAAGCAGTGGAGCTGGGACTTCAACTACGTGGACGACAACGTCTACGACTCCGGTCAGCACCTCATCGACGTCGGCGGCCAGACCGCCGCGGACGAGGTCGATGGCGCGCGCGGCACCTCGACGGCGCTGCCGACGCTCTACCTGCCCGTCGGCGAGAAGGTCGAGTTCACGCTCGACTCGCGCGACGTCATCCACTCGTTCTGGATCCCGGCGTTCCTCTTCAAGAGGGACATGATCCCGGGGCGCACCAGCCAGTTCGAGGTGACACTGGAGCGTGAGGGCACCTATGCCGGCAAGTGTGCCGAGCTGTGCGGTGAGTTCCACTCCGGGATGCTCTTCAACGTGAAGGTGGTCTCGCGCGAGGAGTACGACGCGCACATGGACGACCTTCGCTCGCAGGGCAAGACCGGCCAGCTCGGCCTCGACCTGAACCGCCACCAGGAGGCTCCGGCCTCCGCCGAGACCGAGGGGGCCGAGCACTGATGGCCGCATCCGCATCGTACGGCGGCGAGGTGATCCCGGGCCTCGCACCCCGGCGTCAGAACCTCGGTCGCACGGTGGTCAAGTGGATCACGTCGACCGACCACAAGACGATCGGGTACATGTACCTGATCATGTCGTTCATCTGGTTCTGCGTCGGCGGCGTCATGGCGCTGATCATGCGCGCCGAGCTGTTCGAGCCGGGCATCCAGATCGTGCAGAGCAAGGAGCAGTACAACCAGCTCTTCACGATGCACGGCACGATCATGCTGCTGCTGTTCGCGACCCCGCTCTTTGCGGGCTTCGCGAACGTCATCATGCCGCTGCAGATCGGAGCGCCCGACGTCGCGTTCCCGCGACTGAACATGTTCGCGTTCTGGCTGTTCTTCTTCGGCGGCCTGATCGCCGCGGCGGGCTTCGTCACGCCGCAGGGCGCCGCCTCGTTCGGCTGGTTCGCCTACGCGCCGCTCTCGGACACGACGTTCAGCCCCGGGCTGGGCGGTGACCTATGGGTCTTCGGCCTCGCGCTCGCCGGTTTCGGCACCATCCTCGGTGCCGTCAACTTCATCACGACGATCATCACGATGCGTGCGCCCGGCATGACGATGTTCCGCATGCCGATCTTCACCTGGAACACGCTCATCACGAGCCTCCTGGTGCTGATGGCCTTCCCGCCGCTGGCCGCCGCGCTGTTCGCGCTCGGCGCCGACCGCCGGCTCGGTGCGCAGGTGTTCAACCCGGACAACGGCGGCGCCATCCTCTGGCAGCACCTGTTCTGGTTCTTCGGCCACCCCGAGGTGTACATCATCGCGCTGCCGTTCTTCGGCATCGTGTCCGAGGTGCTGCCGGTCTTCAGCCGCAAGCCGATCTTCGGCTACAAGGGCCTCATCTACGCCACGGTCGCGATCGGTGCCCTCTCGGTGACCGTGTGGGCCCACCACATGTACGTGACCGGCGCCGTGACGCTCCCGTTCTTCTCGTTCATGACGATGCTCATCGCCGTGCCGACCGGTGTGAAGTTCTTCAACTGGATCGGCACGATGTGGCGAGGCAAGCTCACCTTCGAGACGCCGATGCTGTGGGCGATCGGCTTCCTCGTGACGTTCCTCTTCGGCGGCCTGACCGGCGTCATCCTCTCGAGCCCGGTGCTCGACTTCCAGGTCTCGGACACGTACTTCGTGGTGGCGCACTTCCACTACGTGGTGTTCGGCACCGTCGTGTTCGCGATGTTCGCCGGCTTCTACTTCTGGTGGCCGAAGTTCACGGGACACATGCTCAACGAGCGCCTCGGCAAGCTGCACTTCTGGCTGCTCTTCATCGGGTTCCACACGACGTTCCTCATCCAGCACTGGCTGGGCGTCATCGGCATGCCGCGCCGCTACGCCGACTACATGCCCGAGGAAGGCTTCACCTGGATGAACCAGGTGTCGACGGTCGGGTCGTTCATCCTGGCCTCGTCGCTCCTTCCGTTCTTCTGGAACGTCTACACGACGTCGCGGCGGGCGCCGCTCGTGACCGTCGACGACCCGTGGGGCTACGGTCGCTCGCTAGAGTGGGCGACGGCCTGCCCGCCGCCGCGGCACAACTTCATCTCGCTGCCCCGCATCCGCAGCGAGTCGCCGGCCTTCGACCTGCACCACCCCGAGGTCGCGGCCATGGAGCACCCGGAGCTGTACCCGCAGTACGCCGGCACGTCGACCACCACGATCGAGGGTCCCGCCAAGTGAAGACCGAGACCAAGCTCTTCCTGTACCTCGCGCCCTTCTTCGTTGTCGTCGGCGTCATCTACGGCTTCGTGACCGGCTGGGGCGAGCCGGTCGGCTTCCTCGGGATGCCGCTGCTCGGCGGCCTGGTGGCCATGGTCGGCGCCTACCTCGCACTGACGGCCCGCCGCATCGACCCGCGGCCGGAGGACGATGAGCACGGCGAGATCGCCGACGGCGCCGGCGACCAGGGCGTCTACGCCCCGTGGAGCTGGTGGCCGCTGGTCATCGGTGCCGCCGCGGCGCTGGCCTTCCTCGGCCTCGCGGTCGGCTGGTGGGTGCTCTACCTCGGGTTCGTGCTCGGCGTCATCGGCCTGGTCGGCTGGGTGTTCGAGTTCAGCCGCGGGCAGCACGCGCACTGATCGACGACTGACACCGCGGCGTTGACGCCGCGGATCGGCAGCTACGAGCCGACACGAGAGGCCCGCTCCGGATGGAGCGGGCCTCTCGTCTTTCATCCTCCTGATGTGCGGATCGCACCCTGGGAACCGCGTTAGATTCGGGCTATCGACGCCGCAGATCCTGTGCGGTGGGGCGGGGCGACGGGGTGTCCCGCCGAGGCCAGAGAACCCCGATGGAGTGCACGTGCGTCTCACGAGAAGCGCCGCGGGCATCATCGCGGCCATCGCCGCGCTGGTCATCGGCCTGAGCGCATGCGGCCCGTCGGGAGACGCTGGTCCGAAGGGCGTCGAGGTCGGCGCCTCGGCGCCTGCGTCTCCCTCTTCTGATCTCACCCAGGCCACGTTCGCCGACGCCATCGCGGCCGGCCTGAAGTCGGTCACGTCGATGCACGTGGACCTCACCTACAGGGGCAGGTTCGCCGATGCCGGGAAGCTCACCGGGACCGCGGCGAGCGACGTCGTCCGGAAGGGCGACGAGACCGACCTGCACATGACGACAAGTGTCGCCGGCCGGGACCTGGATCTGTTTCTCATCGGCAGCGACGTCTACGTCGGCCTGGGCGAGGCGACCGGCGGTCGGTACGTGCACGCGACCATGGACAAGCTGGCGAAGCACGCCGGCCTCGCCAAGTTGCTCGACGGGATCCACGCGGCGGACATGGGCGCTCAGGCCCGAGCCTTCGCGGCGGGCATCACCTCCTTCACGAAGAAGGGCACAGGCGTCGTCGACGGCACGGCCGTAACCATCTACACGATGACCGTCGACCCCTCGAAGGTCGCCGAGGGATCCAGGTTGCTCGACCCTGCGCAGGCGAGGCACCTCGGGAAGCTGACCGCCACGTACTCGCTCGACGCGCACAACGTCCCGTTGCGGGTCGACGTGCGGGCGACGACGACGGGTGGCCAGTCCTTGACGATCTCCATGCACGTCAGCAAGCTCAACCAGACGGGCGCGATCGTGCCGCCGCCGGCGGACCAGACGATCGAGCTGTCCGATCTCGCGGGTGCCCTGCACTGAGGGCGCGTGCCCTTGCATGACATAGGTCCTTCCTTGCCCGAGCATCCGACTGACTCCGGCGCCGTCCGTGCCTGGCTCCAGACGTCCGCGCGAGCTGCGCAGCCACACGTGGGTCCCGACGCCTTCGTCCGCGCGAGGCTTGACCTCGGTCGGCTGATCAGCCGCGCGGTGAGGCGAGGTCGGCGCTGGGTGCGGGCCGCCCCGGCCGATGGGACCGGGCGCCCCGCCGGCGCGACCGGGCGCCCGGTGCTCGGGGCGTCAGAGCACGAGGACGACTTTGCCGCCCGGATGCCCACCGTCGACGAGCGCCTGCGCCTCGGCGGCGGCCTCCATGGGGAACGTAGCGGCCAGGGGGACCTCCAGGTCGCCGCTCGTCACGCGCTCGACCACCTCGGCCAGGGCAGCGGGGTTGAACTCTGCGCCCTGAGAGAACGTCACGCCGAGCGCCATCGCAGACGGGTCGGCGATGGTCACGACTCGGTCGGTACTGCCGCGCAGCTCGATGCTCTCTGGCAGGACGCCGCGTCCGGCGGCGTCGAGGACCGCGTCCACCCCCTGAGGCGCGAGCGCACGTACGCGCTCGACCAGGCCGTCGCCGTAAGTCGTGGGGGTGATGCCCCAGCCTCGGAGCCGGTCGTGCTGGGCGGCGGACGCGGTGCCGATCACGGTGACGCCCGCGGCGCGCGCGAGCTGGGCGGCGAGCCCGCCGACCCCGCCGCTCGCGCCGTGCACGAGAAGAGTGGATCCGGGGCGTGGGTCCAGCAGCGCGAGGACGCGGGTAGCCGCCTCGGCGACGACGGGGATCGCCGCGGCCTGAGCGGGCTCGAGGCTCGGGGGAACCGAGGCCCAGCCGTGGAGCACCGCAAGCTCGGCGTGCCCGTGCCGGGTCCAGCCCGTCACGCGGTCGCCGACCGACACTCCCGTGACTCCCGGCCCCACTCGGTCGACCACACCTGCCGCCTCGAGGCCCGGTACGGCGGGGAACGTCGTCCGGACGAACGCCGACATGGCCCCCGAGCGGACCTTGCCGTCCCAGACGTTGACGCCCGCCGCCTCGACGCGGACCCGGACCTGGCCCGGACCCGGGTCCGGCTCGGGACGGTCGTCGACCACATGGAGCTCGTCGGGTGCGCCGTAGCTCTCGAACACGATCGCGCGCATGTCAGCCTCCTCAGGCGGGCGCCGGACCAGGCCGGCGTCGAAGTCCGTGCAGTACTCGTTGCCACCGTAGGCGAGGTCACGGCCGGGACGCTGCGGCTGGGTGAGGTGGCCCGGGCCACTGGACCGGCGCTCCGGCGAAAGCAGAACGCCCCCTCTGCCACGACGGCTGAGGGGGCGTTCCGAGGTGCGAGAACGAGCGTCAGAGCGACGGGACGATGAGGCCCGCGGTCTGGGACTTCGCGCGGGCTAGGCGGGCGTCCGCGTCGGCCCAGTTGACGATGTTCCACCAGGCCGTGACGTAGTCGGCACGGACGTTCTGGTAGTCGAGGTAGTACGCGTGCTCCCAGCAGTCGAGCAGAACGATCGGCACGAGGCCGAGCGCGATGTTGCCCTGCTGGTCGTAAAGCTGAACGATGATGAGCTTCTGGCCGATGGAGTCCCACGCGAGGATGGCCCAGCCGGAGCCCTGCACACCGGCGGCGACGGCCGCGAAGTGCGCCTTGAACTTCTCGAACGACCCGAAGTGCTCGTCGATGGCGGAGCCGATCTCACCGGTCGGCTCGCCGCCGCCCTCGGGGGAGAGGTTGGTCCAGAACGCCGAGTGGTTGACGTGCCCGCCGAGGTTGAACGCGAGGTTCTTCTCGTGCAGGTTCACCGCGGCGAGGTCGCCCGCGTCGCGGGCCTCGGCCAGCTTGTCCAGGGCCGTGTTGGCGCCAGCGACGTAGGCGGCGTGGTGCTTGGAGTGGTGCAGCTCCATGATGCGGCCCGAGATGTGGGGCTCGAGGGCCGCGTAGTCGAAGCTCAGGTCAGGGAGCGTGTAGACAGCCATCAACTTCCTCCTGTTGCGTTCCGGCCGCCGGGATGGTGGTCGGGTGGGAACAAAGACGACCCGCGCAGCGCCCTCCCATCGGGCGGGAAGGCGCGGCGCGGGCCGTCGTCGTCGGTCAGGTCAGAGCTCAGCGCTCCTGATCGGTGCGGGCAGCGCCGGCCGGGAGGGCGGCGTGCTCGTCGTGCGGGGCCTCGATCGCCTCGTGCTCGCCGTGCGCGTGGGCGGCGGCCAGCTCGGACGGCGTGACCGGCTCGATGCGGTCCTCGAAGAAGAACTTCGAGATCTGGTGCCAGCGCTTCTCGGAGGCGTAGCCCTTGCGCTTGACGCCGCGGGAGTCGGCGGCCGGGGCCAGCTCGCGCGGCGTGTGCGCCTCGAAGTTGACGCGCAGCCAGCGCTCCTGCTCCTCGAGCGGGGCGTGGACCTCGATGTACTCGCCGCTGGCGAACCGCACGATGCGGCCCGACTCGTGGCCGTGGAGCACCAGCTCGCGGTCCTTGCGCTGCAGGCCCAGGCAGATGCGCTTGGTCACCCAGAACGCGAACCACGGGCCGAGGAAGAGCAGCACGCGGAACACCCAGGTGATCTCGTTGATCGAGAGGTGGAAGTGCGTCGCGATGAGGTCGTTCGAGCCGGCGAGCGCCAGGATGATGAACGCCGTCAGGAAGGCGATGCCCAGGCCGGTGCGGACCGGGACGTTGCGCGGGCGGTCCAGCACGTGGTGCTCGCGGTGGTCGCCCGTGACCTTGGCCTCGAGGAACGGGTACGTGAGCAGGAACGTGAACAGGATGCCCGGGACAATCATCGCCGGGACAAGGACGTTGAGCGACAGTGTGTAGTTGCCCCACGTCACGATCTCGGCCTGACCCGGCATGAGGCGCAGAGCACCCTCGAGGAACAGCATGTACCAGTCCGGCTGCGCGCCGGCGGACACGGGCGACGGATCGAACGGGCCGTAGTTCCAGACGGTGTTGATCGCCATCGTGCCGCCCATGAGGGCCAGCACGCCGAAGATGAAGAAGAAGTTGCCGCCCATCTTCGCGACGTACACCGGGAACGCGGGGTAGCCCACCACGTTCTTGTCGGTGCGGCCGCCACCTGGGTACTGCGTGTGCTTGTGCAGCACCATGAGGAACAGGTGCAGGCCCACGAGGGCGAGGATCAGGCCGGGCACGAGCAGGATGTGCACGGTGAACAGGCGGGCGATGATGTGCTCGCCCGGGAACTCGCCGCCGAAGATGAAGTACGACATGTACGAGCCGATGATCGGGATCGACTTGACCACGCCGTCGGTGATGCGCAGACCGTTGCCGGAGAGCACGTCGTCGGGCAGCGAGTAGCCGGAGAAGCCGGCCGCGAGGCCGAGGATCATCAGCGTCGAGCCGACGAGCCAGTTGAGCTCGCGAGGCTTGCGGAACGCGCCCGTAAAGAAGACGCGCATCATGTGCGTGACGATCGACGCCATGAAGATCAGCGCAGACCAGTGGTGGATCTGGCGCATGAGCAGGCCGCCGCGCACCTCGAACGAGATGTCGAGGGTCGAGGCGAACGCGACGGACATGAGCTGCCCGTGCAGCTGCGGCAGGTCGCCGTCCCAGGTCGTGAGCGCGCTCGACGGCTGGAAGAACATCGCGAGGAAAACACCCGTGATGAGCAGGACGACGAACGAGAACAGCGCGATCTCGCCGAGCATGAAGGACCAGTGGTCCGGGAAGATCTTCCGCGCGAACTCCTTGACCGCGACGCCGATCGACGTGCGCTGGTCGAGGTAGTCCGCAGCCTTGCCGGCCGCCGTGGTCGGCTCGGCCGGACGGCGGGCGCTCTTCGCGGTCTGGGACGTGGTTGCGGTGCTCACTTCAGGCGCTCCCAGTAGCTCGGGCCGATCGGCTCGGAGAAGTCGTCCTCAGCGACAAGGTACCCCTCATCGTCAACTGTGATGGGAAGCTGGGGCAGCGGGCGCCTGGCGGGCCCGAAGACCACCTTGGCGCCGTCGGCGACGTCGAAGGTCGACTGGTGGCATGGGCACAGCAGGTGGTGCGTCTGCTGCTCGTACAGCGCGACGGGGCAGCCGACGTGCGTGCAGATCTTCGAGTAGGCGACGATGCCATCGTACGACGCGCCCGGGCGCTGCTCAGCGCGGATGTCCTCCGGGTTGAGGCGGATGAGCAGGACCACGGACTTGGCCTTCTCGGTGATCCACTCCTCGGTACGGCGGTCCTCCTCCGGCACGTCGGGCATGACGTGCGCGACGGAGCCGACGGTGAGGTCGGTGGCCTTGACCAGGCGGCCGTCCGGGTCGTAGGCGAGCCGGCGGCCCTTGTGCCACAGCGTGTGGCGGAACTTGCTGACGTTCCAGTCGGCGCCGACCGAGCTCACGAGCGGCACGGCGATGGTCAGCGGGAACAGGAGGAGGGAGCCCACGAACGCGCCCTTGAGCAGGCCGCGGCGGGCGATGCCCGAGTCCTCGATGCCCTGCTGCAGCGCGACGACGGCGACCTCGCGAGACTCAGGGGAGGTCGCGATGGGGTGACGCTCGTCGATGTACTCGTGGTTCGACATGAGCGCCTTGGCCCAGTGGACCGCCGCGAACCCGATGCCGAGCAGCGAGACGGCCAGGCAGACGCCGAGGAGCAGCGTCGAGAGGCGCACGCCCGCGGTGGTCCCGTCCGGGCGCACGGCGAAGTACGCGACCAGCGAAGCGATCGTGCCGAGCGAGGACAGGCTGAACAGGATCACGATGATCCGCTCGGCCCGCTTCGCTGCCGCCGGGTCGGTGTCGGTCAGGCGGGGCTTGTGCGCCGGGACGCCCGGGTCCGGGAAGCGGTCGGGGTGCACGAGCGCACCGCCGTCGTGCCGGTGCCCGATCTCGTGCGACGGGTTGGTAGGGGTGTTGCTCTCGCTCACGAGGACTTCGCTCCGATCCAGATCGCGCCGCCGATCATGATGGCGAGGCCGATGACCCACGCCCACAGGCCCTCCGCCACCGGGCCGAGACCGCCGAGCGGGTTACCACCGGCCGAGCCGGAGTGCTGCTCGTCGAGGAAGGCGATGATGTCGCGCTTGCCCTCGGGGGTGATGTTGGCGTCGTTGAACACCGGCATCGACTGCGGTCCGGTGAGCATCGCCTGGTAGATGTTGCGCGGCGACGTCTTCATCAGCGACGGCGCGAACTTGCCCTGGGACAGGGCGCCGCCGGCGCCGACGGCGTTGTGGCACATCGCGCAGTTGGTGCGGAAGAGCGCCATGCCGTGCGCGGCATCGCCCTTCGACCCGTCGACCTGCTCGTCCGTCGGGATCGCGGGGCCGTCGCCGAGCGAGGCGACGTACGCGGCGAGCGCGGCCGTCTGCGCCTCGTCCATCTGGCGGGGCTTGACCTGGGCCTGCGGGCCGTCCATCTGCATCGGCATGCGGCCGGTCGAGACCTGGAAGTCCACGGCTGCGGCGCCGACTCCCACGAGCGACGGCGCGACCTGCGTGCCCTCGGCGCTTGGGCCGTGGCAGGTGGCGCAGTTCGCCTGGAACAGCTTCTTGCCGGTCTCGATGTCCGCGGTGCTGGCGGTCGCGGCGCTCGCCGGACTCGGGGCGATGGCGGCGTACACGCCGCCCATGGCCAGCAGCGCCAGCAGCAGCAGCACGACCGGGGCGGCCCGGTGGTGCCTGCGGGCGGCGAGTGCCTTCACGAAAGTGACCTCGTCTCGTGGCTTTGTGGAGTGGTTCGGTGGATGGTGCGGAAGCCGCTGCGCCCGCGTCGGGCCGGTGGCTGCCCCGTCACTGGAGCAGGTAGATGACCGCGAAGAGCGCGATCCAGACGACGTCGACGAAGTGCCAGTAGTACGACGTGACGATGGCCGTCGTGGCCTCGTGGTGGCCGAAGCGCCGGGCGGCGAACGAGCGGCCGAGCAGGAAGAGGAAGGCGATGAGGCCACCGATGACGTGGAGGCCGTGGAAGCCCGTCGTCAGGTAGAAGACCGAGCCGTACGGGCTCGACGAGATGCTCAGGCCATCCTGGACCAGACCTGCGTACTCGAAGATCTGCCCGCCGATGAAGAAGGCGCCCATGAGGTAGGTCAGGGTCGTCCACTCGTGCAGGCCCCACTGCATGAACTGCCAGATCTTGCCGGAGCGGACCGGCTTGAAGCGCTCGGCGGCGAGCACGCCCATCTGGCAGGTGGCGGACGACAGCACCAGGACGGTGGTGTTGAGGAAGGCGAAGGGGACGTTCAGCTTCTCCGTCTGCGCGGCCCACTCGGCCGGGTCCATCACGGAGCGAACCGTGAAGTACATCGCGAAGAGGCCCGCGAAGAACATGAGCTCGCTGGCGAGCCAGACGATCGTCCCGACCGACACCGGGTTCGGGCGGTTGACGCTCACGTGCTGGTGGGCGGTGGGGGCAGCAGCCGTTTCGGTCGTGGACACGGAGTCATTATTGCCGACTCCGACATGTTTTGAGCCACGCAGAACGGCACTTCGGAGGCCGAAGTTCGCGGAATTCCGCGGATTTTCGCCGAAGTGCTCGCGCTTGCTGACGATCCCTGGGAGAGTGCCACGAAAAGACCACGTTCTGCTGGTTCTCGACGTGACGCCGGTGTGCCACGATGCCAGCAAAACGTGGGTCGCAATCGCCCCTCGGCGCGGTCCGTCGCACCGAGTGGCCTGACGGGAGGCACGACGGCATGACGGTGACCAGCGAGCAGGCGAGCGGTCCGCGAATCCTGCTCTACAGCGACGACCGGACGGTGCGGGAGCAGGTGCGCCTCGCCGTCGGGCCGCGACTGCGCGCGCACGCCCCCGTGATCGACTGGGCGGAGGTCGCGACGGCGGCCGCCGTCGTCGACGCGGCCGACCGTGAGCGCTGGGACCTCATCGTGCTCGACGGCGAGGCGGACAAGGTCGGCGGCATGGGCCTGGCCCGGCAGCTCAAGAACGAGGTGTACGAGTGCCCGCCGATCCTGGTGCTGACCGGCCGGGCCGAGGACGCCTGGCTCGCCTCCTGGTCGCTGGCCGACGCCGTCGCGCCGCGCCCGCTCGACGCGATCACGCTGCAGAGCACCGTCGCGGGCCTGCTTGCGGGCGCACCCGTCTGACCGGCGAAACGGGAGGCCGCGAGCGGGCGCGAGCCGGTAGCGTTCGCTGTGCCCGCCACGCGGCGGGCAGCCGTGCCCGGTACCGAGAGAGGGACCCGCGTTGAGTCAGCCCGTCGTCGACAACGCACCTGCGACCGACCCCACGCTGGCGTGGCCGGTCGTCCTGAACCAGCTCGTCGCCGGCGGTGACCTGACCGGGGCGCAGGCGGCGTGGGCGATGGACGAGGTCATGTCGGGCGCGGTCTCGCCGGCGCGGCTGGCCGGCTTCCTCATGGGCCTGCGCGCCAAGGGCGAGACGGTGGACGAGCTCGGCGGGCTGGCCGCCTCGATGCTCGCGCACGCCACGCGCATCGAGGTCCCGGGCCGCACGGTCGACCTCGTGGGGACCGGCGGCGACCGCGCGCACACGGTCAACATCTCGACCATGGCCGCGATCGTCGTCGCGGGCGCCGGGCTGCGCGTCGTCAAGCACGGAAACCGCGCTGCGACCAGCGCGTCCGGCGCTGCCGACGTGCTCGAGGCGCTCGGCATCCGGCTCGACCACGCGCCGGAGCGCGTCGCGCAGATCGCCACCCAGGCCGGCATCACGTTCTGCTTCGCGACCGTGTTCCACCCGTCGATGCGCCACGCGGGCGTCGCTCGCAAGGAGCTCGCCGTGCCCACGGCGTTCAACTTCCTCGGGCCGCTCACCAACCCCGCGCAGACGAGCGCGACGGCGGTGGGCTGTGCCGACGCGCGCATGGCCCCGCTCATGGCCGGCGTGTTCGCCGAGCGCGGCACGTCGGCGCTGGTCTTCCGGGGCGACGACGGCCTCGACGAGCTCGCGGCAACGGGTGGGACGGCCGTGTGGGAGGTGTGCGACGGCGTTGTCACGTCCGGCCACCTCGACGCCGCCGCCGACCTGGGACTGACCCGCATCGAGGTCGCCGACCTCCGCGGTGCCGACGCCGCCCACAACGCGCGCGTCGCGCTGGGCGTCCTGGACGGCTCGGACCGCAGCCCGGTGCGCGAGACGGTGCTGCTCAACGCCGCCGCGGCGCTCGTCGCGGACGGCACCCTCCCGGGCACCGCCGGGGGGACGCTCGTCGAGCGGCTCGCTGCGGGCATCGGCCTCGCCGCGCGCAGCGTCGACGACGGCGCCGCGATGGGCACCCTCGAGCGGTGGCGGGCGGCGTCGGCCTGAGGCCTACTCGTCCAGGCCCAGCGCGAACGCCTGGTCCAGGTCGACGCTCGAGTACGCCCGGAACGCGATGAGCGTCTCGGTGCGCAGCACGCCCGGCACCTTGCTGATGCCGTCGGCGATCGCGTCCGCGAGGTCGTCGTGGCTGCGCACGCGCACCATCGCGACGAGGTCGGCCTTGCCGGTCACCGAGTAGACCTCGCTGACCCCCTGGAGGTTGGCCACCCGGTCGGCGACCTCCGGGATCTTGTTCGGTTCGGTGTCGATGAGCACGATCGCGGTCAGCATGGGGCCATGGTAGTGATCTGCGCCCTGACCTCGCCCGAGACACCCGCGAGATCGGCGTGGGACAACGCCGAGCGGACGGGCACGGCCCACGGGTCGCTCGTGTGCACCAGGCGCACCTCGGGGGACTCGAGCCAGTCGATCACCAGCGCCGCCTCCTCGGGGTGGCATGCGGGCGCCGGCGCCACGGGGGCCTCGACCGTCTCCGCCGTCGCGCGCAGCGCATCGACCACCGGCAGCGGGTCCTCGCCCGGCCGCGTCACCGCTGTCGCGGCGAGCCGCGCGTGGCGCACGACGACCAGCTCCCACCCGCCGGCTGCCGTCGGACGTGCGGCGACGAGCTCGGCGCAGCGGGCGAGCGGCGCCAGGCGTTGGGCGCGGCCCGCGCCCTGGACGTAGGCGCGCAGGCGGCCGGTGACGAGGCCCGCCTCCTCGAAGCGCTCCTCGGCGGCGAGCCGTCCGATGCGCAAGGCCAGCGCGTGGACCACGGGCGACGGGTCGCCCGTGAGCGCGTCCGCCGCTGCCTGGGCGACGGCGGCGTACGCCGTGTCGGGCGCCTCGACCGCGGTGCACGGCGCAGAGCACCGACCCATGCCGGCCAGGGCGCAGGGGCTGCCTGGCGACCGGGACACGAGCGCCAACCGCAGCGAGCACTGCCGCAGCGGCAGGGCGTCGTGCAGCGCGTCGACCGCCTCCTGCGCCGTGCGGCGTGAGCCGAACGGGCCGATGTGCGGCGCGCCCGCACGGACCTCACGGACGACGGACAGCCGGGGGTACGGCTCGTCCGTGAGGCGTACCCACGTGTTTCGCTCCGGATGCTTGGAGCGGCGGTTGTAGCGCGGCTCGTGCTCCGTGATGAGCCGCAGCTCGCGCACCGCCGCCTCGAGCGGCGTCGCGCACACCACCGGCGTGACCTCTTGCGCGATGCGGACCATCTCGGTGATGCGCCGGCGCTTCTCCGCGGCCGTGAAGTAGCTGCGAACGCGCTTGCGGATGTTGGTGGAGGTGCCGACGTACAGCACCTCGTCCCGAGGGCCCTTGAACAGGTAGACCCCGGGCGCCTCGGGCAGGCCGTCGGCGAGGTGCCGCTTGCGGCGCACGTCCGGCGGAACCGGGTCGGCGGCCGTCGCCAGGTCCTCGAGGTGGGTCACGCCCATCGCCCCGAGCCGGTCGAGCAGGCCGTGCAGCACGTCGACCGTGGCCCGCGCGTCGGCCAGGGCGCGGTGCTCGGGGACCACCTGGGCGTGGAAGAGGTTCGCGAGCGTGGACAGCTTGTGATTCGGTGCCTCGTCGCGCAGGACCACCCGGCGCGCGAGCGGCACCGTGTCGACGACGGCGAAGCCCGGCCACGGATAGCCGAGCCCGGACGCCGCGGCCTTGAGGAACCCGACGTCGAACGGCGCGTTGTGCGCGACCAGCACGGATCCGTGCGCCCACTCGAGGAACGACGGCAGCACGAGGTCGATCGCGGGCGCGGTGGCGACCATCGCCGTCGTGATGCCGGTGAGACGGGCGACGAACGCCGGCACCTCACGCCCGGGGTTCACGAGCGACTGGAACTCGCCCAGCACCTCGCCCCCGCGCACCTTGACCGCCCCGATCTCCGTGATCCCGGAGTCGGTGGTACGCGTGCCGGTGGTCTCGAGGTCGACGACGACGAATGTGACGTCGTGCAGCGGCGTCCCGAGCTCCTCGAACGAGGGCTGGTAGCCCACGCGGGTGGCGCTCGAGGACGTCTGGCTCGTCATGGCGGGAACGGTACGGCTCGCCCCCGACATAGTCCACGTCCCGGTCAGGCGGTGTGGAGCGACTGCCTGTCGGACGTCGGGGCGTAGATGCGCTCGACGTCGTCCGCGAAGTCCTTGAGGACCAGCGTGCGCTTCACCTTGAGCGAGGGCGTGAGGTAGCCGTTCTCGACCGTGAAGTCGCCCGGCAGCACCGTGAACTTGCGGATCGACTCGGCCTTGGAGACCGCGTTGTTCGCCCGCGTGACCGCCTGGTCGAGCGCCGCGAGCACGTCCGGGTCCGTCATCGCCTGCTCGACGGTGAGCTCGGGCTTGCCGTGCATCGTCAGCCAGCCGGGCAGGCCCTCGGGGTCGAGGGTGATCAGCGCGCCGATGAACGGCCGGTTGTCGCCGACGACGACGCACTGGCTGACCAGCGCGTGCGCCCGGATGCGGTCCTCGAGCACGGCCGGGGCGACGTTCTTGCCGCCCGCCGTCACGATGATCTCCTTCTTGCGGCCCGTGATCCGCAGGTAGCCGTCATCGTCGAGCGAGCCCAGGTCGCCCGTGCGGAACCAGTCGCCGTCGAACGCCTCGGCCGTGGCCTGCGGGTTGTTGTGGTAGCCGCGGAAGATGTGGTGGCCCCGCAGCAGGATCTCGCCGTCCTCGGCGACCTTCACCGAGCAGCCGGGCAGCTCGGCGCCGACGGTGCCGATCTTGGTCTTCTCGGGCCGGTTGACGCACGTGGGCGCCGTGGACTCCGTGAGGCCGTAGCCCTCCAGGATCGTCAGCCCCATGCCGCGGTAGAAGTGGCCGAGGCGCTCGCCCAGGGGCCCGCCGCCCGAGACGGCGAACCGCGCCTCGCCGCCCAGCTTGCCGCGCAGCGTCCCGAACACGAGGGCGTCGGCCAGTGCGTGCTGGGCCTTGAGCCACAGGGAGGGGCCGCGGGGCGTGTCGAGCGCGCGCGACCATGCGATGGCCGTCGCGGCGGCCCAGTGGAAGATCTTCACCTTGCCGCCCGCGGCCGCGGTCTGCTCGGCCGCGTTGTAGACCTTCTCGAACACGCGCGGGACGGCGAGGATGTAGGTCGGCTTGAACTCGCCGAGGTCGTCGACGAGCGTCCTGATGTCGGGGGAGTGGCCCAGCACGGTGCCGCCGGTGATCGCCAGCACCTCGACGAACCGCGCGAACACGTGGGCGAGCGGCAGGAAGAGCAGCGTGCGGCCCTCGGCGTCCGCGAACACCTCCGGTACCTCGGGGACGGTGTTGGCGGTGAGCGAGGCGAAGTTGCGGTGCGTGAGCTCGGCGCCCTTCGGGCGGCCCGTGGTGCCCGAGGTGTAGATGATCGTCGCGAGGTCGTCCAGCGTCGCGAGCCCACGACGGCGTGCGATCTCGTCGTCAGGCACGTCGGCGCCCGCCGTGGTCAGCGCAGCCACCGCGCCGTCGTCGATCACGAGGACCTCGCGGCACGCGGGCGTCTGGTCGCGGACCTCGGCCACCGTGGCCGCGTTCTCCGCGGACTCCACGACGAGCACGGTGACCGCGGCGTCGGACAGGATCCACTGCACCTGCTCGGCGCTCGACGTCTCGTAGATCGGGACGGGGACGGCACCGGCGGCCCAGGCCGCGAAGTCGAGGAGCGTCCACTCGTAGCGCGTGCGGGACATGATGCCGACGCTGTCGCCCGGCTGGACGCCCTGGGCGACGAGACCCTTCGCGACGGCGACGACCTGGGCGTCGAACTCCCGGACCGTGACCGGCTCCCAGCGGCCGTCGCGGCGCACCTCGGCCAGGACGGCGTCGGGCGCCTGACGCAGGCGGTCGGCGACGACGTCGTTGAGGTTCGACGTACGCGGCAGCTCGATCCGCAGCGGGCTGGTGGTCTCGTCCATGCTGACTCCAGTGGCAGGTGACGGGGCGTGCGGCGACACGATACTCGGTCTCACCGTCTCTTGTGACCACGGTCACGCAACGGGCTCGCACCGCGGGGTCCCCCGGCGGTCGATAGGCTGAGCGCGCGCCCCCATCGACCGGCGGATTCGGCGCGCACGACCACTTCCGCCGCCGCCGTGCGGCGGCCTTGACGACGAACGTGAGGACCCCACCCATGCATGCGATCGGTGTCGACATCGGCGGTACGAAGATCGCCATCGGTGTCGTGGACGAGGCGGGGCGGATCCTGGCCCAGGTCAGGCGCGACACCGACCCGGACGACGTCGCGAGCATCGACCGTGCCATCGCCGACGCCTGCACCGAGCTCGGCAAGGAGTACGAGATCGGCGCGATCGGCGTCGCCGCGGCGGGCTTCGTGAGCGCGGACCGCACGTCGGTGCAGTTCGCCCCGAACATCGCGTGGCGCGAGTACCCACTGGCCCGCAAGGTCGCGGAGCTCGTGGACCTCGACGTCTCCGTCGTCGTCGAGAACGACGCCAACGCGGCCGGCTGGGCCGAGTTCCGGTTCGGCGCCGGTCGTGACGCGACCGACATGCTCATGCTGACGATCGGGACGGGCCTCGGCGGCGCCGTCGTGGTCGACCGCGAGTTGGTGCGCGGGCGCTGGGGCGTGGCGGCCGAGGTCGGCCACATGCGCGTGGTGCCGGGCGGGCACTACTGCGGCTGCGGGCACGAGGGCTGCTGGGAGCAGTACGCGTCGGGCACCGCGCTGGTCCGCGACGCGAAGGCCGCCGTGGTAGCGCTGCCGCACAAGTCGGCGCGGCTGCTCGAGCTCGCCGCCGGCGACCGGAAGAAGATCAAGGGCCCGCACGTCACCCAGGCGGCGCAGGAGGGCGACGAGCTCGCCGTCGAGCTGATGGCCAAGCTCGGCCGGTGGATCGGTGAGGGTGCCGCGTCGGTCGCCGCGCTGCTCGACCCCGAGCTGATCGTCATCGGCGGTGGGGTCGCCGAGGCCGGCGACCTGCTGCTGCTGCCCGCCCGCGAGGGCTACGAGTCGCAGCTCTCGGCGCTGGGGCACCGCCCCGTCGCGCGCATCGAGCTCGCGGAGCAGGGCAACGAGGCCGGCATCGTCGGCGCCGCCGACCTCGCTCGCCGCTAGAAGGCAGAGCTCGACCAGAGGACGGCGCCGTCAGACGACGGCGCCGTTGTCGTGGTCGGAGGGGTCGCGGTGCTGCGGCATGCGCCAGACGAGCACTGCGACCGCGGCGAGGAACAGCAGGACGGCCGCCGGCCCGGCCCAGCTCGGCACGTGCAGGGCGGGCAGGAACGACCGGACGATCAGCGCGACCACCGCGAGCAGCGGAATGCCTGCGGCGCAGATCCAGGCGAGCGTGGCGAGCGGGTCGCGGGACGTCAGCACGGGGCCGGGGTCCGGGGGCGTGAAGTGCGACTCGGCGTCCTCGAGCGCCTCCGTGTCGGGCGTCGCCGGCCAGTCGCGCGGCCCCGACGTGCGGGCGACGACGTGGCCGGCAGATGCAGCCGGGGACGCCGGGCCGGACCCCGCCGGGTCGCGGGGCGTCGCCGGGTCGCCGGGCGCGTCCTCCTCGGCGCCCGTGCCGTCGGCGTCGTCCACGTCGATCTCGCCGAGCTGCGCCACGATGTCGGCCCAGCGGGCCTCGACCTCGGCGTCCTCCATGCGCGGGTCGCGCGAGTCGTCGCGGGCGCCGTCGCCCTGCGTGTCGTCCTCGTGCCCGGCCCCGCCGCCGCCTGTGCTCGTCCCGGCCATACCAACACCATAGAGTTCATGCGGCGCCGCGCGCTGCCTTCTGCACGCATTCGGGTCCACGATGGACCGAGCCGGTACGGTGGCGGCTCGCCCGCCGGAGGTTCGAGGAGGACCGTTGTTCTACTGGCTCATGAGGTACGTCCTTGCCGGGCCCCTGCTCAAGGCGTACTTCCGGCCCTGGACCAAGGGGCTCGAGAACGTGCCCACGGACGGCCCTGCGATCCTCGCCTCCAACCACCTCGCGGTCATCGACTCCTTCGTGCTCCCGCTCGTGCTCGAGCGCCAGGTGCAGTTCCTCGGCAAGTCCGACTACTTCACCGGGGCCGGCGCCAAGGGCCGGCTCGTGGCCGGCTTCATGCGCGGCGTCGGAACCATCCCGGTCGACCGTTCGGGCGGCAAGGCCAGCGAGGCCGCGCTCGACACCGGCCTGCGGGTGCTCAAGCAGGGCGGCCTGTTCGGCATCTACCCCGAGGGCACGCGCAGCCCCGACGGGCGCATGTACCGCGGCAAGACGGGTGTGGCACGCCTGGCGCTCGAGTCGGGCGCTCCCGTGGTGCCTGTCGCGATGGTCGGCACCGACAAGGCGCAGAAGGTCGGTCAGGTCGTCCCCAAGCCGATCCCGATCGGCATCGTGATGGGCGAGCCGCTCGACTTCTCGCGGTACAAGGGCATGGAGAACGACCGGTTCGTGCTGCGTTCCGTCACGGACGAGATCGTCTACGCGATCCTCCGCCTGTCGGAGCAGGAGTACGTCGACATCTACGCGGCCACGGCGAAGGCGCGCATCGCCGCCGAGAAGGCGGCCGAGCGCCGCACGGTCGAAGAGGCTGCGGGGGAGCAGCCCGCGGCCGACCAGGACTGAGGCACTCTCGCGCCGACCCGTGAGCCGTGCGCTGCGCATGGCTCTAGGATCGAGCACAGTCCAACCCCCCACCCGGAAGGTGCCTGAAATGGCTGTACGTCGCGTGGCCCTGCTGACGGCCGGCGGCTTCGCCCCCTGCCTCTCGTCCGCCGTCGGCGGGCTCATCGAGCGGTACGACGAGCTCGACCCGTCGATCGAGATCATCGCCTACCAGTACGGCTACCACGGCCTGCTGACCGGGACGAAGATCGTCATCGACGAGGAGGGGCGCAAGCAGGCGGGCATCCTGCACCGGTTCGGCGGGTCGCCGATCGGCAACTCCCGCGTGAAGCTCACCAACGTGGCCGACGCCGTCAAGCGCGGCCTCGTCAAGGAGGGCGAGGACCCGCTGAAGGTCGCCGCCGAGCAGCTCAAGTCCGACGGCGTGGACGTCCTGCACACCATCGGTGGCGACGACACCAACACGACCGCCGCCGACCTGGCCGCCTACCTGCACGACCACGGCTACGAGCTGACCGTCGTCGGCCTGCCGAAGACGATCGACAACGACATCGTGCCGATCCGTCAGTCGCTCGGTGCGTGGACCTCGGCCGAGCAGACCGCCGCCTTCGGCGAGAACATCATCGGCGAGCACCGCTCGGGCCCCCGCATGCTCATCGTGCACGAGGTCATGGGCCGCCACTGCGGCTGGCTGACCGCCGCCTCGGCCGCCGAGTACCGCAAGCGTCTCGACGCCAAGGAGTTCGCCCCCGCGCTCGGTCTCACGCGCGAGCGCTGGGACATCCACGCGGTGTTCCTGCCCGAGCTCGCGATCGACATCGACGCCGAGGCCGCGCGCCTCAAGGCCGTGATGGACGAGCAGGGCAACGTCAACATCTGGCTCTCCGAAGGCGCCGGCATGCACGAGATCGTCGAGCAGCTCGAGGCCGCCGGCACCCCGCCGGCCCGCGACCCGTTCGGCCACGTGCGTCTCGACGACATCAACCCCGGCCAGTGGTTCGCGAAGCAGTTCGCGGAGAAGCTGGGCGCCGAGAAGGTCATGGTCCAGAAGTCGGGCTACTTCTCGCGTGCCGCCGCGGCGAACGCCGAGGACCTGCACCTCATCAAGTCGATGGTCGACCTCGCCGTCGAGTGCGCTCTGCGCGGCGAGCCCGGCGTCATCGGCCACGACGAGGAGGACGGCGACAAGCTCAAGGCGATCGCGTTCCCGCGCATCGCCGGCGGCAAGGCGTTCGACGTGAACCAGGAGTGGTTCACCGACCTGCTGGGCGAGATCGGCCAGCAGTTCAAGCCGGCCGCCGCGCACTGACGCAGTCCCAGGTGGTTGAGCTTGTCGACACCACCGAGGTCTCGACAAGCTCAACCACGGGAGCCCACATGAGCACCGCCGTCGACACGCCGTCCGCCGCGATGGCCCAGACCCTGGACGCGTTCCGCGCGCTCCCGGCGCTGCAGCAGCCCGTCTGGCCGGACCCGGCGGCGCTCGACGCCGTCACCACCCGCCTCGGCCAGGCGGCGCCGTTGGCGCTGCCGGCCGAGGCGGACGCGCTGCGCACCAAGCTCGCCGCGGCGAGCCGCGGTGAGGCGTTCGTGCTGCAGGGCGGCGACTGCGCGGAGATCTTCGCGGAGGCCAGCGCCACCCGGATCCGCAACAAGATCCGCACGATCCTGCAGATGGCGGTGATCCTCACGCACGGCGCCTCGACGCCGGTGGTGAAGATCGGCCGGCTCGCGGGCCAGTACGCCAAGCCGCGCTCGTCCGACCTCGAGACGCGCGACGGCGTCACGCTGCCCGCCTACCGCGGCGACATGATCAACGGGTTCGAGTTCACGCCCGAGGCGCGCACCCCGGACCCGCGGCGCCTCGAGCAGGCGTACCGGATCTCGGCCGCGACGGCCAACGTGGTGCGCGCGTTCACGCACGGCGGGTACGCCGACCTTCGCCAGGTCCACGCGTGGAACCGCGGCTTCATGCGCAACCCGGCATACGCGCAGTACGAGCGCACGGCCGCAGAGATCGACCGGGCCGTCCGCTTCATGGAGGCGTGCGGCGCCGACTTCGAGGCGCTGCGGTTCGTCGACCTCTACCTGTCGCACGAGGCGCTCGTGCTCGACTACGAGCGCGCGCTCACGCGCGTCGACGCCCGCACGGGCCACGCGTACGACACGAGCGCCCACTTCCTGTGGATCGGCGAGCGCACGCGCCAGCTCGACGGCGCGCACGTCGAGTTCCTCTCCCGCGTCGCCAACCCGATCGGCGTCAAGCTCGGCCCGACGACGGCGCCGGACGACGCGCTCGCGCTCGCCGCCCGGATCAACCCCGACAACATCCCGGGCCGCCTCACGTTCGTGGCCCGCATGGGTGCGGGCAAGGTCCGCGACGTGCTGCCCGCGCTGGTCGAGAAGGTCACCGCGGCGGGCGTGGCGGTCACCTGGGTGACCGACCCGATGCACGGCAACACGATCACCTCAGGCACCGGCTACAAGACCCGCCGGTTCACGGATGTTCTCAGCGAGGTGTCAGGCTTTTTCGAGGTGCACCGCGCGCTCGGCACCGTGCCGGGCGGCCTGCACATGGAGCTCACCGGTGACGACGTCACGGAGGTGCTCGGCGGCACCGAGGCGATCGACGAGGCGGGGCTGGCCCGGCGCTACGAGACGCTCGTGGACCCGCGCCTGAACCACCAGCAGTCGCTGGAGACGGCGTTCCTCGTCGCGGAGATGCTGCAGGCGCGCTGACCGCGGCCGTCAGCTGCTCACCAGATGGTGAGCGTGACGGTCGAGCCCTTGGGAGCGGTGCCGGTCTTGTCCTGGAACCGCACCGTGTCGAGCAGGCCGCCCAGGTACTTGTTGGCGTCGACCTTGAAGCCGGCCTTCGTCAGGGCGTCCGTCGCCTCCGCCGTCCGCATGCCGACGACGTCGGGGACGTCGACGATCGGCGGGCCGGACGACACGGTGAGCATCACGGTGTCGAGACGGTGCGCCTGCGCGCCGCTCTCGGGGGACTGACGGATGACGCGCCCGGCCGGCACGGTCTCCGACGCCTCGTCGGGTGTGAACCCCACGTGGAACCCCAGCGCCTCGAGCGCGGCCTTCGCGTCGGCCTTCTCCCGGCCGACCTGCTGCGTGACCGTCGCGGGCGCGGGGCCGCCCGAGACGGTGAGCGTGATGACGGTGTTGTGCGGCACGCTCGCCTTGGCGTCCTCGGACGCGCTGACGACCTGACCGACCGGCGCCGTGTCCGACCACACCTGGCGGGAGTCTCCGACGGGCAGCCCGACCCCGCGCAGCGCGGCCGTGGCGTCGTCCTCGGTCGCCCCGACCAGCCCGTCCGGCACGGTGACCATGCGGATGCCGAGCGACACCACGAGCTCGACCGAGCCGTCCTTGCGCACGCGCTCACCCGAGCCCGGGTCGGAGGAGACGACCGAGCCCTCCGGCACGTCGTCGTCGTGCTCCTTCGTGGTGGTCGCGGCGAGGCCGTGCGCCGCGAGCGTCGCCTTGGCGTCCGTGAGCGCCGCGTCCTCGAGCCCGAGCGGCACGGTGGTCCAGGCGCCGGGGCCGTCCTCGAACCACCACCAGGTGCCGTAGGCGGCGCCACCGAGGACGACAGCGAGCCCCAGGACCCAGCCGAGGACGCGCGGCCAGCGGCGGCGGCTCGCGGGCGCGGGTGCGTCGGGCGTCGGGGCCGACACGGGTGCGGTCATCTCGTCCCCAGCGCCGACGCGGGTGGTCGGCTGCTCGACGAGCTGCTCGGTCGGCGTGCCGTCGCCCGCCTCACCGGGGAACCAGACGTCGAGCCCGGCGGCGGCAGCGGCGGGGACGGTCGCCGCGAACGCACCTGCGAACGGGATCGCGTCGAGCCCGCCGCCGTCGAGCGAGTCGGAGCCCTCGGCGCTGTCGAGCACGTCGGCCGCGTCGTCGTCGCGCTCGGTCGCGGGTGCCGCGACGACGCCGACGAACCCGTCGGGCGGAGCGGCGCGGCGCTCGAGCACGTCAGGCTCGACGGACTCGAGCGCGAGCCGCACCCTGCGCAGCAGCGCGAGCGCGGCGGCACCGTCGGCAGGGCGCGCGGCGGGGTCGCGTGCGGTGAACGCGGCAACGAGGTCGTCGATGCGGGCCGGCAGCCACGGGACGCGGGCGCTGGGCGGCGGCACGTCGTCGTGCACGTGCTGGAACGCGACCTGGATCGGTGTGGTACCGGCGTGCGGGAGGGCGCCGGTGAGCATCTCGTAGGCGAGGATTCCGACGGCGTAGACGTCGGTGCGCGCGTCGCAGGCGCCGGTCGCGATCACCTCGGGGGCGAGGTAGGCGACGGTGCCGAGGATCGTGCCCGTCGTCGTGCTCGTGACCTCCGTGACGGCGCGGGCGAGGCCGAAGTCGGCGACCTTGACACTGCCGTCGTCGGCCGCGATGAGCACGTTCTCGGGCTTGACGTCACGGTGGACGAGGCCCTTGCCGTGCGCCGCCGCGAGCGCCGCGAGCACCTGCCCGAGCAGGTCGAGCGTCCGCCCGACGCTCACGGTCGCGCTCGAGCGCAGCTCGCGGCGCAGGTTGCTGCCGGGCACGTACTCCATGGTCAGGTAGCTGGTCTCCCCGTCGAGGCCCTGGTCGTACACGGCGACGACGCCCGGGTGGGTGAGGCGTGCGGCGGCGCGCGCCTCGCGGCGGAACCGGGAGACGAACGCGGCGCCGTCGACGCCCTCGGCGAGGTGCGCGTGCATGACCTTCAGCGCGACCTCGCGGTCCAGGCGGCGGTCGAGCGCCAGGTAGACGGTGGCCATGCCGCCGCGCGCGATGCGCGCGCGGATCTCGTACCGCCCGTCGACCAGGCGGCCGAGCAGCGGGTCGGTTGTCGCTATGGCCACGCGACGAGTCTACGGAGGGCCGGTCGGAACGGCCCGGAAACGGCCTGCGGCGCGCCTTGCCGGGCGCGGGCCGCACGCCCAGCGGGCGCGGCTTAGGCTTCGGGCGTGAGCACCGACCTCGACACCCTCGTCCCGAGCTGGCTGACCCTCCCCGACCTCGCCGAGCGCCTCGGCGTCGATCTCCCGCGCGTGCGCGCGCTGGTGCGCGACCGGGCGGTCGTCGGCGTCAAGCGTGGCGAGCGCACCACGTTCCAGGTTCCGGAGGCGTTTCTCGTCCCGGGCGAGGACGGCGGCGAGGCGGTCATCCCGACGCTGCGCGGCACGGTCATCGTGCTCGGCGACCAGGGCCTGGCCGACGACGAGATCCTCGAGTGGCTGTTCACGCCCGAGCCGTCGCTCGACGTCGCGCCCGTCGAGGCGCTGCGCGCCGGGCGCCGCGCCGCGGTGCGGCGTGCGGCGCAGGCGGTCGGCTGATCAGGCCGCGCGGTCGACGGCTGCCTGCGCGAGCTCGAGCAGGACGCCCTTGCCGGGTTCGGCGAGCTCGGCCGCAGCGAGGTCCGCGGTCGCGGCCCCGGCCAGCTCGTCGATGAGCTTCTCGACGCCGTCGAGCGCTCCGGAGCCGACGACGGCGTCGCGCAGCGCGGAGACGTCGGCGTCCGTGAGCCGCTGGTCGCCGAGGCGCTCCGCGAGGAGCGCGCGCTGGGCGGCGTCGCCCGTGGCCATGGTCCGCGCGGCGAGCACGGTGCGCTTGCCCTCCCGCAGGTCGTCCCCGGCGGGCTTGCCGGTGACGTCCGGGTCGCCGAAGACGCCGAGCACGTCGTCCCGCAGCTGGAAGGCCTCGCCGAGCGGCAGCCCGACGGCGTCGATCGCCGCCACCTGCGCCGCGTCTGCGCCGGCGAGCAGAGCGCCGATCACGAGCGGCTGACGGACCGAGTAGCTCGCGGACTTCGCCCGCAGCACGGCCCGGGCCCGCTCCTCGTCTGCCGTCGGGTCGAGGCCCCAGGGCTCGGCCTGGACGAGCACGTCGAGGTACTGGCCGACGATGACCTCGCTCTGCATCGCGTCGAACGCCGCGCGCACCGCCGTCGCGCGCTCGGGGGGGAGCGGGGCGAGCGCGTCGGCGATCTCGCGCTGGGCGGCGATGAGGCACAGGTCGCCGAGCAGGATGGCCGCGGACTCCCCGAACCGCTCCGGGTCGCCGGCCCAGCCCGCTCCGGCGTGCCGAGCCTCGAACGCGCGGTGCGCCGTGGGCAGCCCACGCCGAGTGTCGGAGGCGTCCATGACGTCGTCGTGCAGCAGGGCGGCCGCCTGGAAGAGCTCCAGCGCGGCCCCGGTGCGCACCGCGGCGTCGCGCTCCGGGCCGGCGGCGGCACCGCCGTGCGCGCGGAAGGACCAGTAGGCGAACGCGGCCCGGAGACGCTTGCCGCCGCTGAGCAGCGCGGCCGCCTGCTCGGTCAGCGGCGCGGCGGCCCGACCGATCGCGGCGACCTGCGAGCCGAGGACGTCGAGATGACGGGAGACCGCGGCGTCGACGTCGGCACGGAGGTTCTCGAGGTCGACGACGGCAGGCATGCGGGCAGCCTATGCCAGCCGACCGTGGCGGGGACTCAGCCTTTCGGGGCCTGCACGTTGCCGCTGATCGAGACGAGCCTGGCCGCGCCGTCGTCGAGAACGCCGAGCAGCAGGGTCTCGACGAGCAGGCCCTCGGGGCGCGCGGTCTGGCGGGTCCACGCGGTCTGCGCGGTGAGGCCGGACAACGCCTGGGGCTGGGTCTGCGCGAAGCCCGCGGCGGCGAGCGGCTCGCCGATCTGCGCGAGCACCTCGTCGGTCGCACGCGTGGAGGACAGGTTGAGCGAGATCTGGGTGAGGCCGCCCTCGAGCGGCTGGGCGGAGCTGGCGACGATCGTCGCGTCCGGAGGCGCGGGGACGAGGTCGCGCGGGAACCCCTTCGCGTAGTCGCCGACGGCCGACGACGGGTCGAACGAGGGCAGCGCGGTGACCGCGGCCGGGGGAGATGGCTGGGCGGACGGCAGAGTCGCGTCCTGGGCGGTGTCGAGGCGGCCCGAGGGCGCGGCCGTGCACCCGGCGGACAGACCGACCGCGACCAGCGCCGCAAAGACGGTCATCGAGGTGCGGCGGGTCACCCGCACACCGTAGCGGGCGCCGGGTCGTGGACCGGTCGCCGGTCACGCGACGGCGGTGCAACGGCCGGGCCGTGCACGCAAGGGCACGGATCACGTGCCCATGCACATGACTGGCCCGGACGCCGCCCGGCATCTCACGGAACGGCTGGGATCGGGGCCATGACATCGACCGCGGCACCGGCCGCCTCCACCGTGCGCGTGCGCGACACGCGCGACCTGCTCTCCATCGTCCCGTTCACCCTCGGGTACCGGCCGGCCGAGTGCCTGCTCGTGGTGTGCGTCAGGCACACCGGTGGCCTGGGGCTCGTGGCACGCACCGACCTCGAGGACCTGCGCCGCCCGGCCGACCGCACCGAGGTCGCCGAGCTGGTGGCGACCCGCGCCGCCGAGGACGGAACCGTCGCCGCCTACGTCATCGTCTACACCGCGGGCGATGCGGGCCCAAGCAGCACGGCGCGCGCCGCCGCAGACACGTTCGCCGACGCCCTGGACGCCGTCGTGGCCGAGCGCGAGTCCTGGGTCGTCGGCGCGCAGCGGTACTGGTCGCTCGACTGCACCGACCGGGCCTGCTGCCCACCCGACGGCTTCCCTGTCGACGACCTCGAGTCGACGATCCCCGGAGCCCAGCTCGTGCTCGAGGGGCGGGCGCCCGCGCGATCGCGCGACGAGCTGTACCGCGTGCCGCGCGCGAGCGAGGAGCGCCGTGGCCTGGCAGGGCGCGCCGCGACCCGATGGGACCGGTCGCGCCGTCGGGCGCGCGAGGCGGAGGCGCCGGCCGGAGCCGAACGTGACTGGCGATCACGATCCTTCGACGCCTGGCTCGAGGCGACGGCGACCGCCGCGGCCGGTGGTGAGCTCCCGGCCGCGCTGCTCGGCCGGCTCGCAGTCGCGCTCGAGGACCGCGCGGTGCGGGACGGCGTCCTGCTGTGGTTCGTCCCGGGGTGCGAGCAGCACGCGGCCGACACCGCGGCGGGGCACGGCGGCAGCGCCCAGGCCGACGCCGCGACGGGCGAGGCGATGGCAGCCGTCGTCGACCCGGCGACGTCCCGCGCGCCGGACGAGGCACGGGTGCGCGCGTCCAAGGCCGTCCTGGAGGCGGTCGTCGCGCACGCCCCCCGCCGCCGGACGGCGTCGCCCCTGACGCTCCTGGCGTTCCTCGCCTGGTGGTCGGGCGAGGGTGCAGGCGCGTCGTTCCGCGCCGCTGAGGCGCTGGCCGTCGACCCTGATCACCGGCTCGCACTGCTCCTCGGCGCGGCTCTGAACGCCGCCCTGCCGCCCGGATGGGTCCGCGCGCGGGACAAGCCGGGGCTTGGGCGCCGCGGCGGCCCCGACCTCCGGTAGCGTGCGGCTCATGACGGTCGTCGTGAGCCACCTGAGCAACCCCGAGGGCCGGCAGGCGCTGGCGGCGGCGGTTACCGAGGCGAGGGCGCGCTCCACCCGGCTCGTCGTCGTCGCGCACGCCGCCCCCGGGGTGGTCGAGGACGACGGCGCGCTCGCAGAGCTGCGTGCGAGGCTCGAGCAGGTCGGGGTGGAGCACGAGGTGGTGACATCGTCGGGCGACCTCGCCGAGGCGATCGTCGTCACGGCGGCGCGCACCCAGGCCGAGCTGATCGTCATCGGGCTGCGCCGCCGCAGCCCGGTCGGCAAGCTCATCCTCGGCGCCGGCGCACAGCGGATCCTGCTCGACGCCCCGTGCCCGGTGCTCGCGGTCAAGTCCTGACCACCGGGTGAAGTCCTGACCGCCGGCGCGACGCCGGCGCCGGCAGGGTGATGCGGAGGGCGGTCGCGCTCGCGCACGACGTCGCGTCACGCGGAGGTAGGTCGGCTGGGTCCGGGAATCTTCCCGGGCGGCGGTCCGTTGACACCTAGACCGCAGATACGCCGTCGGACGAGCGCGTGAGCCGCGCAATAGCGCGCGACATGCTCCTCCGGCACGGATCGCGCGGGTCGCGAAGGTACAATATCCCTGTCCGCCGGAGCCTCGACGGTCCGAGCCGGCCCCACGGGCCGCACCAAGTCTCACCGGCGGGACACCGCCCCCTCGATTGCCGAAAGGTCGGTTTGTGGCGTCCACGTCCCAGAGCACCGCACAGCAGAACATCACGCTGCCCCGAGAGTTCGAGCACCCTGCCCTCCAGGAGCTGCTGACGCACGGGACGGCGCAGGGCCGCGTCGACGCCGAGTCGTTCCGCGTCGCATGCGAGACGGCCGGCGTGGGCGACGCCAAGCGCCTCAAGGCCGTGCTGAAGGCGCTGTCGCTCGCCGGGGTCGAGGTGGGGATGCCCACGGTGGCCAAGGTCGCCGCCGCGACCACCTCGCGCAGCAGCACCTCCGCCCGCGCGAAGGCGCCGTCGACGCGCACCCCCAAGGCCTCGGCCGTGACGACGACGTCGACCGCCGCGACCGCGGTTGCCGACGCTGACGCCGAGGAGGCGCCGGCCAAGCCCGCGACCCGTGCCAGGGCCACGGTCAAGAAGGCCGCCGCGCCCGCCAAGAAGGCCGCGCCCGCCAAGGGTGCGAAGGCGACGTCGGACGAGGACGAGGTCGTCGAGGACGACGTCGTCCTCGACGACGCCGACATCGCGGTGGGGGACGACGCCGTCGAGGACGTCGACGTCTCCGTGGAGGATGACGCGGAGGAGTCGGCCGACGTCGAGACCGAGGACGACAAGCCCGCCGCCGAGAAGCCGGCTGCCGCCGAGGAGGAGGACAAGGGATTCGTCGTGTCCGACTCGGACGACGAGGACCAGCCCGCGCAGCAGGTCGTCACCGCCGGTGCCACGGCCGACCCCGTCAAGGACTACCTCAAGCAGATCGGCAAGGTCGCGCTGCTGAACGCCGAGCAGGAGGTCGAGCTCGCCAAGCGCATCGAGGCCGGCCTGTTCGCCGAGGAGAAGCTCGCGAAGGACTTCGCGGACTTCGACCGCACCAAGGCCGACTCCGACACGCGCCGCATGGTGCGCGACCTGCAGTGGATCGCCCACGACGGCAAGCGCGCCAAGAACCACCTGCTCGAGGCCAACCTGCGCCTGGTTGTCTCGCTCGCCAAGCGCTACACCGGCCGCGGCATGCTGTTCCTGGACCTGATCCAGGAGGGCAACCTCGGTCTGATCCGCGCGGTCGAGAAGTTCGACTACACCAAGGGCTACAAGTTCTCGACGTACGCCACGTGGTGGATCCGGCAGGCCATCACGCGCGCCATGGCCGACCAGGCCCGCACCATCCGCATCCCGGTGCACATGGTCGAGGTCATCAACAAGCTGGCCCGCGTGCAGCGCCAGATGCTCCAGGACCTGGGCCGCGAGCCCACCCCGGAGGAGCTGGCCAAGGAGCTGGACATGACCCCCGAGAAGGTGGTCGAGGTCCAGAAGTACGGCCGCGAGCCGATCTCGCTGCACACGCCGCTGGGCGAGGACGGCGACTCGGAGTTCGGTGACCTCATCGAGGACTCCGAGGCGGTCGTGCCCGCCGACGCCGTGAGCTTCACGCTTCTCCAGGAGCAGCTGCACCAGGTGCTCGACACGCTCTCGGAGCGCGAGGCCGGTGTGGTCTCGATGCGGTTCGGCCTCCAGGACGGCCAGCCCAAGACGCTCGACGAGATCGGCAAGGTCTACGGCGTGACGCGCGAGCGCATCCGTCAGATCGAGTCGAAGACGATGTCGAAGCTGCGTCACCCGTCGCGTTCCCAGGTGCTGCGCGACTACCTCGACTGAGGCCCTGACCAACACCACGAAGGCCCGCACCCCGGCAGGGGTGGCGGGCCTTCGTGCTGCCCAGGACGTCGCCGCGGACCGGCGTTAGCGTCGATGCGGACGCCGACTTCCCGCCGGCCCACAGGACAGGAGACGACGATGACGAAGTACCTGCTCATCTACCGGGCCGACCCCGCGGCCATGGCGGCGATGCCCGAGCCCACGCCCGAGCAGATGCAGGAGATGGCCTCGGGCTGGTTCGCGTGGCGCGACAGGGTGGGCGCCGCGATGGTCGACTTCGGCGACCCGACCCAGCCGGCGAGCGAGGGAGCGGACCCGACGCTCGGCGGCTACTCGATCGTGCAGGCCGACAGCAGCGACGCCGCGCAGGGGCTCCTCCAGGACCACCCGCACACGGCGATGGGCGGCACGATCGACGTCTACGAGATCACGCCGTTCATGGCGGGCTGACCGCCGGTTCCCAGGGGGCCACGAGCACGCCGTCGGGGTCGAGCTTCTGCCGCAGCGTGGTGAGGCGGGACCAGGAGGGCTCTCCCCACGCGACCCGCAGCGCCTCCGCGGCGCGCGCGTCGTGCGGGTCGCCCAGGTCGAGAGCGGTGCCGCCCGTGGTCCACGGCGCGAGCGCGTCCACGAGCGTGTCGGCGTCGGCCTGCCGGCCAGCAAGTGCGCGCAGGCTGAACGCCGCGGCGCGCCCGGGGATGCAACCGGGGATCGGAGCGCCCCGCCCCATGGCGCCACCGCGGAGCCGCAGCTCGACGGACGTCCCCGGGGGTGCCGCCGCCGCCGCGGCGGCGATGGCCTCGACGGCGACGGAGGGGAGCGTGTCGAGGAGCGCTCCACGCACCGCGCCCGGAGCGGGTGTGGGCTCCCTCAGATGAGGGCTCGCACTGCCGTTCCGCAGGTCCATCACGGTGTCTCGCGACGGGGTGGGGAGGTCCTCCCTCAGCTCGGCGAGCAGCGCCTCGCTCTCGGCCGGGTCGCCCACGTGGGCGAACCGCAGGCCGAGCGCCAGGCCGCCGTCGTCGGCGGCGGTCAGGATCGCGCGGGTGGAGATCGACTCGGGAAGGTCGTCCACCCAGTCGCGCCAGCGGTGCACCGCGTCGGCGGCCGCGTCGGCGGGCACGGGGGCGAACCACCAGGTGCCGGCCTGCAGCGTGGTCAGCGCAAGCATGCCCAGCGTCATCCCCGTGGCCACGCCCAGGCCTTCGACGCCGCCGCGCAGCGCGCAGAACAGCTCGGGGTCGGTGTCCGGCGTGACCGTTCGCGCGGCGCCGTCGGGGGTGACCAGGTCGATCGAGAGCACGTGGTCGGCGGCGATGCCGAACGTCCGCGCCACGGGGCCGACGGCACCGACGAGCGCGTTCCCCACGGCGGGACGGGCCAGGTCCTCCCCGGCGAGGACGGTCAACCCGTGCGGGGCCGTGCGGGCGACGAGGCGGTCCCACGGGACGCCCGCGCCGACACGCACGGTGCGGGCCACGGGGGCCACCGAGGTCTCGTCGAGAGCGGACAGGTCGAGCAGCACGGTGCCGGGACTCGCGGACGCCGTCGTCGTCGCCCGCAGTCCGGCGGACGCGGCCTCGCGCAGCGCCCGGCCGATGTCGGCGGGAGTCGAGACCCGCACACGGGCGTTCGCGTCCGCGCCGCGCCCACCGTCGCCGGCGCGCGCGGCACCCTGACGCGGGCCCTGGGCGGACGCGGACATGGACATGCAGCAGACCTCCGACCACGCATCGTGACGCACTCAGGAGCGAGAGAGAAGATCTCTGCCGATTTCTGACGTGACGGGACAACACGAAGGCCCGCACCCCGGGCGGGGTACGGGCCTTCAGAGTATGTGCGGTGGGCTCAGCGCGCGCCGTGCTCGGCCATCAGCCGGTCGGTCTCGTCCTGGACGTACGAGGCGACGTCGGAGTAGGCGGGGGCGTGCTCGCGCGCGTGGTGGCCGCAGAAGAGGAGCTCCCCCACGGGCAGGACCACGCGAACGTACGCCTGCGCGCCGCAGCGGTCGCAGCGGTCGGCGACGGTGAGCGGTTCGGTCGTCAAAGTGGTCACGGGACAATCCAACCATCGGGGCGTCGAGGCATTCCCGGCCGGAGGCCCAGGTTCGCTAGGGGCATAGAGGCGTCCGTCACGCCGGTCGCGGCATACTCCAAGAGCCGGGGCGCCTGCGTAGGGGTGTCGCCGGCGTCGTCTACCCTGCAAGGCGTGACGACCACCGCATCCCCGGAATCGAGCTACACCGCCCGGCATCTCTCCGTCCTGGAGGGGCTGGAGGCGGTGCGCAAGCGCCCGGGCATGTACATCGGGTCGACCGACTCACGCGGCCTCATGCATTGCCTCTGGGAGATCATCGACAACTCGGTCGACGAGGCGCTCGGCGGGTTCGCGACGCGCATCGGCATCGTGCTGCACGCCGACTCCTCGGTCACGGTGACCGACGACGGGCGCGGCATCCCCGTGGACATCGAGCCCAAGACGGGGCTGACCGGTGTCGAGGTCGTCTTCACCAAGCTGCACGCCGGCGGCAAGTTCGGCGGCGGCTCCTACACGGTGTCGGGCGGTCTGCACGGCGTGGGCGCGTCTGTGGTGAACGCGCTGTCCACGCGGCTCGACGTCGAGGTGGACCGCGGTGGCAAGGTGCACCGGATGACGTTCCATCGCGGCGAGCCGGGCACATTTGCCGACGGCGCCGCGGGCCCGTCGCCCGAGTCGGTGTTCACGCCTTTCATCGACCACAGCGAGCTGGCCGTCGTCGGCCGCGCCAAGCGCGGCGTGACCGGGACGCGGATCCGGTACTGGGCCGACCGGCAGATCTTTCCCAAGACCGCGGTGTTCAGCTACGACGAGCTCGTCACCCGCGTGCGTCAGACGACGTTCCTGGTGCCAGGCCTCGAGATCACGGTGCGGGACGAGCGCGGGCTCCCGGGCACGCCGGGAGAGGCGGGCCCGCACGAAGAGGTGTTCCAGCACACGGGCGGCGCCGTCGACTTCGTCGACTTCCTGGCGCCCGACACCCCCGTGACGGCGACCTGGACCCTCAAGGGGCACGAGACGTTCAAGGAGACCGTCCCGGTGCTCGACGAGCGCGGGCACATGACGCCGCGCGAGGTGCAGCGCGACTGCGAGGTGGACGTCGCGCTCCGCTGGGGCACGGGCTACGAGACGGAGATGCGCACCTTCGTCAACATCATCGCCACGCCCAAGGGCGGCGCTCACCTGACGGGCTTCGAGCAGGGTCTGCTCAAGGTGGTGCGCAAGCAGATCGAGGTCAACGCGCGCCGCCTGAAGATCACCGCCAAGGACGGCGGTGAGCGCATCGAGAAGGACGACGTGACGGCGGGTATGACCGCCGTCGTGACGGTCCGGCTGGCCGAGCCCCAGTTCGAGGGGCAGACCAAGGAGGTGCTCGGCACCGCCCCGGTGCGCGCGATCGTGGCGCGCGTCGTCGAGAAGGAGCTCGGCGCGATCCTCACCTCGACCAGGCGGGACGACAAGGCGCAGGCGTCGCTGCTGCTCGACAAGATCGTCGCGGAGATGCGGGCGCGCGTGACCGCGCGCAAGCAGAAAGAGATCTCGCGGCGCAAGAACGCGCTCGAGACGTCGTCGCTGCCCGCCAAGCTCGCAGACTGCCGGTCCGACGACGTCGAGCGCTCCGAGCTGTTCATCGTGGAGGGCGACTCGGCGCTGGGCACCGCGAAGCTCGCGCGCTCGAGCGACTTCCAGGCGCTGCTGCCGATCCGCGGCAAGATCCTCAACGTTCAGAAGGCGTCGATCAGCGACATGCTGCGCAACGCCGAGTGTGCGGCGATCATCCAGGTCATCGGCGCCGGCTCGGGGCGCAGCTTCGACCTCGACGCCGCGCGCTACGGGAAGATCGTGCTGATGACCGACGCCGACGTCGACGGCGCACACATCCGCACCCTGCTGCTGACGCTCTTCTACCGGTACATGCGGCCCCTCGTGGAGGCTGGGCGTGTGTACGCGGCGGTGCCGCCGCTGCACCGCCTCGAGGTGATCGGCGGCCGCGGCAAGCCGAACGAGTACCTGTACACGTACTCGGAGGCCGAGCTGCAGGCCACGCTGAAGCGCCTCGACAAGGCGGGCAAGCGCTACAAGGACGACATCCAGCGGTACAAGGGCCTCGGCGAGATGGACGCCGACCAGCTCGCGGAGACCACGATGGATCCGCGCCACCGCACTCTGCGCCGCGTCCGGGCGGAGGACGCGGAGGCGGCCGAGCGGGTCTTCGAGCTGCTCATGGGCTCGGACGTCGCGCCGCGCAAGGACTTCATCGTGGCGGGCGCTGGCGCGCTGGACCGGTCGAAGATCGACGCCTGAGGGCGCCTCCGGGACCCTTGGACGTGCGGCTGTGCACCGAGGTCGAGGGCCTGGTATAGCCCGGCGCCCGTGAGTCCAGGCGAGACGCCCGCCCCTGGGTCGGCGCCACCGAACTACACTCCCGGCGTGACGACACGAGCCTTCCTGACCCGTGCCCTGGCCCTCCCGACGGCGGCGGTGCTCGCCGCCGGCCTGTTCGCGGGGTGCTCGGGGAACGACGCCGCCGCCGACGAGCCCGCGACGAGCCCGAGCGCGACGGCAACCGCGGCGGCCCTGACGGTCGCGACCGACGGCACAGAGGCCTCCTACCAGGGCGTCGCGGGCAAGACGGCGCTGGAGCTGCTGCTGCAGCTCGACCCGACGGCGACCGCCGACGGCGAGGGCGCCAACGCGTTCGTCACCTCGATCGGCGGCCGAAAGGCCGACCAGTCCAAGAACGAGTTCTGGGCGTTCTACGTCAACGGCAAGCAGGCCCAGGTCGGGGCCGGCTCGTACACGATGACGGACGGCGACGAGATCACGTGGAAGCTGGAGACCTTCTGATGCGAGACCTTTCCCTGCACGAGCTGACCCGCCGTTGGTGGCGGCCGGCCGTCGCCGTGGCCGCCGTCGTCCTCGCCGTCGTGTGGCGCCTCGTGAAGAACGACCTCGGCGCCCCGCCGAACCTCGAGCTGTCCATGGCCGCGGCGTTCCTCGCCGCCGGCGTGCTGCGGCACCGCGTCGCTGCTCTCGCCCCGATCGCCGTCGTGGCGGCCAGCGACCTGCTGCTGGGCAACACGTCGATCCTCGCGTTCACCTGGAGTGCGTGGGCCGTGATCGGTCTCGGCTCGCTGCTCACGCGCCGCGTAGGCGGAGGCTGGCGGCGTTACGTCGCGGCGCTCGGCTTCGGCGTCGGCGGCACGGCCCTGTTCTTCCTGTGGACGAACTTCGGCGTGTGGGCGCTCGGCTCCGCGACGTACTACGCCGGGGGCTGGAGCGGGCTCATGGCGAGCTACACCGCGGGCCTGCCGTTCCTGCGCCCGCAGCTGCTCGGCAACCTCGCGCTGGTGCCCGCGGCGGCGGCCGTCGTCGCGCTGGTCGAGCGGCTCGAGCGTGCCCGCGCGACTGCGGCGGAAGCGGTCCCCGCGCGATAGGCCGGACGCCCCGAGCGCCCCCGCGGCGACAACGTCGCACCTGGTGGGAAGGCCTCAGCTCACGAGCACCTGGGTCGAGGACTCCTTGATCATGGCGTTCGCCCAGCGCATCTGCCGCAGCGTCTCGGGGTGGCAGCGCTGGGTGAGGGCGAGCAGGTCGGCGTGCCGCAGGCCCTGGGCCGCCTGAGCCAGCATCTCCCAGTCCACGGACACGCCGGATGCCTTGACGTAGAGCTCGCGCAGATCTCGCAGCTTGAGCAGGCCCGGGCTGCTCGTCCGGCCCAGCAGCTCGCTCGACTTCTCGCGCACGGCCCGGCCGAGGCGCGTCGCGTCTCCGGGATCGGGGTCGGGGTCGAGATCCTCGCCGTAGCTCGGCGCGAGCTCGGCGATCTCGCGCACGTGACGCTGCGACCACGCCGCGAGGTCGCGGGCCAGGTGGTACATCTCGTGGTCGGCTTTGTGCCGCTCGGAGACCACCAGCAGCTCGTGCGCCAGGTCGCTCTCGCTGCGGTGCAGCCCCCGCAGGACGATGCCGATCTTCATCGCAGCACCTCGCGTGCACCCGCGGTGAGGTTCTCGTCGGCCAGGGCACCGGGCCCGCCCACGGTGGGGGAGACCCCGGCCGTCACCGGCGCGGACGCCGCCGTCGTCGGTGCCGGAGCGGCCGAGCCGTCGCCGCTGGCGACCTTGCGAACGGCGGCGGCCGCCGTCTTGTAGATCGGCTGCTTGGAGCAGGGGTCCCAGTCGGTCGGCGTGAGCTCGTTGGCGGCCCGGCCTGGCCCGTCCGGCCCGCTGCCACCACTGGTGTCCCAGTAGCCGTAGTGGAAGGGCACGAACACGACGCCGGGCCGGACGCCGCTCACCCGGACCTTCGCATGGATGCTCCCCCGAGGAGTCGCGACCTCGGCCAGGTCGCCCTCCGCGAGGTCCAGCACCGCGGCGTCGTACGCCGATACCTCGACCCATACGTCGGGTGCCGCGGCCTGGAGCTGGGGGGTGCGGCCGGTCTTGGTGCGGGTGTGGAAGTGGTAGATCGTGCGGCCGGTGACGAGCTGGAGCGGGAAGTCCCCGCCGGGCAGCTCGTGGGGCACCACGTACTCGGCGGCCTTGATGACGGCGCGACCGTCCGGGTGCATCGCCTGGTACTCGGTGGGGTCGAGCGGCGCGCCGGTGACCAGGTCCTTGCCGTAGCTCTCGCACGCGTCCGCGGCGGTGACGAAGGTGCCGTCGGTGTACAGCCGCTCGGTGCCGCCGGGGTTCTCGGCGTTGCAGGGCCACTGGATCCCGCTCCCGCCGCGCAACAGGTCGTAGGTCAGGCCCGAGTAGTCGCACAGGCGCCCGCGGCTGCACTCCTTCCACGCCTCGAACGTCGACTCCGGGTCGCGCCACGGCACGAGAGGGCCGCCGTCCTGGTCCTTCAGGTCCATGCGGCGTGCGAAGTCCAGGAAGATGTCGAGGTCCGGGCGTGCCTCGCCCGGCGGCTCGACCGCCTTCTCGGACAGGTGCACCGTCCGGTCCGCGTTGGTGAACATGCCGGTCTTCTCGCCCCATGCGGCCGCCGGGAGGACGACGTCGGCAAGCATCGCCGACTCGGACAGGAAGATGTCCTGGACCACCAGGAACAGCCGGTCCTGGCTGAGGATCGAGCGCACGCGGTCCAGCTCGGGCAGCGACACGGCCGGGTTGGTGGCCTGCACCCACAGCATCCCCAGCGAGCCCTCCTCGGCGTAGCGCAGCATCTGCATGAGATGGGTGGGCGGGCCATAGTGCGGGATGCGGTCCGTCTCGACGTTCCACAGCCGCGCGAGCTCCTCGACGTGCGCGTCGTTCGCCCAGTTGCGAAAGCCGGCGAGGTCGCCGTCGGCGCCGCATTCGCGGGTGTTCTCCGCGGTCGGCTGGCCGTTCATCTGCAGCACGCCGCAGCCCGCCTTGCCCAGCATGCCGCGCACCAGGTGCACGTTGTTCACCTGGACCGCCGCGGCGGTCGCCTGGTGCGACTGGTAGAAGCCCTGGAGCACGGTCGAGAACAGGTGCTCGGTGGTGCCGAGCAGCCGGGCCGCCTTGCGCAGGTCAGCGACCGGGACGTCGCAGATCCCGGCCGCGCTCTCGGCGGGGTAGTCGGCGAGCCGCTCCGCCAGCTCGTCGAACCCGACCGTATGCTGGTCGACGTAGTCGTGGTCCACCCAGTCGTGCGCGACGACGATCTCGTGCAGCAGACCGTTCATGAGCGCGACGTTCGTCCCCGGGCGCGGGGCCAGGTGCACCGTGGCGGCGCGCGCGACCGGCGTCGCCCGCGGGTCGACGCACACGACCGACGGGGGGTTCGGGCCGGCGAGGCGGTCCAGCACGCGGGTCCACAGGACGGGCTGCGTCTCGGCCATGTTGTGCCCGTAGAGCGCGATCACCTCGGCGTGGTCGATGTCCGTGTACGACCCGGGCTGGCCGTCGCAGCCGAACGACTCCTTGAGCGCCTCGGCGGCCGTCGCCGTGCAGAGCCGCGTGTTGCCGTCCACGTGGTTGGTCCCGATCCCGCCGTGGGCGATCACGCCGAGCGCGTAGTACTCCTCGAGAAAGAGCTGTCCGGAGGTGTAGAAGCCGATGGCGCTCGGTCCCCGCTGCTCGAGGAGCTCCTGCGTGCGGCGCACCACGCGACCCATGGCCTCGTCCCAGGTTGCCTCCACGAGCGCCCCGCCGTCCCGGACCAGCGGCCGCGTCAGCCGGTCGGGGGAGGCGTTGGCCTGCCAGCCGTAGAGGTCCTTGGGGCCGAGACGGCCACGGTTGACCCGGTCCTGCGCCCGGCCCCGGACGCCGACGATCCTGCCGTCCAGGACCGCGATGTCCATGGCGTCGCCGTCGGAGTGCAGCACGCTCGCGGACTGCACCCAGTGCTCGACGTCGTCGGCCTTGAGGCCGTCCTCGAGGAACGTGTCCACGCGGGTGGGCCAGCGCTCCCCGGGTCCGTACGGGGTGCGCGTGCCCCACGGTTCGGCGATCCGATCGGTCCGAGTCACGGCGCGCTCCCTCGTGGTCGTGCACGCCCGGGCGGTCCCGCCGGACCAGACCACCGAAACTCTGGCCGGACCAGCTCGCAAGCGGACCGCGCGGTGACGCGGCCCGATGTCGAGAACGCGGTGGCGGCTCCGTCCCAGGAGCGTCGGCGGCAGATCGCCGCCCCGGACCGGAGGATGGACCCATGACCAAGTTCCTGTTGCTCAAGCACTACCGCGGCGGCCCGAAGCAGCACCCGAACGCCGAGGCGCCGATGGAGCAGTGGACGCCCGAGGAGATCACCGCCCACATGGCGTTCATGGACCGGATGATCGAGGACCTGAAGGAGCGCGGCCAGTTCGTGGGTGCCGAGGCGCTCTCGCCCCAGGGCGCGTTCGTCCGCTACGGCGGCGAGGGAAAGCCGCCCGTCACCGACGGCCCGTTCGCGGAGACCAAGGACCTCATCGCCGGCTGGATGGCAATCGACGTCGAGTCCACCGACGCGGCGTACGAGGCGGCGGCGTACCTGTCGTCAGCGCCCGGGCCGGGGAGCAAGCCACTGCACGAGTGGATCGAGGTGCGGCCGTTCCTCGGCGAGCCGTCGGTGGTCGAGTGATCGACTCCGAGCTCCTGCGGGGCCTGACGCCGCAGGTCCTCGGCGTCCTCGTCCGCCGCGGAGCCGACTTCGCCGCGGCCGAGGACGCCGTGCAGGACGCCCTGGTCGAGGCGGTGCGCCACGGGGACGGCGTTGCACCGGACGACCCGAAGGGGTGGCTGGTCACCGTCGCGTGGCGCAAGTATCTCGACGCGCGCCGGGCGGCGTCGTCGCGCGCGCTGCGCGAGGTCAAGGTGTCGCTCGAGCCGCCGCCCGGACCCACCGAGCAGTCCGACGACACGCTGCTGCTCCTGTCCCGGTGCTGTCACCCCGCGCTCACGCCGGCGTCCGCCGTCGCGCTCACGCTGCGGGCGGTCGGCGGCCTGACGACGGCGCAGATCGCCCAGGCGTTCCTCGTTCCCGAGGCGACGGTGGCGCAGCGCATCTCTCGCGCCAAGCGCACCCTGGCCGGCGCGCGGTTCGACGCGCCCGGGGACGCCCGCGCCGTGCTCCGCGTGCTGTACCTGATCTTCAACGAGGGGTTCACCGGCGCGGTGGACCTCGCTGCGGAGGCGATCCGGCTCACGCGCCAGCTCCTCGCCTCGATGCCCGACGACCCCGAGGCAGCCGGGCTGCTCGCCCTCATGCTGCTGCACCATGCGCGAAGGGCCGCCCGCCGCGGCGCTGCCGGCGAGCTCGTGCCGCTGGCGGAGCAGGACCGCTCGCGGTGGGACACGGCGATGATCGCGGAGGGCGTCGTCCTGCTGCAGTCGGCGCTCGCCCGTGACCGCCTCGGCGAGTACCAGGCGCAGGCCGCAATCGCCGCGCTGCACGACGACGCGGCCTCGGCCGCAGAGACCGACTGGCCGCAGATCCTCGAGTGGTACGACGAGCTGACCCGTCTCACGCCCGGCAACCCGGCGGTCGCGCTCAACCGCGCGGTGGCGGTCGGGCACGTGGACGGGCCGCTCGCCGGGCTGCGGCTGGTCGAGGCGCTCGACGCGGGCCTGCCGCGCCGCCAGGCGGCCGCCGCCTACCTGCACGAGCGGGCGGGGGACCGCGCCGCGGCCGCGCGGTTGTACGCCGTCGCGGCGGACGCCGCGGCGAGCGCCGCCGAGCGGACGCACCTGCTCACGCAGGCGGCGAGGCTCTCCCGGCGGGGATAGCGTCGAAGAGCGCGAAGGATCGCGGGAGATCGACTCGTTGCGGAGGTAGCACGTGCTCCAGATGATCGCCCTCGGCGCGCTCGCCGTGCTGCTGCTGGTGGCGGCGGCCGCGGCGCCGCGCCGGAAGCTGCGGACACCCTTCGCTCCGGTCGCGCTCGGGCTCCGGATCGGGTTGCCGGTGCTGGTCGGATCCGTGGCCGGGCTCATCTGGCCGGCGGTCGAGCAGGCGCTGCGGGTCGAGCCGGAGGCGATCGCGCAGGGCGAGGTCTGGCGCCTCGTGACGGGCACGGTCGTGCAGGACGGCGGCGTGGCCGGCACGGTGTTCAACCTGGTCGTGCTCGGGCTCGCCATCCTGTTCGTGTCCAAGGTGCTCAAGACCGGGTGGGCGACGGGCGTGTTCTGGGGTGCGGCCATCGTGCTCAACGGGATCGCGGCACTGTCGGGCACGACGACCGCGGGCAGCTCCGGCGCGACGTTCGCGCTGCTCGGGGCCACGGCGGGATGGGCGCTGGTCCGACGCAGCGACCTGCGCTGGGCGGCGCCCGTCGCGCTCGTCCTGGCGGTGGTGCTCTGGGTCACGGGCGACATGCACGGCATGGCGACGATCCTCGGCGCGATCGTCGGCGCAGGCCTGGCCGGGGCGAGACGCTCGCACAAGTTGGTTCGACCGTAGCGCGACCTCGCCCGCACCTACCCCGAGGGGGTCTACCTCCGTGCACCGATCCTCGTGATGACACTCCTCGGAATCGGCACCCTCCAGGTGGCCATGGTGTGCGTCTGGAGACTGCTCACGATGGTCGACCGGTCGACCGTGTTCAGCCGCGACGCGTTCCGGTACGTCGACGCGATCGCCGTCGCGGCCGCCGCGGCGACGGCGCTCGCGCTCGTCGCGGCCGATGCCGTGCAGCCCGGCGCGATGCTGGCCGTCATGGGCGCGGCGGTCGGCGGGGCAGGCGCCGCGCTTCTCGTCGTCGTGCTGCGGGCGCTGCTGATCCGTGCTGTCGAGCTCGACGCCGAGACCGCCGCGCTGCACGCCGAGCTCGACGAGGTCATCTGATGCCGATCGTCGTCGAGATCGACGTGCTGCTCGCGCGCCGCAGGATGGCCGTGGGGGAGCTCGCCGAGCGCGTCGGGATCACGCCGGCGAACCTGGCCGTGCTCAAGAACGGGCGGGCCAAGGCCGTCCGCTTCACCACCCTCGAGGCGTCGTGCGAGGCACTCGAGTGCCAGCCGGGCGACCTGCTCCGCTGGGCTCCGGAGAACGGCGGGGGTGACGGCGACGGCGATGCGGGGCCCGCGGCGGAGGTGAGGACTCCAGCTCGCTCAGGGTGAAGCCTTCGCCCTGCAGCGTCGTCAGAGTCCGACGTCGACGGTGACCTGGCGTCGCACACGCTCGCGGCGTTCGCGGATTTGCGCGCGGCAGGCGCAGCGCTCCGCTGATGCGTCCCGGGCGGCGGCCCGCGCGGGGAAGGTGAGGCCGCCACTACGCTGCCCGGGACGGAGTCGAGCGGAGGGAGCAGGGGATGGCTCGCGACGTGTTCGTGGCAGGCGGCATCGGCGTCGACCACATCGTGCGCGTAGGGCAGCTGCCCCTGCCCGCGCGCGACAGCGTCGTGGTGCCGCCGATCCACACGTACGTCGCGCACCCCGGCAACGGCGTCGCGCTGGGCTGCGCGGCCATGGGCCTGCGCACCGCGATCCTCGAGGTCATCGGCGACGACGCCGAGGGCGACCTCGTGCGGCGCCGGTATGCGGCGTCGCCCGTCGAGCTCATCGCGGACGTCCACGAGTCGGGAACGCGGAGGTCGGTGAACCTGGTGGCCGAGGACGGCGCGCGCCTCTCGTTCTACGACCCGCGGCACCCGAACGAGTACGTGCCGCCCGGTGAGCTGTGGGCAGCGGAGGTCCGGGAGGCCCGGCTGGTGCACGCGTCGATCGTGAACTGGGCCCGCCACCCGCTGCGGGACGCCGTCGCCGCGGGCACGCTCACGTCGACCGACCTGCAGGACTGGGACGGCGAGAACGAGCACCATCGGGAGTTCGCGCTCACCGCGGACCTGGTGTTCCTGTCGTCAGCCCACCTCGCGGACCACCCCGACGACGCCGCAGGCGGTGCCGCGGATGCGGCCGCGCACGCGATCTTCGCCGACGGGCGCGCCCGTGTCGTCGTCATCACGCACGGGGCGCGTGGCTCGACGATCTACCCCCGGGGCGAGGCGCCGGTGCGGGTGCCACCCGTGACCTTCCCGGACCGACCTGTCGTCGACTCGAACGGCGCCGGAGACTCCTACGCGGCGGCGTTCCTGGCCCGGCTGCTCGCCGGCGACGGCTATGCCGCGGCGGGGCGCGCCGGCTCGATCGCGGGGGCGTGGGCCGCCGGCTCGGCCGGGACGCACACGGCGTTCCTCACTCCCGAGCTGCTGGCCTCGATCGGGGCCGGGTAGCGACTAGCGCCCTTCTCTCGTGACCTTGTCAACCTGCTCTCTCAGCGCACGCAGGTCCCCCTTCAGTCGTGCGTTCTCTGCATGCAGCTCCTGTACTGCCTTGACCAGCGGCACGAGGAACTCCGCATAGCGCAGACCGTAGAAGTCGCTCTCGTTCTTCGGTGCGTCCACCCCGCTGAAGGGATAGTTCAGCTCCTTGGCGGCCCGCTCGACCTCCTGGGCAACGAAGCCGGTGTACACGATCCTTGCCTTGTCCTCCTTGGCTCTGCGTTCTTCGATCGTGTCGACCCTCGCCTGGAGTTCCTCGACCGGAAGCAGAACTGAAGCACGCACTTCGCCATGCAGGTTTCGAACAGGTGCAGCGCTTGCGGGCGGAGTCGCAGAGGCGCGCCGCTGCGGGCGCAATGCCTTGAGCCTTGCGTCAAGGCCTTCCACGTCCACGGTATAGGTGATGGGGCGAAGCTTCTCGATGAATGCCAGGCCCGGAACATTCTCGCTGACGTTCTTCTTTTACCTTCTGTCCGAGAAGGGTGTGAAGTTGACCTGGCCGCCGATAGAAGTCACGAGGGTGTCGCCGATGCGCACCTGATTATCGGCGGTGACGTTGGCGGCAGAGCCGAGGGCAGCGCTGTTCCTGACCGGGAAGAAGGCGCCGGCACCTTCACCGATGAAGGTGCCCGATGTCGCGTCCGCGAACGCACCAGCGTCCACACCGACAGCAGTGTTCCCGCTGCCTGTCACGATGCTGGACAAAGCCAACCTGCCGAGGGCGGTGTTCCTCTCGCCAGTGGTATTGAGGACCAACGCATGCACACCGCACGCCGTATTGCTTTGCCCGGTGGTATTGCTGAACAGCGCCGAGTTGCCCAGCGCGGTGCCGTTGCTGGCGGTGGTGTTGGAGGACAGGGCCTGGATGCCATGGGCGACGTTGCCGTGGCCGGTGGTGTTGGAGAACAAGGCCATGTGGCCGGTTGCGGTATTTCCGACGCCGAGGATGTCCCCTGAACCGGGAGCGGGGCCGGAGTTGGAGAACAGGGCCTGGTCGCCGACGGCCGTGTTCCAGAAACCAGAGGAGTTCAGCGACAATGCTTCGACGCCGGTGGCTCTGTTGTCATCGCCGCTGGTATTGAACATCAAGGCGGCGCTGCCGACCGCGACGCGTCGTCGCGGCGGCAGAGCGCGTCCCGGTGGGCAGCGGCCGGGCGGTCTGAGCCAGCCAGGCACCCGCGGGGTGCCTTCGGGGGAGAGTCGCGCGGGGAGGGCTCAGTCGGCGGCGCGCGCTGCCGCGCGCACGACGTCCCGGCGGTTCGGGCGCGTGCGCCATGCGTCGTCGGCGGCGAGCAGTGCGCCCACGGGCGCCGGGAGCTCACCGGCGAGGACGTCCGCCAGCGTGACGACGTCGAGCACCGAGCGCATCGCGACGCGCAGCGCGACCCACACATCCCGCACCGGCGCCGAGGCGCCCGGGTAGGCGACGTCCTCGACGTGCCGGCCGCCGACGCTGGCGAGCGGGCCGTCGATCGCGCGGATCACGTCGGCCACGGCGATCTCGGCCGGGGGAGCGGCAAGGCGGGCGCCGCCGTCGGCGCCGCGCCGGGTCTCGACCAGCCCGGTCTGCTTGAGCGTGTTGAGGATGCCGAGCACGTAGCTCACCGGGATCTGCTGCGCCGCCGCGAGCTCGTCCGACTTGGCGTACGAGCCGTCGTCGTACCGGGACGCGAGCTCGACGCAGAGCCGGACGGCGTAGTCGATCTTGGCCGTGATGCGCACAGACCCGAGTGTCCCACCTTTCGACGTCGCACCTGCTGGCGTTCTGCGCGCCGAACCGCGAGCAAATGCGACGCCGAAAGGGAGAGGGCTTGTCGTTGACGCGGCCGAGTGACCGTGGCTACGTTCTCTGTGAGCACACATGTTCGGTAGGTGGTCACCCACGGCAACCCGACGGAGCGCGGGATGACGGAGCCTCGACCCGGCGGGGCTGCCGGGGCCAACCACATCGCTCACGCGGGCGAGTTCGTCCAGTCGCTGGAGCGCGGCCTGGCGGTGATCCGGGCGTTCGGGGCCGAGCGCCCGGCGCTGACGCTCAGCGAGGTCGCCCGCGAGACCGGGCTCTCGCGCGCGTCGGCGCGGCGGTTCCTGCACACCCTCGTCGAGCTCGGGTACGTGGGCTCCGACGGGCGGGAGTTCCGGCTGCTGCCCTCGATCCTCGACCTCGGGTATGCCTACCTGTCCGGCCTCTCGCTCCCCGAGATCGCGACGCCGCACCTGCAGCGGCTCTCGCACGACGTCGGGGAGTCGACGTCGGTCGCCGTGCTGAGCGGGCCGGACATCGTCTACGTCGCCCGGGTCGCGACCCGGCGGATCATGAGCGCCGCCATCCACGTGGGCACGCGGTTCCCCGCGTACGCGACGTCGATGGGCCGGTGCCTGCTCGCCGACGCGGACGGCGCGGCGCTCGACGCGTACCTCGAGGCCACCCCGCTGGAAGCGCTGACCTCGCGGACGATCACCGACCCGCACGCGCTGCGCGCCGCGCTCGGCCAGGTCCGCGACCAGGGCTGGGTCCTGGTGGACCAGGAGCTCGAGGACGGCCTGCGCTCGGTCGCGGCACCGTTGCGCGACGGCACGGGGCGCGTCGTCGCCGCAGTGAACGTCTCGGCGCCCGTCCGGCGTGGCGAGGTCGGCGAGCTGCTCGAGCACGTCCTGCCCTCGCTGCTCAAGGCCGCCGCGGCCATCGAGGCCGACCTGGCTCGGGTCCGGTGACGACGATGCGCGACGCCTACGTGTACGACGCCGTCCGAACCCCGTTCGGCAAGCTCGGTGGTGCGCTGGCGGGCGTACGCCCCGACGACCTCGCCGCGCACGTGATGGCGGCGCTGCTCGAGCGGAACCCGGCGCTCGCCCCGGGCCGCATCGACGACGTCGTGTGGGGCAACGCGAACGGCGCCGGCGAGGAGAACCGCAACGTCGCCCGCATGGCGTCCCTTCTCGCCGGTTTGCCCGTCTCGGTGCCCGGGACCACGGTGAACCGGCTGTGCGGCTCCTCGCTCGATGCCGCGATGATGGGCTCGCGGGCGATCGAGACCGGCGACGCCGACCTCGTGCTCACCGGCGGCGTCGAGTCCATGAGCCGCGCCCCCTGGGTGCTGCCCAAGCCCGACCGCGCCTACCCCCACGGCGACGTCACGGCCGTCTCGACGACGCTCGGCTGGCGGCTGGTCAACCCCCGCATGCCCGCCGAGTG